>JAFKES010000074.1 GCA_017308495.1 Afipia sp.
CCCGGATCAAACAGCGGAACCATCAGATCGAGCTTGTAGAACTCGCCTTGATAGTCGAGCTTCGTGCGGTTCTGCCAGCAATCCCAGACCGCGCGCACCGCCTTGACGTAGTCGCGCATCCACGGGCCCGCCGGATGAGGCTCCAGGCCGTAACGGCGCAGAATGTGAGCCCTCACCTGCGGACCGAGGCCGAGAATGAAGCGCCCTCCCGACAGCTTCTGGATGGACCACGCGCTGAGAGCCATCACCGTCGGACTGCGTGGAAACGCGATTGTAACCGCGGTGCCGACCTTCAGGGTCGTCGTCGCCTGTGCGGCGAGCGCCATGATCACGAACGGATCGTCCTTCGTTTCCTCGGTCATCAGGCCGTCATAGCCCAGCGATTCGACAAGCTTGGCCTGGTCGCCAATGGTCCTGATATCCAGCGGCGTGTCCGGCGCGCGCAGGCCCGGATCCACTTTGCCGAGCGGAAGAAGGGTTTCGATCTTCATGATTTCCTCTTACGAACTGTTAGTATCTGTGATCAGAGCTTGCGGTGATCGATGATGCGAACGGCCTTGCCGGCAGATCGCGGTATTGAGCCGCTGGGGCGAACGTCCACAGCCGCGCTGACCCCGATATGAGCCTTGATTTTGTGAGCGAGTGACTTGCCGACATCCTGAGGGTCGGCGCTTCCGGCATCGGGGCGGAGTTCGACACAAATGGTGAGATCGTCCAGAGTGCCCCGCCGGGATACTTCAATCTGGTAGTGGCCCGCCAAGGCAGGAAGCGACAGGATCTGCTCCTCGACCTGCGACGGAAACATGTTCACGCCGCGGATGATCAGCATATCGTCAGACCGTCCGGTGAGCCTGTCCAGGCGTCGCATCGATCGGGCCGTTCCCGGCAGCAACCGCGTCAGATCGCGCGTGCGATACCTGACAATCGGCAACGCTTCCTTGGTCAGGCTCGTCACGACCAGCTCGCCATGCGAGCCGTCCGGAAGGACTTCGCCGGTGTTGGGATCGATGATCTCCGGGTAGAAATGATCCTCCCAGAAGGTCGGACCATCGAGCGTTTCGATGCATTCGGACGCAACGCCGGGGCCGATCACTTCGGAGATGCCGTAGTAATCGATTGCCGTCAGATTCAGCCGGCTGTTGATTTCCTCCCGCATCGCCTGGGTCCACGGCTCCGCGCCGACCATCGCGATCCGCAGACTGAGCTGCTCCTTGCGGATACCCTGCCGGTCCACCTCATCGGCGATATTGAGAAGATAGGACGGCGTCACCATGATGATCGTCGGCGCAAGATCAACAAGCAGCTGCGCCTGGCGTTCGGTCTGACCGCCCGAGACCGGAATGACGATGCAGCCCAGCTTGTGGGCGCCGTCATGGGAGCCCAGACCGCCAGTGAACAGCCCATAATTGTAGGCGTTGTGAACCCGGTCGCCCGGCCGCGCGCCGGCCGCGCGAAGCGATCGCGCCACCACATTCGCCCAGACATCCATATCGTTGGCGGTATAGCCGACCACCGCCGGCTTGCCCGTGGTGCCGCTGGAAGCATGAATCCGCACGACCTTATCCATCGGCACGGCAAACATGCCGAACGGATAGCCTGTCCGGAAATCCTGCTTCGTGGTGAACGGAAAGAGCTTGAGATCTTCAAGCCGCTTTAAATCGGCTGGATGAACCTGACGCTCCTCGCATTTCTTCCGGAATCCCGCGACGTTGTCGTAGGTGTGCTGCAATGACTTTTTCATTCGCGTGAGCTGCAGCGCGCGCAGCTCATCGACGCTGGCCTTCTCGATAGGCTCCAACTGGAACGAAGACGGGATCGAACTCATGACTTTCTCCGCATATGGTCTCCCATCGCCAGCCCGCAACGCGGTTGGCGCAAGAACAGACCAATGCTTAACATCGGGGAAACGGTGGCTGCGAAGCAGCCCGACAACGGCTCTGGCATCCCTCCCCCGGAAATTTTGCTCTTGGGCGAGAGTAGCGTCAGAGGAACGACACCAAATAGGACAAAAACGTTCTTATTCTTGCACCGAGATGAACATCCCGGGACCTGCGTCAGGATCGGCTGGACAATCGGCTGACATGCGAGCGGAAATGCTCACGGTACTGAACCGGGCTCATGCCGGTCCACGAGCTAAATGCACGTGTGAAAGCTCTCGTCTCCGAATAGCCCAGCTGTTCGGCCAATTCGGCCACCGAAAAGTTTCCCCGCACAAGCTTCGCGATCGCAATATCGCGGCGGATATTCTCTTTGATGGCGCGATAAGACGATCCTTCCTGCCGTAACTTCCTGCGGAGCGACTGCTCCCCCATGCCCAAGCGCACCGCCACCTCGTCGAATTCCGGGAATTCGAGCGGTAGCTTGCGCTCCGGCAGAATAAGATTGCGGATACGGCGTCCATAACTCACGACATAGTCCGGAACGGTCATGAATCCGAGCGGCGCCACCGACAGCAACCGCTTGAGCTCGGACCTGGAGCGAACGATCGGATTCTGCAGAAAATCCCGGCGAAAAACGAGGCTGGTGAACGGTGCATCGAATTCATAGGTGGCGGGGAACATGTATTTAAATTCCTCGATACGCACCACCGGCCGAACATATGAGAAGGTCACCTTCTCCAGTGGCGCGAGCGATCCGCCTAACCAGCTCACAAGGCGGTACCAGATCGAAAGCCAGAATTCGTGCATGTATTGTTGGGGATCCAGCTCTGGACGCACAAAGACCATCTTCAACGCCAGCGTGTCCTTCGGCCCCGGCACCAGCTCCATCTTGATATCGTCTGTCACGAGCCCATAAAAAAGAACCGCTTTGCGCAGCGCCCTTTCCAGAGTTTCCTCGCCGATAATCCCATGCGTGATCATGGCGAAAGTTCCGGCTTTGCACCGATGCTCGGTGAAGCCCATGAATTCATCACCCAACGCCAGCCAGACCAGTTGGACCAGCCGCGCCAGTTGCTCGGACTTGCCCCGCCAGGTCGGGTCTTCGATCTGGATACGCGTAACTCCGACCTCGGCCAACAAGCGCTCGCCGTCGAGGCCGCAGCGCTCGGCGCCACGGATGGTCTCCCGGAAATAATGCGAACTCGATGTCGACATCAGCCACAGTCCACAAAAGACATCTCGCGACCGCCAGCGCCGCCACCGTCTCTTACAGCAGGGCGGCTGTTCTATCCAAACCGTCCGACAATGCTAAAATGCTGCACTGCAAGATAAGCGGTGTTCGACACGAGACGGGCGTGGTCGGTCGGCGCGGGCCAGGGCATGGCATCCCCGCACGAAGCGAGGCAGATCACTGGAACAGATCTTCGCACAGCGGACGCACGAGGGTCTGCGCATTTCCATTCTGCAACAGGAGGGCAAGCCCTTTGACAAGCACGATCGGCGTGCCTTCGTTCGCCTGCCCCATCACCAGGGACGCCGCTGCGGCGAGCTCATCGCCGGTCCCAATGATGGTCGATTGAAGCGTCCGCCCGTACAGGTCCCGGGAGCCGCGCATATCGCTGAGGGCTCCAAAGCCGGCGGCGCCGATGCAGATTCCAGTCGTTCCCTGTCGCCAGGCGCGCCCCAAACTGTCGATGATCGCGACGCCACATCGCCGGCCGGACCTTTCAACCAGTGTCCGCCGAAGCCTGTGAGCGCTCGCATCGGGATCAAGCGGAAGAAGAAGAGCCCGTCCGCCGGCCGCATTGCCGGGCAAATTAGACTGATCGATTCCGGCATTTGCCAGCACGAGGCCGAGCCGATGCCGCACGATGATCACGCCGGGCACGCAGCGTAAAACGCCAACGGATTCCGAGAGAATCAGTTCGACGAGGCGCGGGTCCTTGCCACAGATGCCCGCCAGCCTCTTCGCCTCCAAAGACGGCTCGACCGCGCTCAGATCGGCGTATCGTCCCTCGGATTTGGAGACGATCTTCTGCGCCAGGACGACGACGTCGCCGTCGTCCAGAGCGACATCGTTGCGGGCAACAACGTCGATCACAATGCCTGCAAGATCGTCGCCGGGCTCGATATGCGGCACACCGGGCAGAGCATGGAGCGATACCGCAACCATAGATCAAACCCCGAGATAGGCCGCCCGCACACGGGAATCGGAGAGAAGCTCCCGCCCCGTTCCTTCCAGCGTCACCCGCCCCATTTCCAGCACATAGGCACGATCTGCCAAGCGCAAGGCTGCGTTGACATTCTGTTCGACGAGAAAGATCGTGACGCCGCTCTGCCTGATGGATTTGAGCACGGAAAAGATCTGCTTGAATACCAGCGGAGCGAGGCCCATGGAGGGCTCGTCGAGAAGCAGCATCTGCGGCTTCGCCATCAGCGCGCGGCCGACGGCAAGCATCTGCTGTTGACCGCCGGACAGCGACCCCGCCAAACGGTTGCGAAACTCCTTCAGGATGGGGAAATAGGAATAGATCTGCTCGAGATCGTCCGTGACGTCGATCGTCCTGGTCCATGCGCCGATGCGCAGATTGTCCTCCACGCTCAGCGGCGCGAAAATCTGACGGCCTTCCGGCACGAGGGCCAGCCCGAGACGAACCCTGCGGTGCGACGGCATCTTTTCGACCGCAACGCCGTCGAGGAGAACCTGCCCCTCCACGATAGGCTGCACGCCCGAGATCGCCTTGAGCAACGTCGTCTTGCCGGCGCCGTTGGCGCCGACGAGCGTCACGATCTCGCCGCGCTTCACTTCAAGGCTGACGTCGTGGAGCACCTTGATGCGACCATAGCCGCTGACCAGACGATCAATTTTCAGCATCGATCATCTCCTCCTCGCTTTCGGGGTCGCCGAGATAGGCGGAGATAACGGCCGGATCGCTTCGCACGTCCTGAGGCGCGCCCGTTGCCAGGGTCGCACCGCGATCAAGCACATGGACCTTGTCGGCAAGATTCATGACGAGGTGAATGTCGTGCTCGACCAGCACAACCGAAACCCCTTTTGCCACGACGTTGCGAATCACCGCATCGATCTCGGCCGTTTCCGTCGCATTGCACCCCGCGACGGGTTCGTCGAGGAGAAGAATGTTCGGCTCCAGCGCCAAGGCGCGGGCGATCTCGAGGCGCTTGAGTATCCCGTAGGAAAGCTCCCCCGCTTGCCGATCGGCGCAACTCTCGAGGCCGACGAACTTCAGCAATTCCATCGCCCGATCGCGGCTCTCGGCATTCTGTCGTCGGACCGACGGGAGCCCGAGCAGATGTCCGACCAGACTGCCCCGTTCACGGATACGGCGCCCCACCATGACGTTCTCGAGCGCCGTCATGCGGAAGAAGATCTGCAGGTTCTGGAAAGTCCGCGTGAGCCCGCGATGGGCAAGCTCGAACGGCTGAAGACCCGTGATGTCCTGGCCATCGAGCTTAATCCGGCCCGATGTCGCCTGATACACGCCGGAGATGATATTGAAGAGGGTCGTTTTCCCGGCGCCGTTCGGGCCGATCAACGCCAGCACTTCAGCCTCGTTCACGCTCAATGACACATTCTGAAGCGCCCGCACGCCACCGAAATGGATCGAAACGCCCTCAACCTCAAGCCGCGTCATGCCAGCCACCGCCTGATGAGCGCATTCAGGGAAGGAACGATGCCGCGCGGGAGAACCACCATGATCGTGACGAGCAAGAAGCCGAGAATTGCGTGCTCGTAGTCATGAAAGCTCGTGAGCATCTGCGGCAGCAACACAAGGAAGGCTGCGCCGACGATGCTTCCGACCAGCGATCCCAGACCGCCGACGACTGCCATCGTCAACAGCTCCACCGAACGCAGGATGCCGCCCGCCGCCGGCGTGATATGCCCGTCAAGCAAGGCAAGGCTCGCGCCCGCCAGCGCGGCCAGCGCCGCGGAAATAACGAAAGCGATGAGCTTGGCCCGGGCGACATCAATACCGAGAACGCCCGCCGCCACCTCGCTGTCGTGCAGTGCCCGCAGCGCGCGCCCGGTCGGACTATCCAGCAGATTGACAAGAACGAACATGACCAGCACGAGAAACGCGCCCGTCAGCCAGTACCAGCTCATGAGGTGAGTCAGGCCCAACACCGCGAGGTTGGCGCGCTTCACCGGCATGCCATCGGGGCCGCCTGTCAGATCCACTTCGTTGGTGATGAAAATATAGACGATAGCTCCGAAGGCGAGCGTCGCCATCGCCAGATGATACCCGCTCAGCTTCAATATCGGCCGGCCGATGATGAAGGCCAGAACCGATGTCAGCACGATGCCGCCCATCATCGAAAGCCATGAATTGAGGCCAAGCAGCGACGGACCGAGCGCGACCGAATAGGCCCCCAGGATGAAGAAGCCGGCGTGGCCCAGACTCACCTGCCCGGCATAGCCCATCAGCAGGTTCAACCCCAGCACGACGATGGAAAAGATAAAGACCATCGTGGCCATGCGAATCTGAAAATTCGACCCCACGAGCAGCGGAATCAGCAAAACGATCAGGGCGATACAAATGGCCGGCAGATAAGGGCTCTTCAGAAGTTTTGTCATCGTCATACCCGCTGCACGGACCGACCGCCGAACAGGCCCTGAGGGCGAAACGCAAGGACCGCCAGAAGGACCGCCAGCGCGATCACGTCCTTATAGGTGGATGACAGGTAGCCCGCTCCGAAGGCCTCCAGCAGACCGATCAGAAGACCGCCGACGAGAGGTCCGGCGGCGCTCGACATGCCGCCAAGCATCGCGGCCGAGAATCCCTTGATCGCCAGCATGGTGCCAGCGTCGTAGCTCGACATCGTGATCGGCGTCGCAAGCAACCCTCCCACAACCCCGATGAATGCCGAAATTCCGAAACACAGCGCGATGATCAGCGTCGGATTGATACCCACCAGCTTGGCCGCCATCGAATTGGCCGATACCGCCGTCACGCCTTTTCCAATCACGGTCAATTTTAGAAAAAGCCACAACGCCAGCGCGATAACCACCGTCCCGGCAATCACGAGCAGGGCCTGAGACTGAACGACAACGCCGCCGAAATTGAGCACTTCCGGCGAAACGAAGTTCGGAATTCGCACGAAGTCCTTGCCCAGCGTGGCGGACGTCAGACCACGCAACAGCACGGAGATACCGATCGTGATGATCAGGGTCTGCACCGCAGCGGCGCCCCGCGCGGGCTTGATCGCAAAGAAATAGCTCCCAACGCCAATGGCCACCGTGACGGCGATCGCAATGGCGGCGGCGCTCGCCAGCCCAATTCCCGTCACGGCCATCAGAACGCCCGTGATCATGCCGCCCAGCATGACATATTCGCCCTGGGCGAAATTGAAGATGTCAGACGCGCGGTAGACCAGCGTGAAGCCGATCGCCACCAGCGCGTAAATCGCGCCAACGGTAATACCCGAGACGAGCAGTTGAAGGAATGTCGTCACCCCAGACTCCATACCGAGGGCCTGGATGGACGAT
Organism: Afipia sp.; assembly: GCA_017308495.1. GTDB lineage: Bacteria > Pseudomonadota > Alphaproteobacteria > Rhizobiales > Xanthobacteraceae > Afipia. The sequence continues at coordinate 7,387 of JAFKES010000074.1, forward strand.
GTCCACCAGGCCCTATTGGTCAATTGCCGATCGCGTTATCAGCCCTGGCTCGCCGCCGTCCACTTACCGTCCTTGACGGTGATCATGCGGAACGAGCTGAGGTCGATGCCGAGGTGGTCGGTCGGTGTCATGTTGATGCTGCCGACGGTGCCAAGAAAGCCCTTGGTCGCCTCGAGCGCGTCACGCACTGCCTTGCGGTCCTTGGAGCCCGCCCGCTTCATCGCGTCAACCATCAGCATCAGGCAATCGTGCGCATAGCCGCCGAACGCATCAGCCTCCTTGCCGGCCGACTTCTCGAACAGCGTCTTGTAGTCGATCAGCACCTTCTTGAGCGGATCGCTGTCGGGCAGCGATTCCGCAATCAGCAGGGTCGGCGCCGGCAACAACAGGCCCGTGGCATCATTGCCCACCGCCTTCAGGAAGCCGGACGTCGCCGCCGCATGGCTCAGATAGAGTTGCGAGGTCATGCCGAGCTGGCGGAAATTGCGCGTCACGATCGCCGGACCTTGGCCAGCATCCGGATTGAGCACCGCCTGCACGTCTGGCAGCGCCTTGATGCGGTTCAGTTGCGGAGTGACGTCGCTATCGCGCGGCCCGTAGCTTTCGGATGCAAGAATGCTGATGCCATAATCTGCGGCCACGCGCTTGCACTGCCTTTCCATCGATTTCGCGAAACCGCCCTGGCCCGCGATGATCGCGATCTTGGAAATGCCCTTTTTCTTCATGTCTTCGTAGATCTTCTGGCAAGCCATCAGATCGGTATGCGGCGGCTTGAACACCCACTTGCGCACCGGATCGATGATCTCGACGCCACCGGAAAAGGAGACGTAGGGAATCTGGGCTTCCTCGAAGACAGGAATCATCGCCAGCGAATTCCCCGTGCCGCTGCCGCCGATGACAGCGTCGACCTTGTCTTCTTCAACGAGGCGCGTGGCGAAGGTGCGCGAAGCATTTGCGTCGCTGCCGTCATCATACATGATCAGCTTGACGGGCTCTCCGTTGATGCCGCCCTTGTCGTTGATCTGCTTGATGTAGAGATCGAGCGTCTGCTTTTGCGGATCGCCGAGGAACGAGGCAGGCCCTGTGGCTGAAATCACCACTCCAATCTTCACCTCAGCAGAGGCGAACTGCCCACTTGCAATCAGCGCGAGCATGGACGTCGCGCAAAACTTGAATATACCCTTCATGATCCCTCCCAAGGATAGAGCCGTTTATTGGCAGAGCGTTGCGGACACACTTCTGCAGATTTGAACTGCACCACGGCATTTGACCTGTTAACACGTGATCGATTGATGAAAACGGACCAAAACTGACATTGGCGGAGACAATTTTGATCAATTCATTGGAATGCCTTTGATCTCGCCACAAAGTAACATTCCCAGGAGCTGTCGGCCGAACCGGAATTGAAGCTTTCTCCCGAACGCAAGCGATCCGCCCGAGAGCAGCTTTCCCGCAAATCGATGCCTCCAACCTTCGTACAATCGGAAACGACCGCCATCTGCCTAAAGTTTCTCGTACAGCCCGACGACACAGGCCCCGCCAAGCCCCAGATTATGCTGCAGTCCGATTCTCGCACCGGCAACCTGCCTCACCCCTGTTTGCCCTCGCAATTGCCAGACAATCTCGGCGCATTGAGCCAATCCGGTTGCTCCCAAAGGGTGACCCTTCGAGAGCAGTCCTCCGGAGGGATTCGTCACGACTTTTCCGCCGTAGGTATTATCGCCGTCCCAAATGAACTTTTCGGCGGTGCCGCGGGACGTCAATCCCAAACCTTCATAGGAGATGATTTCATTGCTGGTGAAGCAATCATGAAGCTCGACCACATCCACATCCTCCGGCCCGATGCCGGCCTCGGAGTAGACAAGCTGCGCGGCTGTGGCCGTCAGTTCCGAACCCACCAATTTGATCATGCTCTTGTCGTCGAAGGTCGTTGAAAAATCGGTCGTCATCGCCTGCGCCCTGAGAGCAACCTGATTTTGCACTCCGAAACGCTTTGCAAATCTCTCTGAAACCACAACCGCCGCGGCTGCGCCGCTTGTGGGAGGACAGCATTGCAAACGCGTCAAAGGTCCATAGACGCTCGGAGACGCCAGCACCTCCTCCACAGTCACCTGAGTCCGGAAAATAGCTCGCGGGTTATTCGCGGCGTGTCGCCGCGCTTTTTGAGTCACCCTGGCAAAAGTCTCAGGCTTCGTCCCGTATAGCTTTTGATATTCCGCGCCGGCACCGCCGAACAATTTCACATTGCGAGGCGTAACCCGGTCGGAAGTCAATTCGTCGGCAAGTTCTGCGAACTTTCCAAGCGGACTGGGACGATCCGCAAACACGTCGCCGAGAGCGCCGGGCACCATCTGCTCGAAGCCTAACGCCAGCACGCATTCCGCTGCGCCGGCCGCGACCGCCTGGCGAGCCAGATAAAGAGCCGTTGAGCCTGTCGAGCAATTGTTATTGACATTAACGATCGGGATTCCCGTCATCCCCACCTGATAGAGCGCCGCTTGCCCCGCTGTTGAATCTCCAAACACATAGCCAACGTAAGCCTGTTCGATCGCAGAATAATCAAGCCCCGCGTCCGCCAGCGCATCGCGGGTCGCCGCGGCTGCGAGATCGGAATATGTGACTTCCGGCCTTGGTTTCGTGAATTCCGTCATCGCCACGCCGGCGATAATCACTTTGGACATTTCATTTCCTTGCCTAGACCATTGCTCCAGCGATCACCAAAGGCGCGCTGAACGACCGCTTTGCTGACATTCGGGATAGACTACTGATAGGCATGAAGACCTTTGCGCAGACCCTTCCATTGCTCTGCATCATGCCCGTAAAATATGCGCGCGCCTCTTGTCTCCAGATTCCGCACGGTCGCGATGGATCGCGCGAAAAGATCGGTATTCCAGGTGTTCGCAGGAATCGTTTCTGCGCGAAGGTTGCTTTCGACACTTACGGAGTCCGCCGCCAGGAAAATCATTCCGTCGCGATCGAGTGTCACCAGCGCGCCAATGGTGCCCGCTGAATGTCCAGGCACCGGAATCAAGATGATCTTGCCGTCGTTAAAGAGATCAACCTCGTCCTCGATCGTCTGTGTCTGCATTCCGCAGTCCCAGTCTGCGGAAAAGTAGCCTTTTCCCTCGCTTTCGCGAGCTGCCGCCAGCTCTCTTTCATGAACGATATTCGTGGCCTTTCTAAAAAAGCTATTGCACCCGCAATGGTCCATATGGAGATGCGAGTTGACAACAAGATCGATATCGTCTGGCACCAAACCGATTGAAGAAAGAGCCGTGATCACATTGTCATCCGGCGCCATGACAGGTTTCACGCTCCTTGTAACGGAGCCCCATCGAGCCTCCGCATTGGTCGCAACAGACGGATGGCAGCCGGTGTCGAAGAGCACATTTCCTTGGCTGTGACGGAGCAGAAAACAGCAACAGGGAAGATCAATCGTCTCATCCGACGATGCGGCCGCATTGAATGCGCGCGCCTTCATTCTGAGCCGACCGCCGGACAGCGCGTGCATTTTCATACAATCGTCCAGTCCGTTAAACGGCCGCAGCCTGCCGTTCCCAGTAGGTCTTTCGCACTTCACGGCGAAGGACCTTCCCGAACGACGAGACAGGCAATTCAGGCACGATGTCGATCCGTTTCGGCACTTTGAAGTTTGCCAGATGGAGCTTGCAGAAGGACAGCAGCTCATCGGACATCAATTGTCCATCCGGCTTGAGCACGACGGCGGCCACGACGGCTTCACCCCAGTGCGGATCGGGCGCACCGATCACGGCGCACATCATGACGGCGGGATGCTGTGCGATGACCTCTTCAATATCATTCGGAAAGATGTTCTCACCGCCGCTGATGATCATGTCTTTCTTGCGATCGACGATATAGAGATAACCCTCCTCATCAAATCGGCCCATGTCTCCCAATGTGAACCACTCTCCACGCCTGGACGCCGCCGTTGCTTCGGGGTTGTGGTAATACTCGGCCAGAAGGATCGGACCTCGGACATAAATCTCGCCGACCTCTCCCTGGGGAACGTCTTCGCCACTCTCGTCTAGCAGCTTCACATGCATTCCGAATAATGGCCGACCGACCGAGCGCGTCTTCCGACGCTGATCGGCCGGACCCAGATTCGTCACCATGCCGAATTCGGTCGCCCCATAAAATTCGTGCAAGGCGACATGCGGCAATTGCTCCAACAATGCGAGCTTCGTATGCGTCAATAGCGGCGATCCCGCGCTGATCGCCAAGCGCAGGGACGAAAAATCCGCTTTCGATATCTCGCCGCTGACCGCCAACGCGTTCCACATCGTTGGGACCATGAATACGCCGGTGATCTTGTTCTGCTCGATCGCCGCGGAAATCGCGGCGGGCGCACCGTCCGTTACAAGGACAACGGTTCCTCCCGCAACGAGCTGGGTGAGCGCAAACAATACAGGAGCTTCATGGAAAATCGGCGCCACGATGAGATGAACATCGTCAGCCGTGATGCCGTATGCAGCAACAAGCCGCAGAAGCTGCGCCATGAACCGACCATGCAGATTCACGCAGCCTTTCGGAAGACCCGTCGTGCCTGATGTATATCCCTGATAGAAACATTCATCTGGATCGGCCTTTTCCAGCGGCCGCGCATCGCTCTCCTTTTCCAGAAGCTCTTCATAAGAATTCCGGCCAGCGGCCTCGCCATCCGCGACGATCAGCAATTGGGGGCAATTCTTGAGTTCAGCCACCAGAGACGAGAACGAGCCTCCGTAGATCAGCAACTTTGCATTTGAATGATCGAGAATGTAGTCGGCTTCCCGCGCAACAAACCGGAAATTCAGTGGAACCACTGCAACGCCGAGAATAGCGGCTGCTTCGTACACCTCGACGTACTTGACGCAGTTTGTCATCAGGATCGCGACGCGATCACCTTTCCTGACACCCAGCCTGGACCAGGCATTGGCCAGCTTGCAGGATCGTGACCAGAGTTGCGAATAAGTCCGCGAGCCGTCAGGTCCCACCACCGCTACTTTTTCCGGCGTGTTTTCAGCGAACCATTCCAGCGCATCTCCTATTAAAAGCGACATGGCTTCCCCCTTTTATTTATTAGCTGTCGCAACAGTCCTAGTCCAAAACGTTAATTCCGACTTCCCCCAAGCAGACGACCTCTCCAGCCGAATCGACTCCTTTGACGGCCAGATCGACCCAGCATTTTCCTTCACCATGGAAATGCTTTGCCCGGACAGTCGCAGTCGCTGTGACACGATCTCCGACCTGGATAGCCTTGACGAATTTTGCATCGACATAACGCACGCTGATCGCACCGGCGGCCGTCACAGCGCCCCAATGTCGGACAACTGCTGACGCCATGTTGGACATCATGAGCATCCCATGTCCGACGGTCTTTGGCGTTCCAAAAACGAGCGTGCGCTCACACCAAGCGATGTTGACGTGGACTGGATTCATATCCAGCGTGGCCAATGCATAGTCGTCAATCGTCCTCTGGGTGTACGTTTGGACGACCGGCGGCAGCTCCAGGCCAAGCTCGATTTCTGAGAAACGGGGCGTATTCATGCGCTGAACTTCACAAGCTTGCCCACAGCCTCTCTGTTGGGCGGGATAATCAAGGAGCAATGCCAGATCGCCTTCAGGACTCCCGAGCGATTCCGAAATTCCAATCGCATCGAGACATAGTGCTTGTTGCGCTGAATGAACTTGTCAGTCGCCGTAACGTGGGCGTCGATGACTTCGCCGATCTTGAATGCCTCGAATAGCTCAATCCGCTGATAAGGATTGCGCGCGCCGGGCATACGCAACCATGTTCCGATGCCCGAGTTTCCGAGGCAATAGAACGGCAACGCGCTCGCAAACAGCGGGTGCTGAAGGAGTTCGCCGGTTGGCGAGTTTTTGAGCGCAAAATCCGCGTCAACGAACAGAGGGTCCGTCTCTCCGCAAGCCCGATTATATTCGATGATATCCTCGGCCGTGACGACGTATGCGACGGGAGCGACAGCCGTCGCGCCCACGCATACGTCTTCCCAGCTTTCGTAATTCTCCCAGCCCGACAAGAAGTCGAACGAGAAATCCCTTTGCTTGTCTGTCTTGATCAAGGAATCCAGTCTAGGGATGCCAGCCACGTCCTGCCTCAATACTCAGATCGATTCTTTAAAAGCGAACTTGTTCGACCACACGGATTTTCGCATCGCCGAACTCGACAAACGACCGCCAACTACGCCGCCTTCTGACCGCTTATCTTCGCGCGCGCATCGTCGGAAGACTCGGCATGGGTATCCTTGACGATCTGGGCGAGGATTTCCTTGTCTTGCGGACTGTTGACGGCGATTGAAAACTCGCAGGTCGTCACGACTTTGCCGAAGCGTTCACGCAGGCGACTGCCGATCTGATCATAGGTTCCAATAACCGCGAAAAGATTTAGCAGATCGTCGTCGACCTTGGCCGGCATTTCTTCCCACCGCTTCTCCCGCGCAAGAACACTCATCTCACGCGCAAGATCGCCATAGCCGTGAAACTCGAACGCGGGGCGATAGGCTGGCGTAGAAACATAGAACGACAGGCGGGCACGAACATCACGGATACGCGCCTCGAGAGCCTGTTGATTGGCCGCCGTCGCCACCAATGGCTTCATTGCCACTTGAAAATGATCAAGTGACCGCCCCGCCTTTTCAGCACCAACCCGCACCGCAGGAAGCATGACGTTTTCGATAAAGGCCGGCGAACAGATCGGATGAGGACGAACACCATCCGCCACCTCGCCCGCGACGGAACACATAAGCTTGTTAACGGCAGCCAAATGTATCGGTATTTCAGGATGACTGATGGGCCCGGGATTGAAAATCGGCGACATCAAATTCAGCTTGTAGTGATCCCCCTGAAAATCCAAGGGAGCATTGGTCTGCCACGTATGCCAGAATGCGCGAACCGCTTGTACATATTCACGCATCCACGGAGCCGGAGCCGACCATTGCAGGCCGTATCGGCGCTCCATATGCGCCCTCACCTGCGGTCCGAGCCCAAGCGTGAAGCGTCCCTTTGCCAGCTTTTGAAGCGTCCACGCGCTCAAAGCCGTCACCGCGGGCGCCCGCGGAAACGCCATCGCAATTGCAGTACTGATCTTCAACTTGGTTGTTGCCGCAGCAGCGAGCGTCATGACGACGTAAGCGTCCTGCTTCGTTTCTTCGATGCAAACGCCGTCGTAGCCGATTTCTTCCAGAAGACGGGCGTCGTCTCCAACGGTGTCGAGATCGAGGGACGTTTCCGGCTGTCGCAAGCCGGGATCCACCTTGCCCAGAGGTAGCAGCGTTTCCAGTCGCATGAGAAGTACCCATTTGTTTACGGGGATTTATCACCCCAATGCATCGAGCTTTTTTTAAACCAAGCCTTGGTTGCTTCCGTTCGGCTTGACGATGAATGGATACTGTTCGGATTTTAAATCCGGAAAAGGACCGAAACTGACTGGAGAGAGCACCATAATGGTCGGGCTATTCTCTCCGAAGCAAAACGGCCTACCGACCGCCAGATCGCCAATTGTGCAATAACGGTCAAATGAAGAGCGTTACTTTCCACCATATCCAGCGCTCTCTTCGCCCGCGCAAAAGTATTTTCGAGCAGCGTCAAATCGGCCGCATTGAATGAACGTAACTGACAATCGCTCTCCACATCTCCGTGGAGCGATGCCCTGTGCCTCGGCCCTTCTAGCCTCGAGAATCCAGTATTCAGAGTTTCGAAGCTTCGCTTGTCACAAGGGCACGGGCGCAAATCCGGTACTGCTGACCATTCGCTGCTGCAATGCGCAAAGGCTGCCATGTCCAATGGTCGCCTGTTTCGCAGGTCCAAACATGATCGTCGCTGTCGTCTTGGAGACTAACCGGTACTTGCCCGCCAATATGATCGCGACATCGGAAATGATATCTCGCAGAATTAGCGCCATCCGCTTTCGGCAACGAGGCCGCTGGTCTTGCCATTGCAGATGTCGGCGCACCGCGATCGATCAACCGACAAAGCAGGACCGAAACGCCCTTATGCGAGATCCAATCTGCACGAGCACGCCGTCAAGGCCGGACCGTAATCTGGCTGACATGCGACCGGAAATGATCGCGATACCGCGCGGGGCTCATTCCTGTCCACTGGCGAAAGGCCCGGGTAAAAGCGCGCGTTTCCGAGTACCCCAACAGCTCAGCCAGATCCGCTACGGTATTATTGCCCCTCACCAGCTTCTCGATAGCAATGTCCCGTCGAATGTTTTCCATAATCCCGCGGTACGACGAACCTTCCTGACGGAGCTTCCTTCGCAACGATTGCGCACCCATCCCGACAAGTGCCGCAACCTCTTCGAACTCGGGAAACTCCAGCGGAAGTCTCCGGTCGGGCAAGATCAGGTTGCGGATTTGTCGACTATAGCTAAAGACGTCCGTTGGTATCGACATGAACCCGTGAGGAGCCACCGACAAAAAGCTCTTCAGTTCGTGCTTTGAACGTACGATCGGATTCTGCAGAAAATCGCGATGAAATACGAGGCTCGTCACGGGTGCATTGAACTCGTACTCAGCCGGAAACATGTACTTGAATTCTTCGATCCGCACGACCGGCCGATCATAGGAAAACGTTACCTTTTCCAGCGGGGCAAGGGAGCCGGCCAGCCAGGAGATCAGCCGATACCAAACCGACAGCCAGAACTCGTGCATGTACTGTGCCGGATCAAGTTCGGGACGCGCCAACACCATATTCAGCGCAAGCGTGTTCTTGCTTCCAGGCTCAAGACGCATCTTGATGTCGTCAGTGACGAGGTCGTAGAACAGAACAGCCTTCGTCAGAGCCCGTTCAAGACTGTTTTCGTTGATAATGCCGTGGACAATCATGGCGAACGTCCCAGCCTTACACCGGCGCTCGGTAAACCCCATGAACTCGTCGCCCAGCGCCAGCCATACCAGCTGAACAAGACGCGCGAGTTGTTCTGACTTACCCCTCCAAGTTGGATCCTCGATCTGAATGCGTGTCGCACCGATTTCCGCCAGAAGGCGCTCACTGTCGAGGCCGCAGCGTTCCGCGCCGCGAATGGCTTCCCGAAAATAGTGTGAACTCGACGTCGACATCGGCTACCACCCGCGCATGGAACGCCAGCACGGCCCTTGAAATGGCATCTGGAGACCCCGTTAATATCGATCCGCACCGTTGATTGAAACACCCGCTGCAGCAACGCGTCCCCTTGCTGCAGCGCGGCGCGAACTATGAAGCGATGCTCCGATATCCCGTACCATCAGGCTAGCCACCCAAAAAAACTGAGCAGAGACGCGCAACCCGTTCACGATCTGCATTCATCTTCATCATGCTGTCAGCAACCTTCGGCAACAGCGGGCGTGTCTCGGCATTGCGAGCGCCGCCCGACCAGGCAACGCGACAAGCGCCCCCTGCCCACCTACGTGGATACGATGACAGCGACGATCTTGCTCTATCCGGCGGCAGAACGCTGCGTTCTATGCGGCCAACCAATTACCGATCTCTCGAGCCACCACATGCCGTCGATCATGGCGAAATAAGTCAGCCCCGATGAGACAAGGCGCAGACACCGCTATTCCCGGCCACGTTCTCGACCGCCCGTCCCCGTTTCCGAAGCCGGGCTCCGCCAACGCGCCGCGGAGCAAATATTTCCCATGGTAAACAATAGGTTAGCCTCAAACGCCCTTGCATCGGAGGGCGGGGGATAAAAATACCCCTTTAGCCATGCATAGTTAGCAGCCCCCCGGTGCCGCCGCCGCGCCGGGCTGGCGGCCCATAGCCCGGCAAATGGCTGCAAAGTCGTCCAGCCGCTTAACAGTTTGTGCAGCCGGGCTTTGCATAGTCGGGACAATTCTGGATGCAGGCAGGTTAGATCCCGTGATGCTGGCGCCGTTGCAAACTCAATCGATGGGCCGCGTGATTTCCGTGCGCGGTTCGCAGGCCCGCATCGGACTGATGGCGGGCGCGATGTCCGACGTCACCATCAACGCCACCGTCGGCCAGTTCTTCGGCATCCGGACCGCGAAAAGCACGCTGGTGGCCATGATCACCGAGGTGAGCCGCGAAAATCTTGCGGCCGCCGGCAACTACACCGCCGTGGCGGCGGTCGATCTTCTCGGCGAGATCGGCGGCGGCCCGGCCGGCCGCTTCCAGCGCGGCATTACCGGTTATCCGTCCATCGGCGATCCGGTCGATCTCCTGACCAACCAGCAACTTCGCACGATCTATGCGCCCGCGCGCGCCGACCAGATCCACATCGGCACCCTGCAGCAGGATTCCTCCGTCGCCGCGTGCGTCGATATCGAAGAGATGCTGAGCAAGCACTTCGCGGTGCTCGGCTCCACCGGCGTCGGCAAATCCACCGGCGTCTCGCTGCTGCTGAACGAAATCCTCAACGCGCGGCCGAGCCTGCGGGTGTTCCTGCTCGACGTGCACAACGAATATGGCCGCTGCTTCGGCGACAAGGCCGTGGTGTTCAATCCGCGCAATATGAAACTGCCGTTCTGGCTGTTCAATTTCGAGGAATTCGTCGACGTCATCTTCGGCGGCCGGCCCGGCATCCCCGAGGAGCTCGAGGTCCTGGTCGAACTGATCCCGATGGCGAAGGGCCTGTACACGCAGTACCAGAACGCGGACCGCGCCGGCCTGAGGCGGCTCGATACCAAGTCCGTCGCCTATACGGCCGACACCCCGGTGCCCTACCGGCTGGTCGATCTCATTTCGCTGATCGACCAGCGCATGGGCAAGCTCGAGAACCGCTCCTCGCGCATCATCTATCACCGGCTGATCATGCGCATCGAAACGGTGAAGAACGACCCGCGCTACGCCTTCATGTTCGAGAACGCCAATGTCGGCGGCGACACCATGGCCGACGTCATCAGCCTGCTGTTTCGCCTGCCCGCCAACGGGCGGCCGATGGCGGTGATGCAACTCGCCGGCCTGCCGGTGGAGGTGGTGGATTCGGTCGTGTCCGTGCTGTGCCGCATGGCCTTCGATTTCGGACTGTGGAGCGACGGCGCATCGCCGATGCTGTTCGTCTGCGAGGAAGCCCACCGCTACGCCTCCGCCGACCGCACCACCGGCTTCGGGCCGACCCGCAAGGCGGTGTCGCGCATCGCCAAGGAAGGCCGCAAATACGGCGTCTATCTCGCGCTGGTGACGCAGCGCCCGGCGGAGCTTGATTCCACCATCATCTCCCAATGCAACACGCTGTTCGCCATGCGCCTCGCCAACGAACGCGACCAGGAGCTGTTGCGTTCGGCGGTCTCCGACGCCGCAGCCAACCTGCTGTCGTTCGTCCCCTCGCTCGGAACGCGCGAGGTGCTGGCCTTCGGCGAAGGCGTCGCGCTGCCGACCCGCCTGCGCTTCAAGGAACTCCCGGCGCACCAGATTCCGCGCAGTGAATCGACAGTCGCCACCACACCGTCGACCCATAACGGCCATGACATCGACTTCGTGACGTCGGTGGTGGATCGCTGGCGCGGGGCAACGGCGCACCGCGAGACCGCGAACGACCCGGTGTTCGACCGCCTCGCCGAGCGGTCGATTCCGCAGGCGCCGGAAGCCCCGATGCTGCAACCGTCGCTCGGGCTCGATCCGGACCGCTTCTCCGTGCTCAAGAAGCCGCTGCGCTGAGGCAACAGCCGGGTATGGAGCCGGCCGTGCGGCGCCTGTCGCTTTGCGCCGGCGCCGTCTTCTTCTATGGTCGGGCGAGTTTCATCCCAACGCCGGACCCGCCGCATGAGCACGCCTCCCATCAGCCGCTTTCCCGTTCCCGCATTGAACACGCTGCCGGACGACATCCGCACCCGGATTCTCGGCGTGCAGGAGAAATCCGGATTCGTGCCGAACGTCTTCCTGGCGCTGGCTGCGCGGCCGGACGAATTCCGGGCCTTCTTCGCCTATAACGATGCGCTGATGGAAAAAGACAGCGGTCTCAGCAAGGCCGAACGCGAGATGATCGTGGTCGCGACCAGCGCCGCCAACCAGTGCCACTACTGCGTGGTGTCGCATGGCGCCATCCTGCGCATCCGCGCCAAGAATCCGCTGATCGCCGACCAGATCGCCAACAACTACCGCAAGGCCGACATCACGCCGCGCCAGCGCGCCATGCTCGATTTCGCGGTCAAGGTCTGCCAGGAAGCGCAGAAGACCTCGCCGCAGGATTTCGACGTGCTGCACGGCCACGGCTTCAGCGACGACGACATCTGGGACATCGCCGCCATCGCCGCATTCTTCGCGCTGTCGAACCGCATGGCCAGCGTCACCGACATGCGGCCCAACGACGAATTCTATATGATGGGCCGGGTACCGAAGGCATAACCCAGCAATCCGGGAGACGACGGCGTTGCTCGACTGGTCGGACATTGTGCTCAGGCTTGGGGTCGCCACCGTGGCGTCGGCGGCGATCGGCCTCAACCGCGACCTGCACGGCAAGCCGATCGGCGTGCGCACCCTGGGAATCGTGGGTCTCGCCACTTCGCTTGTGGTGCTGACCTCCAACCCGATCGCCCTCGAAGCCGGCCTGATGTCGGACGCCACGAGCCGGGTGGTTCAGGGCATTCTCACCGGCATCGGCTTTCTCGGCGCGGGCGTCATCATCCATTCCGAGCGGGGCAAGGTGCGGGGGTTGACCAGCGCCGCCTGCGTCTGGCTCACCGCCTGTATCGGCGTCATGTGCGGCCTCGGCCATTGGCGGCTCGTCGTCGTCGCGATGGGCCTCACGCTTGCGCTGCTGGTTTTTGGCGGCGTGCTGGAGCGGACGATGCACCGCCTCATCGGCGGCAAGGGGGCGGACGACGACCTGCCGCGCGACTGATCAGTCCTCGTCCGCCGGTCCGCACCACCCTGGCAGGTAGATCGCGTCCTTGCTCTTGCCGAGCGACAACGCCTGCTCGACGGCCTTCGCGAAGTCGGCCTCGACGATCTTGCGCGACAGGCGACGACGCAGAAAATCCGCCCAGAGAAACTCGCTGAACGGCGTCGTGTCCTTGGCAAAGCCGCCGACGCGGCGCAGTTCACCGGCCAGGCTGCGGAATGGATCGTCCTTCAGGCCGGTGACGTCTTTCGGCAGGTCGCGGTAATCGCGCCGTTCGCCTTTGACGTCATAGGGATAGACCCAGCGGCGATTGTCGAGCACGATCCAGAACGCCTTCTTGTCCACCATGGTCAGGTCGGCCACCACCGAGACCAGAACCTCCTTCTCGCCCTCGTCGTGAAGGGCGCGCGCCAGATGATGATGGTCGATCACGTAATTGCGCCCGTCAGGACCGACGACCACCGGAATCATGTGAGTCCCGAGCAACTCGGCGCGTTTCTTGTCCTTGTGGCCGCGCCAGCGCTGGCGCTTGTCCTTCACCTCCCTGAGACCGACGGTCATCTGGGTTGGACGCAACGATAAAATCCTCACCGGCTTCAGAATGGGTTCTCGCTTGGTGGTCATGACGGGTCACTCCGGTCCGGGGAATTGGGGGCACAATCTAGCCGAAGGCCGGAAGCGCGGGACGCCCGGGGGCCATCACGTTCCGGACATCGAAACTTGATCCATCGTCATGACGGGTGAAGCAGCCTGTTCCGCTCCGTATGCGCCGATCGCGGCGGCAACTTCTTTTCTCCACGACACGTTCGGCCGGCATGGTAAAGTGCCGGCACGATCCGCAGATCCTGTCATTGATAACCATGCAGCGAGCCCCATGACCGACGGCGACCACCGGGTGCTGAAATTTCGCCCGCGCACGGCGGACCGGCCCCCTGCCGCCGACAGGGGACAGGCGGGGCAGCCGGTCAAGCGCGCGCCGGACCTGTCCCGGTACCAGCAGGCCGGGGAAAGCGCCGACGACTACCGCCACCGCATGATCGCCAACACTGCCGCGATCGTCTTTACCGCCGCCCTCACCGGGGCCGGCATCTGGCTCGCGGTAACGCTGGCGGACCTACGCAATACCCAGGACTGCGTGCTGATGGGACGGCGGGACTGCGGGCACATCTCGGCTCAGGGCACCGACCCGACCCGCCACAATTAACTGCCCCAGACCGGCCATTTCGGGAACCGCAGCGCCATTGAACTCGGGGCATCGCTCCGATATACGGGGATTCAACCCGTCCCGGGCAGAGGTGGCCCAGCCGCCTAGCCTGCGTCCGCCGCAGATTCGGCACTTACTTCAGATATCTCAAGGGCTTAGCATGTCGTCTACATTCGATCAGGTCGCCACGATCATTGCCGAAACGTGCGACATCCCCCGCGACACGATCACCCCGGAGAGCCATGCCATCGACGATCTGGGCATCGACAGCCTGGACTTTCTCGACATTGCTTTCGCCATCGACAAGGCGTTCGGCATCAAGCTGCCGCTGGAGAAGTGGACCCAGGAGGTCAACGACGGCAAGGCCACCACCGAGCAGTATTTCGTCCTGAAGAACCTCAGCGCGCGTATCGACGAGCTGGTCGCCGCCAAGGGCGCCTGACGCGCCCGGCCATGAATCTCGAATACTTCCAGCTGATCGACCGTATCGTCGGCCTTGATGCCGACGGACGGACCATCACGGTCGAAGCGCAGGTGCCGCAGACCAGCACCATCTTCGAAGGCCACTTTCCCGGCCATCCGCTGATGCCGGGCGTGCTGCTGATCGAGTCCATGGCGCAGACCTCCGGCTGGCTGCTGATCGCGCTATTGAAGTTTGAGCGCATGCCGTTTCTGGCCGCCGTTAAGGAAGCCAAGATGCGCGACTTCGTCACCCCGGGCCAGCGTCTGACCATCGACGCCAGCGTGGTTCACGACGGCTCCGGATTCGCCGTGACCGAGGCCAGGGTCCGCGCCGACGGCAAGCTGAAGTGCAACGCGACCCTGACCTTCCGCCACACCCCCTTCCCCCATCCCGACATGCGCGGACACATGGAAGCGGTGGCGACCCGCATCGGATTCCCACGACAGGCGATCGCCCATGGCTGAGACCCCTTCATTGTCCGGCAAGCCCCGCGAGGCCTGGATCACCGGCATCGGCTTGGCGTCCTCGCTCGGCGAAGGCCCGGACGCGCATTGGGATGCATTGAACGCCGGCCGCATCAACGTGGATGAGACAGGCTTTGCGCCCTACATCGTCCATCCGATGACCAAGGTGAGCTTCGACGCGCAGATCCCCAAGAAGGGCGACCAGCGCCAGATGGAAGCCTGGCAGCGCATCGGCACCTATGCCGCCGGACTCGCGCTCGATTCCGCGGGCCTCAAGGGCAACACCGACATTCTGTCGCGCACCGACATGATCGTCGCGGCCGGAGGCGGCGAGCGCGACCTCGCGGTCGACGCCGCGATCCTCAACGACTACGCGCAAGGTAACGCCGCGCCGCACTTCCTCAACGAACGGCTGATGAACGACCTGCGGCCGACGCTGTTCCTGGCGCAACTGTCTAACCTGCTGGCCGGTAACATCGCCATCGTCCATGGCGTCACCGGTTCGTCGCGCACCTTCATGGGCGAGGAAGCCGCCGGCGTCGATGCCGCGCGCATCGCGCTGGCGCGGATCGCCGCCGGACAGAGCGACATCGCCCTTATCGGCGCGGCGCAAAACGGGGAGCGCAAGGATCTGCTGATGCTCTATGAGTTCAGCGATCTTAATCTCAAGGACAAATTCGCGCCGGTGTGGCAGCGCGACGGACGCGGTTTCGCACTCGGCTCCGGCGGCGCGTTTCTGGTGATCGAGTCCAAGGAGCACGCGCAGGCGCGAGGCGCCAAGCCCTACGCGAAGCTCTCCAACGTCGTCGCCGACCATGCGCTGCGCAAAACCGCCGGCAGCGTCACTGCGACACTCGACAGCCTGTGGTCGCAACTCGGCCCGATCGGCGCCGACAGCGCCATCATCACCGGCGCGACGGGTGCGCCCGTCACCGCCGAGGAACGCGCGTTCCTCGACAAGCATCGCGACATTCCGGTGCGCGCCACCGGCACCTCATTCGGCCACGTCATGGAGGCGCAATTTCCGCTCGGGCTCGCACTGGCCGCGCTGTCGCTGTCGCGCCGGGCCCTGTTCGCGCCGAACGATCCGGCGGGCGTCGAGATTGAAATGACGAAGCCGCCGTCCCAGATAGTGGTGGTCGGAGCCGGCCACTGGCGCGGCGAAGGCATGGCGCTGGTCGAGGCCGTCTAGAGTCTGAATTCAACGACGTTGAACCAGACTCCAGCCGTTTATCTTTTGGTTCGAGCATGATCTTTTCCGAAAACCGGTTCTCACTTTTCGGGATCATGCTCCAGCGGATATTGGGGAGACGATGACATCCACGCGCGACAAGTTCGGACGGCCCATCGTCGTCGTCACCGGCATGGGCGTGGTGACGTCGCTCGGATCGGGCAAGACCGATAACTGGGCTAAGCTGACCGCCGGCCAATCCGGCATCCGCACCATCACCCGCTTCCCCACCGACGGCCTCAAGACCACCATGGCCGGCACAGTGGATTTCTTTCCGGTCGAGCCGTTTTCATCGACGGTGCTGACGGAACGCCTCGCCGATGTGGCGACGGAAGAAGCGATCGCGCAGGCCGGCATCGGCGCCAAAGGCGATTTTCCGGGCCCGCTGTTTCTCGCCGTCGCCCCGGTTGAGCTTGAATGGCCGCCGCGCGAGGCCGTGGCGCGCGCCACCGGGCTGACATCGGGGATCGATTACGACGCCCTGCTGCGCGTCAGCGGCGGCGGAAAGTTCACGGACCTGCACCGTCGCTTCATCTTCGGATCGGTGGCGGATCATCTCGCCGAGACCTTCGGCACCAAGGGCTCGCCGATCTCGCTGTCCACCGCCTGCGCCTCCGGCGCGACCGCGATCCAGCTTGGCGTCGAGGCCATCCGCCGCGGCGAGACCGACGCGGCGCTGTGCGTCGGCACCGACGGCTCGGTCAACGCCGAGGCGCTGATCCGCTTCTCGCTGCTGTCGGCGCTTTCGACCAACAACGATCCACCGCAGGCCGCGGTGCGACCGTTCGCCAAGAACCGCGACGGCTTCGTCATGGCGGAAGGCGCCGGCACGCTGGTACTGGAGAGCCTTGAGGCCGCGACCGCGCGCGGCGCGACCATTCTCGGCGTCGTCGCCGGCTGCGGCGAACTCGCCGACTCGTTCCACCGCACCCGCTCCAGCCCGGACGGCAAGCCGATCGTCGGCTGCGTCCGCAACGCGCTCGCGGACGCCGGCATGGGCGTCGAGCAGATCGACTACATCAACGCCCACGGCACCGGCACGCCTGAGAACGACAAGATGGAATATCTCGGCATCTCCCAGGTGTTCGGCGAGCGCGCCCAGCAGATTCCGGTGTCGTCCAACAAGTCGATGGTCGGCCACACGCTGTCCGCCGCCGGCGCGGTGGAAGCGGTGTTCTCGGTGCTGACCCTCCAGCATCAGCGCATTCCGCCGACCATCAATTACGACGTTCCGGACCCGGCCATTCCCTTCGACGTGGTGCCGAACAAGGCCCGCGACGCCCGCGTCACCGCCGTGATGTCCAATTCGTTCGGCTTCGGCGGCCAGAACGCCTCGCTGATCCTGACCGGCGAGCCGATGTAGCCGGCGGCGGCGGTCGCGGCCGGCGGTTGACGCCACCGGCCGAACCGGCGATACGCAGCCCATCTGTCCATTCATCTTTCCTACCGGAGACACGGCCTCATGCGTGCGCTCAGTCTTGTTGCAGACCGCCAGCTGCTGGTCGCGGATATCCCACCTCCCCCGCCGCCGCGCGCGGGCGAAGTGCAGATCCGGGTCAAGGCCGTCGCCCTGAACCACATCGACGTGTGGGGCTATCGCGGCATGGCGTTCGCCAAGCGCAAGCTGCCACTGGTGGTCGGCGCGGAAGCCTCGGGAGAAATCGCCGCCATCGGCGACGGCGTCACCCGCTTCAAGCCGGGCCAGAAGGTGGTGATGTACGGCGCGCTGACCTGCGGCGTCTGCCCGGCCTGCAAGGATGGCCGCGACAACCTGTGCGAGAACGTCGCTGGCATCATGGGCTTCCATGTCGACGGCTTCGCGCGCGAACTGCTGAACCTGCCGGAGCGGCTGGTGATCCCGGTGCCGGACGGCGTGTCCGACCGCGACGCCGCCTGCGCGCCGATCGCGTTCTCCACCGTCCAGCACATGCTGTTCGACAACGCCAAGCTGCAGCCGGGCGAGACCGTGCTGGTGCATGCCGGCGGTTCGGGCATCGGCACCGTTGCCATCATGATGGCCAAGGCCATCGGCTGCACCGTCATCACCACCGTCGGCGACGATGCCAAGATCGAGGGCGTCAAGGCGCTCGGCGCCGATCACGTCATCAACTACCGCAAGGACCGCTTCGAGCACGAGACGCGCAAGATCACCAAGAAGAAGGGCGTCGACGTGGTGTTCGAGCATGTCGGCGCCGACACCTTCAATGGCTCGCTGCTGTCGCTGAAACGGGGCGGACGGCTCGTCACCTGCGGCTCCACCTCCGGCCCGACGGTGACCATCAACCTGATGCAGCTGTTCCAGCAGCAATACCGCATCTTCGGCTCGTTCGGCGCCAGCATGCGCAACATAGCCGAAAGCCTCGACAAGATGGCCGCCGGCATGAAGCCGGTGATCGATACCGAAGTCCCCACCAGCGATGTCGCCGCCGCGCTCAAGCGGATGGAAAGCCGGCAGGTGTTCGGCAAGATCATCGTCACCTTCTGATGCGCCGCCTGCTTCTCCGCACCAGGGCTGCGCTGCGCGATGCCTTCCGGCCGGTGACCGAAGCCGTGGTCGGCGGCATCGCGGTCGGCCTACTGCGGACCGTGCGCTATTTCGACCCCGACCGCACCGCCAACTTCACCGCTGCGGTGGCGCGCGCCATCGGCCCCTGGCTGCCGGAACACAAGATCGGCCGCGCCAATCTCAAGGCGGCATTTCCGGAAAAATCCGACGCAGAGATCGAAACCATCCTGACCGGGGTGTGGGACAATCTCGGTCGCGTCGCCGCCGAGTTCGCCCACCTCGATCACATCTGGGATCTGTCTCCCGACCGCACCGATTTCGGCCGCATCGAAGTCGCGCCCGACACCACGGCGAAGTTCGAGGCCATCCGCGACGACGGCAAGGGCGCGCTGATTTTCGCGTGCCACCTCGCCAACTGGGAGCTGCCCGCCCTCGCCGGCCCGGTGTTCGGCGTGAAGTCGGCCGCGCTCTACCGCCGGCCAAACATCGCCGCCATCGACCACGCCATCCACTCGATCCGTGCGGTCAACATGGGCACGATGATCCCGACCACCCATGAAGCTCCGCTGCTGCTGGCGCAGGCGCTGCAAGACGGCGTTCATGTCGGCATGCTGGTGGATCAGTTCTTCACCCGCGGCGTGAATGTCACGTTTTTCGGCCGCACCACGAGGGCGAACCCGCTGCTGGCGCGGCTGGCCCGGCAGGTGGATGTGCCGATCTATGGCGTTCGGGTGGTCCGCCTGCCCGGCAACCGCTTCCGCGGTGAAATTTCGGACGAAGTGAAGCCGGTGCGCGACGCCGAGGGCAAGGTCGACATTCAGGGCACCATGCAGGCCGTCACCTCGGTGATCGAGGGCTGGGTGCGCGAGCATCCCGAACAGTGGCTGTGGCTGCACCGCCGCTGGCGGACGCACTGACACCGGCACACCCCCTTGGATGCACGCCTCGGGTGCGGATAGCGCGGAGCAGAAATCCCCTGTCCCGCCCGATGCAGCGCGCCTGCGCTGCGTCCGGGGCACGGGCGCAAAAACATCACACCGCACCCCGAAGCTGTCGCGCGACCCTATCGCCCGATTTTCACCCGCGTCCACAGCCGGTTGATGATGCGCTGGGTCGCCGGATCACGGGCGGTGATGACGAACAGGCGATTGAGCGTCGCCTCGTCCGGATAAACCGTCCGGTCATTCGCGACCTTCGCATCGAGCAGCTTCTGGCTGGCGAGATTGCCGCTGGCATAGGACAGGTATTCCGAATTGCGGGCGGCGATATCGGGCCGGTAGAGAAAGTTGATGAGCTCGTGAGCCTCTGCGACATGCGGCGCATCCGCAGGGATGGCAAAATTGTCGAAGAACATCTGCGCGCCCTCTTTGGGGATCGCATAGCCGATCTCGACGCCGTTCTTGGCCTCTGCCGCACGACTCTGCGCCTGCTTGATGTCGCCCGACCAGCCCACCACCAGACAGATTTCTCCGGTGGCGAGCGCGCTCAGATATTCCGACGAATGAAACTTGCGGACGTAAGGCCGGATTTTGCCGATCAGTTCGGCCGCTTTCTCCAGATCGGCCTGTTTGGTGGAATTAGGATCGAGGCCGAGATAGCTGAGCGCCGCGGGCAAAATGTCGTCCGCGGAATCGAGCATGTGGATGCCGCAATCCTTGAACTTCGCGATGTTCTCCGGCTTGAACACCATGTCCCATGAATCGATGACGGCGTCCGGACCGAGGATCTCCCGCGCCTTCTTCACATTGTAGCCGATGCCCGTGGTGCCCCACATGTAATTGGCGGCGTAGGCATTGCCGGGATCGTAGACCGCGAGGCGTTTCGTGACTTCCGGCCACGCATTGGCGAGATTGGGCAGCTTCGACTTGTCGAGCTTCTGGAACACATTGGCCGCGATCTGGCGCTGCAGGAAATAGGCGGTCGGCACCACCACGTCGTAGCCGGACTTGCCGGCCAGAAGGCGTGTTTCCAGCGTTTCGTTGGCGTCGAACGTATCGTAGACAACCTTGATGCCGGTTTCCTTGGTGAACTGGTCGAGCACGCCAGGCGCCATATAGTTCGACCAGTTGTAGAAATTCACCGTGCGCTGCTGCGCCTGCGCCGCCGTGGCCGCCGCGAGCGCGCTGAACGCGACAATGGCCGCGCGCGCGGCCTTCGACACGAACTTGTTCATCACTCCGTCTCTCGCCTCACTTGCGAAGAACGCGCGACAGCCGCTCCAGCGCTTCATCGAGCGTCGCGTCCTTCTTGGAAAAACAGAACCGCACCACCGAGGTGACGTGGCTTTCCTCGTAGAATGCCGACACCGGAATTGCGGCCACCCTGTAATCGTGGACAAGACGCTTGCAGAACGCCTCGTCGGTCTCGTTGAGACCGAGCGGCGCCAGATCGACATTGAGAAAATACGTGCCCTGCGATTGCAGCACGGGAAAGCCAAGGCTGGACAGGCCCGCGCGCAAACGGTCGCGGCTGCGCGCCAGATCCTCGCGCATCCGGAAGAAATAGTCGTCCGGCTTGCCGAGGCCATAGGCCACCGCCACCTGCAGGCTCGGCGCGGTCGTGAAGGTGAGAAACTGATGGGTCTTCGCCAGCACCCGCAGCATCGCCGGCGCGGCGCAGACGAAACCGATCTTCCACCCGGTCAGCCCGAAGATCTTTCCGGCGGAACCGACCTTGACGGTGCGCTCGCGCATGCCGGGAATCGAGATCAGCGGGATGTGCTTGCGGCCATCGAAGACGATGTGCTCCCACACCTCGTCGCAGATCGCGATCAGGTCGAACTCCTGACAGATGCGCGCGAGCATTTCGAGGTCTTCGCGCGGATAGACCATGGCGGCCGGATTGAGCGGATTGTTGAGGATCACGTACTTCGTCTTCGGCGTGATCGCCGCGCGGATGGCCTCCTCCGGCAGGCGCCAGTCCGGCGGCTCAAGCCGGATGAATTTCGGCACGCCGCCGGCGGCGCGGATGATCGGCA
Organism: Afipia sp.; assembly: GCA_017308495.1. Classification (GTDB taxonomy): domain Bacteria; phylum Pseudomonadota; class Alphaproteobacteria; order Rhizobiales; family Xanthobacteraceae; genus Afipia. The sequence continues at coordinate 29,037 of JAFKES010000074.1, forward strand.
CGTAGCAATCGTACATCGGCTGGAACACCAGCACCTCGTCGCCGGGTTCGACCAGGCCGAGGATCGATGCGGTCAGCGCCTCGGTGCCGCCCGAGGTCACCATCACCTCGCTCATGGCGTCGAGCTGCACGCCGTGCCAGTGGGCATAGTGGGCGGCGATGGCTTGGCGCAGCTCGGGAATGCCCATCATCGACGGGTACTGATTGTAGCCGTTCAGCACGGCGTCGGCGGCCTTCTCGCGGACATCGAGCGGCCCCGGCTCGTCAGGAAAGCCCTGACCGAGATTGATCGCGTTGAGATCGCGCGCGGCCTGCGACATCACGTCGAAGATCGTGTTCGGCAAATCCGCAAAGATTCTGTTCATGCCGGAATCAACCGCCCGTCCGGGACGGCAGGCCCGCCGCCTTCCACGCCAGAATGCCCCCCGCCAGATGCGAGTCGTAGGGTTTGCCGGCAGCCTGCGCGGCGAGCGAGGCCGTCACCGAACGCCGGCCGGAGCGACAGGCGAACACCACAGTCCGGCCCTGCGGGTCGGGAATCTCGGCGGGGTCGAAGGTGGAGAGCGGCAGCGGCACCGCGTCGGGATAGGCCTCCGCCGCCACCTCGTTCGGCTCACGCACGTCGATCAGGAGATAACGTCCCTGCGCGATGCCGGCGGCAACGTCTTCCGGCGTCAGGTCATGAACTTTGTGGTCGGACACTCTGGCCTCCTCGATGGCGCGAAACGTGTCCAACCTCCCTTTTTGTCGCTGGAAAATCAAGCCGTCCGGGTCCTGCCGGCAGCCGGTCAGATCGTCACCTGGGTGCCGACTTCCACCACGCGCCCGGTCGGAATCTGGAAGTAGTCGGTGGCGTCGTTGGCCGAGCGGCTCATGGCGATGAACAGGTGGTCCTGCCAGCGCGGCATGCCGGATGTCGCGGCTGGTTTCAGCGCCCGCCGCGACAGAAAAAACGACGTCGACATGATGTCGAACTGCCAGCCGAGCTTGCGGGCAATACCCAGCGCGCGGGGCACGTTCGGCGTCTCCATGAAGCCGAACCGCAGCGTCATCCGCAAGAACGAGTCGGTCAGTTGCTCCATGCGGACGCGCTCGGATTGATCCACGCGCGGCGTCGAGGTGGTTTCGACGGTGAGGATGACGTTCTTCTGATGGAGCACCTTGTAGTGCTTCAGGCTGTGCATCAGGGCGGTCGGCGCAAATCCGGGATTGCTGGTGAGGAACACCGCGGTGCCCGGCACGCGCTGCGGCGGCTTCTTGTCCAGCATCACGATCAGGTCGGCGAGCGGAATTTCCTGCCGATGGGTTTTCTCGTTGAGCAACCGGCTTCCGCGCCGCCATGTGGACATCAGGAGCATCACCAGCCCGCCAAGCACCAGCGGCACCCAGCCGCCCTCGAACACCTTGAGCAGATTGGCGGTGAGAAAGGTGAGATCGATGGCGAGAAACGGCAGGATCAACGCCGCCGCCGCCACCGGCGACCATTGCCACACCTTCCATACCACCACGAACCCCATCATCGCGGTGACCACCATCGTGCCGGTGACAGCGATGCCGTAGGCGGAGGCGAGAGAACTCGACGAGCGAAACAGGATCACCAGCATCACGACGCTGACGAACAGCAGCAGGTTGACGCGCGGGATGTAGATCTGTCCGGAATGGGATTCGGAGGTGTGGACGATTTCGAAACGGGGCATCAGGCCAAGCTGGATCGCCTGCCGTGTCAGCGAATACGCGCCCGTGATCACGGCCTGGCTGGCGATGACCGTGGCCACCGTCGCCAGCACCACCATCGGCACCAGCGCCCAGCCCGGAAACATCAGGAAGAAGGGATTTTCGATGGCCGTGGGATCGCCGATCACCAGCGCGCCCTGCCCGAGATAGTTGAGCGCCAGCGACGGCAGCACGATCGCGAGCCAGGCGGTCTGGATCGGGCGTTTGCCGAAATGGCCGAGATCGGCATAGAGCGCCTCGGCTCCGGTGACGGCCAGAAACACCGCGCCGAGCGTGACCAATCCGATCACGCCATGATGCGCCAGAAACGCGACGCCGTATTGTGGATCGAACGCCCACAGCACTTCCGGATGCCGCGCGATCTGCGGAACGGCGGCGACACCGAGAATGAAGAACCACAGCGCCATGATCGGGCCGAACAACGCCGCGACGCTGGCGGTGCCGCGCGACTGCACCGCGAACAAGACAATGAGGATGACAACGGTCAGCGGCACGATATAGGGATCGAACGCCGCGGTGACGAGCTTTATGCCTTCGATCGCGGACAACACCGACAGCGCCGGCGTGATCACCGCGTCGCCATAGAACAGCGCACCGCTGATGATGCCCAAGAGCACGACCACCCCGCTGCCGCCCTTGAGCGCGCGCTGGGCCAGCGCCATCAGTGCCAGCGTTCCGCCCTCGCCGTTGTTGTCGGCGCGCAGCAGCACCACGACGTATTTGAGCGTCACCACGACGATCAGCGCCCACAGGATCAGCGAGATCACCCCCAGCACGGCCGCCGGGCTGGCGGCTCCCGCCGTCGCTCCCGCCGCGGTCGCCGCTTCGCGGAAGGCGTAAAGCGGGCTGGTGCCGATGTCGCCGTAGACGACGCCGATGCTACCCAGCAGGAGCGCCTGGAACGGCACTGCGGAATTGATTTCACCGTCGGCGCTGGCCGCCGACGTAACGGCGGCGGAGATCGGCGTATCAGTCGACATGTGGTGACTGGCCCCAAAAAGCGTACTGCCCGGCGGCGGACAACCCCGCCGTCCCGGACCGGTTCCCGCCATTCCGGCAAAATTTTCGGTTCTGCCGGAGAAAGCGCGGCAATACAGGAATTTGCGATCTCAATTCAAATGGTTACCTGGGTGCCGACTTCCACCACACGCCCGGTCGGAATCTGGAAGTAGTCGGTGGCGTCGTTGGCCGAGCGGCTCATGGAGATGAACAGGTGGTCCTGCCAGCGCGGCATGCCCGACTGGGCGGCCGGTTTCAGCGAGCGGCGCGACACGAAGAACGATGTCGACATGATGTCGAACTGCCAGCCAAGCTTGCGCGCGACAGCCAGCGCCTTGGGCACGTTCGGCGTTTCCATGAAGCCGAAATTCAGCCGGACGGTGGAGAACTTGTCGCTGATGTTTTCCATCCGGACGCGATCAATGAGATCCACGCGCGGCGTCTCCGCGGTGTGGACGGTGAGGATCACGTTGTGCTCGTGCAGAACCTTGTTGTGCTTGAGGTTGTGCAGCAGAGCGGTCGGAACGTAACCCGGATCGCTGGTCAGGAAGACGGCGGTGCCCTTGACGATATGCGGCGGGCGCTTTTCGAGGCTTCGGATCAGATCGAGCAGCGGCACCTCGGTGCGCCGGGTCTTGGTGATGAGGAGCGCAGCGCCGCGGCGCCAGGTCCAGATCAGGATCACCATGATGATGCCGAACAGAACCGGCACCCACGCGCCCTGAAACAGCTTGAGGAAGTTGGCCGTCAGGAAGGTGAGATCGACGATGACGAGCGGCACGATCAGCGCAGCGGCGGCGGCCGCGCGCCAGTTCCACAGCTTCCAGACCACGACGAAACACATGATGCCGTCGGCGACCATCGTGGTGGAGACCGCGATGCCGTAGGCCGAGGCAAGACCGCTGGAGCTGCGGAACAGGCCGACCAGCAGCATCACGCCGATCAGAAGCAGGATGTTGACGCGCGGAAGATAGATCTGCCCGGCATGGCTTTCGGAGGTGTAGCGCACCTCGAAACGCGGCAGCAGCCCAAGCTGGATCGCCTGACGGACGATGGAGAACGCGCCGGTGATCACCGCCTGGCTCGCGATCACGGTGGCGGCCGTGGCCAGACAGATCAGCGGCACCAGCACCGTCTCCGGCACCATGCGGTAGAACGGATTTTCGATCGCCTCGGGATGGGCCAGCACCAAGGCCCCCTGCCCGAAATAATTGAGCAGCAGGCACGGCAGCACGAAGAACAGCCAAGCCGACTGGATCGGCTTGCGGCCGAAATGGCCGAGATCCGCGTAGAGCGCCTCGCCGCCGGTCACGGACAGGAACACGGCGCCGAGGATCACCAGGCCGATGACGCCGTGGGTCAACAGGAAGGTCACGGCATACAGGGGATTGATGGCCTGGACGATGCCGGGGTCATCGCTGATGTGCATCAGCCCCATGACGCCGAGGATCAGGAACCAGACGATCATCACCGGAGCGAAGGCGCTGGCGACCAGCGCGGTGCCGCGCGACTGCACGGCGAACAGCGCGATCAGGATCACGACCGCCAGCGGCACCACATAGGGCTGGAGCGCCGGCGCGGCGAGATCGAGACCTTCCACCGCCGACAGCACCGAAATCGCCGGCGTGATCATGGCGTCGCCGAGGAACATCGAGCCGCCGATAACCCCGAGCGCCAGCAGGAACCAGCTCCGCCGCCCGAGCGCGCGCTGCCCCAGCGCCATCAGCGACAGCGTTCCGCCTTCGCCGTTGTTGTCGGCGCGCAGCAGCAGCAGCACATACTTGATGGTGACGACGACGATCAGCGACCACAGGATCAGCGACAGCACGCCGAGCACGATGTCACGCGACACCGGTCCGCCATGGGCTGCGTTATGAACCGCCTCGCGGAAGGCGTACAACGGCGAGGTGCCGATATCGCCGAACACCACACCGATGCTTCCCAGTGTGAGCGCCCAATAGCCGCTGGTGACCGGCGCCTCGTTCGGCGCATCGGCGGGTGTTTCGGTTGCAGCCATGATCGCAGGAACGCCCTGAGTGTTTGCGATCCCGGTCGCCCGGTGATCGTCGCGTGGCGCTTCTTATATCACTGGCAATCCATGTCCATCGCCGAAGACGGTGGGAAACTGCGGACGAACCCGACGAAGGTATTATAATACTTTATTATGGCTTGAGATTTGGGGGGACCGGAGGGTCCTCGCGCATCAGGGTTATGGTCACCCGGCGGTTGGCCGCCAGGGTGGGATCGTCCGGAAACAGCGGCTGGGTATCCGCCTTGCCCGCCACGGAATAGATGTGCGAGGTCGGCAGGCCCTCCTGCTCCAGAATCTGGCGGACGGCATTGGCGCGGTCAGCGGAGAGATCGAAACCGTCATAGCCGGAGCGTGACGGCACAAAATTCGCCGAGGTGTGGCCGACGATCGCCACCCGCAACGGGGTCGCCTTGAGCGGCCCGGCGAGCTTCTGGATCAGTCGCCGTGTCCGCTCCATCGGCTGCTTCGAGCCATCGGCGAACATCGAGCGCCCGTCCTGATCGACAATCTCGAGGTTAAGGCCCTGTCTGGTTTCCTCGAACATGATGTGCTTGGACAGTTCGGAGATTTCCGGCAGGTCCTGCAGCGCCTGGCGCAGCGAGGCGGCGGCGAGCGCGAATTCGCGGTCGCTCTTCAGCCGCGCGCCGGCGATCTTGCTGTTGTCGTCCTGGTTCGGCGTCGGCGTGTTGGAGGCTTCTTCCGGCGGAATGTGCGCGACGTTCTTCAGCTTCGGCCGCGTCGGCAGGCCGTCGGATTCGATGATGCCGGAGAAGCGCGCGGCGGTCTGCACGCCGAAGGCGTCACGCATCGATCCGGCGACGATCTTGAGTTTCTGCTGATCCTGGGTCGAGAACGCGACGAGCATCACGAAGAAGCTCATCATCAGCCCCATGAGGTCGGCGAACGTCACGAACCAGCCGTGGCCACCCCCGTGCGCGTCTCCCCGTTTCTTCTTGGCCATGGCCTGCGTCCCCGGACCCTACCCGCGCCTCACGCCGGGACGGGTTCGCCGACCTCGTGGCGGTGCTTTTCCGGCAGGTAAGCCAGCAGCATCTCGCGAACCAGCGTCGGGCTTTTGGCGTCCCGGATCATGAGAATGCCGTCGATGATGATGGTGCGGTTGGTTTCCTCGTCGAGCAGCTTGCCGTGCAGCTTGTCGGCGATCGGAAGACAGAACAGGTTGGCGACGAGCGCGCCGTAAAGGGTCGCCAGCAGCGCGGTGGCCATGAACGGGCCGAGCTTGGAGGGATCGGTCATGTTGGCGAACATCTGCACCATGCCGATCAGGGTGCCGATCATGCCGAACGCCGGGGCGCAATCGCCGATGGCGCGGTAGATCTTGCTGCCCTCGTCGAGGTGCATCAGGAAGTTGTCGCGGTCGCGCTCGAGGTTGTCGCGGATGAAATCCATGTCGTAGCCGTCGGCGACGTAGCGGATGCCCTTGGCCAGGAAAGGATCGTCGGTCTCGACCTTCTCGAGCCCCACCGGCCCCTGCTTGCGGGCGACTTCGGCGATCGCGGCCAGTTCATCGACGAGGTCACGCGGAGTGGAGCGGCTCATGGTGAACGCGAATTTCGCGCCGAGCGGCAGGCCGTGGAGCATCGAGACGAGCGGGAAGCGAATCAGAGTCGCCGAGATCGAGCCGCCGAAGATGATGATCATCGCATGTTCGCTGATGAACATGTGCAGATCGCCGCCCATGAAGATCATCAAGGCGATGACGATCGTACCGGCGATCAGGCCAATACTCGTGGTGATATCCATGGACAACTCCAACGCAACCGACGGCGCGCGACATTCTGGGGCGCGCGCGGCAACCGTAGCGTCAGGCCCATTAAATTCGCGTAAAGGTTAGCGAATTGAATCCGGAACCGCGGCGGAATTGTCGGGAAGACGGAAAAATGCGGCGATGGCGGGCGAAATCACCGCACATCCGCACCCGCAGCAGGTGCGACCCAACAATTGTCAGGAGATCGTTAACCATGATCGGCCGGCCACGCCGGCGCGCGGCCTAATTCAGCCGCGCCGGGCGCTCGTCGTCCTCCGTCCCTCCGATGGCGCTGAAGTCGGGGGTCTCCCCTGCATACCCGGTCACTGGCCCGGCGGAGGCGGCGGCCGCCGCCTCGCGGGCGCGGCGTTCATGGCCGCGATAGGACGCCCACCCGATCGGCAGGGAGAACAGATAGAGCAGCGTGCCGCCGGCCAGCAGGTGCCACGGGTAGCTGATGAGCACGGCGATGAACAGCACCACCAGCACCACCACCGGCAGCACCATGTCCGGAGCGACCTTGCCGCCGATCATCTTGCCCGAGAACACAGGCAGCCGCGACACCATCAGGAACGCGATCACCAGCGTGAACGCCGCGGTGACGGGCGCCGGCAGTTGCGGCGCGTCGATCAGCACCAGATACATCGGCAGCAGTACGCAGAGCGCGCCCAAGGGCGCTGGCACGCCGGTAAAGTAATTGGCCGCGAACGCCGGTTTGTTGGGATCGTCCATGGTGGCGTTGAAGCGCGCCAGACGCAGCCCGCCGCTGATGGCGAAGATCATCGCCGCGATCCAGCCGACATTCTTCAGATCGTGCAACTGCCAGAAATACAGGATGAGCGCCGGCGCGACGCCAAAATTGACGAAGTCGGCGAGGCTGTCGAGCTCCGCGCCGAAGCGGGACTGGCCCTTGATCATGCGCGCAATACGGCCGTCGATGCCGTCGAGCACCGCCGCAAACACGATCGCCGCCAGCGCCAGTTCGTTGCGGCCTTCGATGGATAGCCGGATCGCCGTCAGGCCGGCGCAGATCGCCAGCAGCGTGATGACGTTGGGCACCAGCATCCGGATCGGAATCCGGCGGAAGCGGCGGCGTTGCGGGTCCGGCGTTCGGGGATCGGAGGGCATGTCCATGGGGCCTTATATAGCAGGCCCCACCCTGCTCCGCCATGATGGCGAAAACCCGCCGGAACAGTACCGCGACGGTCAATCCACCCGGTAGCTGCGCCCGCCATCACCGAGCTGGAAGTCGGCCAGCACCGTTTCGCCGGCGACCGCCGTCTGCCCTTCCGACACCAGCGCCTTGGCGCCCTCGGGCAGATAGACGTCGAGGCGCGAGCCGAAGCGGATCAGGCCGAAGCGCTCGCCCGCCCCCAGCGCCTGCCCTTCCTTGACGAACGACACGATGCGCCGCGCGACCAGCCCGGCGATCTGGGTCACCCCGATCCGGCCGGCGGGGGTTACGATCACCAGCGAGTTGCGCTCGTTGTCCTCGCTCGCCTTGTCGAGATCGGCATTGAGGAATTTGCCCGGCCGGTAGGCGATGCGCTCGATCCGCCCCGCCACCGGGCTGCGGTTCACATGGCAGTTGAACACGCTCATGAAGACGGAGATGCGCAGCAGCGGCCTGTCGCCGAGGCCCATCTCCGCCGGCGGCACCGCCTGCATGATCAGGGACACGCGCCCGTCCGCGGGCGACACCACGAGACCTTCGCGCACCGGCGTCACCCGCACCGGATTGCGGAAGAACAGGGCGCACCACACCGTGAGCGCACTGCCGATCCAGCCGAGCGGCGTCCAGATCCAGAACAGGATCAGGCTGGCGAGAGCGAAGGCGCCGATGAACGGATAGCCCTCGGGATGGATCGGCGGGATTTGATCGCGAATGGACTTGACGACGGACATGATGATCACTGGCCTTCTATCCCCTCTCCCCTTGTGGGAGAGGGTGGCGCGCCACATGCCGCGCCGGGAGAGGGGGAGACCGGGCGGTGAAGCGCCAGAACGATCTGGTCGCGCACCGCATCGGTATTGTTCAGAACTTCATTATTCCAGAACCTCAAAACCCGAAACCCCTGATCGTTGAGCCAGCGGTCGCGTCCGATATCCGATAATTGGCCGCTTACTCCGCGGCATCCGGCGCAATCTCGGATTCGTCCGGCGGCAGTTCCTCGATCACCACCTCGTCCACCGGTGGCGGCGCGCGATTGGGGGCGAGATTCTCGTCGGCCATCAGGGCCAGCTTTTCCCGCGCTTCCTGAGCCTCACGTTGCCTGTTCCACATGCTGGCGTAAAGGCCGCTGGCGGCGAGAAGTTGTGCATGGGTCCCGCGCTCGGCGATGCGGCCCTGATCGAGCACGATGATCTCGTCCGCGCCGACGATGGTGGACAGCCGGTGCGCGATCACCAGCGAGGTGCGATTGCGCGATACTTTCTCCAGTTCGTCCTGGATTTCCTGCTCTGTATGGCTGTCGAGCGCCGACGTCGCCTCGTCGAGCACGAGGATCGGCGGCCCCTTGAGAATGGTGCGGGCGATGGCGACGCGCTGCTTCTCGCCGCCGGACAGCTTGAGGCCGCGCTCGCCGACCTCGGTCTCGTAGCCGTGCGGCGACATGCGGATAAAGGCGTCGATCTGCGCCATCGCCGCCGCTTCCTCCACTTCGGCATCGGTCGCATCCCAGCGCCCGTAGCGGATGTTGTAGCGGATGGTGTCGTTGAACAGCACGGTGTCCTGCGGCACCATGCCGATGGAAGCCCGCAACGACGCCTGCGTGACGTCGCGGATGTCCTGACCGTCGATGGTGATGCGGCCGCCGCTCACGTCATACAGTCGGAACAGCAGGCGCGAGATGGTCGACTTGCCCGCGCCGGACGGCCCGACGATGGCGACGGTCTTGCCGGCGGGCACCTCGAACGACAGCCCCTTGAGGATCGGGCGCTCCGGATCGTACGAGAACTGCACGTCCTCGAAGCGCACCACGCCGGCGGACACATGCAGCGGCGTCGCGCCGGGCCTGTCCTTCACGTCCGGATTGCGCGACAGCACCGCGAACATCTTCTCGATGTCGATAATGGCCTGCTTGATCTCGCGGTACACCATGCCCATGAAATTCAGCGGCTGGTAGAGCTGGATCATCATGGCGTTGATCATGACGAAATCGCCCACCGTGTTAGTGCCGTTGCGCACGCCGACAGCGCACATCAGCATGGTGACCGTGAGGCCGGCGGTGAAAATGATCGCCTGCCCGGTATTCAGCACCGCCAGCGATGTGTAGGTGTGGACGCTGGCGCGCTCGTAGCGCGCCATGGATTTGTCGTAGCGCTGCGCCTCGCGCTCCTCCGCGCTGAAGTACTTCACCGTCTCGTAGTTCAGCAGCGAGTCGATGGCTTTGGTGTTCGCCTCGATGTCGGATTCGTTCATGCGGCGGCGGATTTCGATACGCCGTTCCGTCGCGATATAGGTGTAGTACATATAGACGATAACGGTAGCGACGGTGACCAGCACATAGCGCCAGTCGAACTGCCACAGCAGAACGCCCATCATCAGCGCGAGCTCGACGATGGTCGGCACGAGCTGAAGGATGACCATCCGCACCATGGTCTCGATGCCGGTGCGGCCGCGCTCCAGCACGCGGGTGAGACCGCCGGTCTTGCGCTCCAGATGAAAGCGCAGCGACAGTTCGTGCATGTGGGTGAAGGTGAGATAGGCGAGCCGTCGCACGGCATGCATCGCCACGCTGGCGAACAGACCGTCGCGCCACTGCGTCAGCACCGCCATCAGAATGCGGGCGAGGCCGTAGCTCGTGGTCATGATCAGCGGCGAGGCGATCAGCCACAGCACCCAGTTCGAGGACTGGACCGGGGCGGTGTCCGCGCCGGTCAGCGCATCGATCGCCCACTTGAAGGTGAACGGCACCACCAGCGTCACGCCCTTGGCGATCAGCAGCAGCACCATCGACCAGACCACGCGCATCTTGAGGTCGGCGCGGTCGCTCGGCCAGATATACGGCCACAGATGCGCGAGCGTCGCGAACAGCGTCGCTTTCTCGGCCTTCAGGTCAGCGGACTCGGGCCGAGCGGCGCCGTTGAGCGCGGCGGCGGGATGGGCTGACTGGGGATCGGCGATTATGCGCAAACAGCCCCTGCCCGGCGCGGGACGGACGTTCGTTCCCTGGAATGGTCGCGGGTCGTCATGGTCGTGATATAAAGGTTCCGTCGCCGTTTCGCACCTGCCGGACGCGATTCTTTTCCGGAAAGCCGGCCCCGCGCAGGACTTTCATCCGTCCCGCGCGACAATCCATCTTGACCCCGTCACCTTGCCGGACCACATCATATCCTATGAGTAATATCAAAAATGTCTGTGTTTATTGCGGCTCCGGCCCCGGTACCAATCCCGAATTCGTCAAAGCAGCCACGGCCTTCGGCAAGACCCTTGCCGAGAACGGCGTCGGGCTGGTCTATGGCGGCGGCTCCATCGGCCTGATGGGCGCGGTGGCCACCGGCGCCCTCGACCATGGTGGCAAGGTCACCGGCATCATCCCCACCTTCCTGACCAAGCGCGAACACGCCCTGCAACGAGCGCAGGAACTCGTCGTCACCAAGGACATGCACGAGCGCAAGCAACTGATGTTCGAGCGCTCCGATGCCTTCGTGGCGTTCCCCGGCGGCGTCGGCACGCTGGAAGAACTGGTCGAGCAGATGACATGGTCGCAGCTCGGCCGCCACAGCAAGCCGATCCTGCTCGCCAACATCGACGGGTTCTGGGACCCCCTGCTCGTCCTGATCGATCACATGAAGCAGACGGCGTTCATCCGCCCCAACCTGTGGGTCGATGTCCTGACCGCCGATCGGGTCGAGGATATCCTGCCGATGATCGAGGCGGCGGCCGCGCAGCTGCCGGAAACCGCCAAGCTGATGGACCAGCAGATCGCACGCGGCTTGTGAGGGCCGGTCTGTCAGCGACCAGAGCAGTTCTGATCGGGATGGAATCAACCCTCGTCATGCCCGGCTTTATGCCGGCCATCCACGTCTTGGAAATTTCAAGGAAGTAAGACGTGGATGGTCGAGACCATAGGCAGGCGGAAGCGACGCCGGTCATCGAACGGCTATGGCCGGCCATGATGAGTCGGCCATTCCAGCGCGACCAAACCCGCCCCTACGATGGCGCGCTGGACTTCACCAGCTTGTAGATCACCGAGTCCATCAACGCTTGGAACGAGGCATCGATGATATTGGGCGACACGCCCACCGTGGTCCAGCGCTCGCCGTTCTCATCCTCGCTCTCGATCAGCACGCGGGTCACCGCGCCGGTGCCGCCGTTGAGGATACGCACGCGGTAGTCGACGAGCTTCAAACCGTCGATGTATTTCTGGTACTTGCCGAGATCCTTGCGCATCGCCACGTCGAGCGCATTGACCGGACCGTTGCCTTCCGCGGCCGAAATCAGCGTCTCGCCGGCAACGTCGACCTTGACCACCGCCATCGCCACGGTAACGCGCTGCCCCAGCGCATTGTAGCGCTGCTCGACATTGACGTCGAACTGCACGACCTTGAAGTAGTCCGGCACTTTGCCCAGCGTGCGGCGCGCCAGCAGATCGAACGAGGCGTTGGCGGATTCGTAGGCGTAGCCGGCGGCCTCCTTCTCCTTCATCTCCTCGACCAGCCGTGTCAGCTTTGGATCGTTTCGCTCGAACGGAATCCCGGCGCGTTCGAGCGCGGCGATGACATTGGAGCGGCCGGCCTGATCGGACACCAGCACCTTGCGGTGATTGCCGACCGCTTCAGGTGACACGTGCTCATAGGTCTGCGGATCCTTGAGCACGGCGGAGGCGTGAATGCCGGTCTTGGTGACGAAGGCGCTCTCCCCGACATACGGCGCATGACGATCCGGCGCACGGTTGAGGATATCGTCGAGCGCGCGCGAGGCATGCACCAGCGTCGCAAGCTTGTCCTCCGACACGCCGAGGTCGAACTTTTCGGCGAATTCCTTCTTCAGCTTCAGCGTCGGGATCAGTGAACACAAATTGGCGTTGCCGCAACGCTCGCCGAGGCCGTTCAGCGTGCCCTGGATCTGCCGCGCGCCGGCGCGCACCGCAGCCAACGAATTGGCCACCGCCTGCTCGGTGTCGTTGTGGGTGTGGATGCCGACATGGTCGCCGGGAATATGTTTCACCACCTCGCCGACAATGGCTTCGATCTCGTTCGGCATGGCGCCGCCGTTGGTGTCGCACAGCACCACCCAGCGCGCGCCGGCCTCATAGGCCGTCTTCGCGCATTCGAGCGCGAACGCCGGGTTCTCCTTGTAGCCGTCGAAGAAGTGCTCGCAATCGAGCATCACCTCGCGGCCCGCCGCCTTCGCCGCGGTGACGCTGTCGCGGATCGACGCGAGATTCTCCTCGTTGGTGGTCTCGAGCGCCACCCGCACCTGGTATTCGGACGATTTTGCCACGAAACAGATGGCATCGGCCTTGGCTTCGAGCAGCGCGGCGACGCCGGGATCGTTCGACGCCGAGCGCCCCGCCCGCCGCGTCATGCCGAACGCGGTGAACCTGGCGTGGTCGAGCTTCGGCTTGCTGGCGAAGAATTCCGTGTCGGACGGATTGGCGCCCGGATAGCCGCCTTCGATATAGTCGATGCCGAGATCGTCCAGCATCGCGGCGATGATCTGCTTGTCGTGCAGGGTGAAATCGACGCCATTGGTCTGCGCGCCGTCGCGCAGGGTCGTATCGAACAGATAAAGACGTTCGCGGCTCATGATGCGTGTCCCGCCGGCTCTCCGCCGCCCAGTGATTTCTTCATCGTGGTGTTGGTCAGCCATTCATCACCCACGGTGACGGTGTTGCGCCGCTGGCCGGTATAACCGCGCCGCGCGAAGAACGGCTCGGCGGTGTCGCTCGCCTCCACGGTCAGCAGGTTCGCCCCGCGTGCCGCCGCAAGCTTTTCCAGCGCGTCGCACAGCGCGGTGGCGACACCCAGCCGCGCGAAGCCCGGATGGACATAAAGCATGTCCAGCACATCCGTGCCTTTGAGCGAGGCAAAGCCGACCGGCGAGCTTTGGATCGTCGCCACCAGCGTCAATTCGCCAGCCAGTCGCCGGCCGAAGGCGGCTTCATCCTCGGCGGCGCCGGCCCATGCCTCGCGCTGGGTCTCGGAATAATCGTCCTCGGTCAGTTCATCAATGCTGGCGACGAAGATCGCCGCGAGCACGGGAATGTCGTCGGGAAGGAGCGGCCGCAGCCCGATCGCCGGCATCGCCTGTCCCATCGCGCTCACCACACGTTGACCAGCTTCAGCGCCAGCGCCACCGCGCCGGCGATCAGCAGCCATTTGAGCGCGATGTAATAGTAACGGTGCTTGGGAAACGGCGTATCGGGCCTCGTCATCGCGCGATCTCCCAGGTAGTCATGGGCTTGCCGGCGGCATCCTTGCCGTCCTTCAGAACGATACCGCGGGCGGCGAGTTCATCGCGGATGCGATCCGACTCCTTGAAGTCCTTGCGGGCGCGGGCGGCGGCGCGGGCTGCGATCAGTTCGTCGATCTTCCCCGCGTTCGAGACGACGCCGGCATCGGCCTGCGCGACCCAGTCGGCGAACCGTCTGGCATCGAGGCCGAGGAAGGCCAGCGCGTTGCCGAGCGCGACGGACACCGCATCGCCGGGCTCATGGACCTGTTTTCTCAACGCATGCAGTTCGGCGATCGCCTTCGGCGTGTTGAGGTCGTCGGCAAGCGCCTCGACGACAGCCGCGGGCGGCGGACCGGACACCGGGCCAGCGACGCTGAAGAAATCCTTCAGGGTGTTGAACGCCTGATCGCACGCCGCCAGCGACCAGTCGATCGGCGAGCGATAGTGCGTCTGCATCATCGCGAAACGCAGCGCGTCGCCCGGCCACGAGCGGCCACGCCAGTTCACCAGCAATTCCCGGATGGTGACGAAGTTGCCGAGGCTCTTCGACATCTTCTCGCCCTCGACCTGCAGGAAGCCGTTGTGCATCCAGACATTGGCCATGCGGTCGGAATGAAACGCGCAGCACGATTGCGCCAGTTCGTTCTCGTGATGGGGAAACACGAGATCGATGCCGCCGCCGTGAATGTCGAAGCGCTCGCCGAGATGCTTCCACGCCATCGCCGAGCATTCGATGTGCCAGCCGGGGCGCCCCTCCACCGCGATGCCGGCGGGCGACGGCCATGACGGCTCGCCCGGCTTCGACGGCTTCCACAGCACGAAGTCCATCGGCTCGCGCTTGTAGGGCGCGACATCGACACGCGCGCCGGCGAGCATCTCGTCGAGCGAGCGGCGCGCCAGCTTGCCGTAGTCCGGGTCGGTCGCGACCGAAAACAGCACGTGGTCCTGCGCGACATAGGCGTTGCCGTTGGCGATCAGCTTTTCGATGATCGCGCGCATCTCCGCGATGTGCTCGGTGGCGCGCGGCTCGACGGTCGGACGCAGGCAGCCCAGCGCGTCGACATCGGCGTGAAACTGCTTTTCGGTCTGTTCGGTGACCTTGCGGATCGCCTCGTTCAGCGGCAGACCGGGATAGTCGCGCGCGGCGCGGTCGTTGATCTTGTCGTCAACGTCAGTGATGTTGCGGACGTAGGTGACGTGGTCCGCGCCGTAGACATGGCGCAGCAGCCGGAACAGCATGTCGAACACGATGACGGGCCGCGCATTGCCGATGTGTGCGAAGTCATAGACCGTCGGGCCGCAGACATACATGCGCACATTGTTCGGATCGAGCGGCCGGAACGGCGGCTTGTCCTTGGTCAGCGTGTCGTAGAGCTTCAGCTCCATGGACATGGAATCCCTTGCCTTGCGGCCGGGCGTCGAATGATCTCGTGTGAGAAAAGACGGCTCCAGCCAGCGAATTGCTAGCTAATAATCTCGCGGCAGATGCCGATAATGGAGACAGAACCGATCATGGGCCGCACAATGGTCCAGCCGGGGGGACCGCGTCAAGGCCGCCGCCGCGATTTTCCGCATTCCCCGCCGCTCCACAGGCTCCGGATTCCGCTCTTATTTATTCTTAACTGTTCGGGCTTATGGGTGTAAGCGCCTGTCCTTTCCGAACCGGTGCCCCATGCGATTCGCCTCCGCGTTGTCTGCCTGCGTCTTCCTGAGCCTGACCTCCGCCGCCTTTGCCGACAGCCGCGTCTTCGTCGTGGCCAATCAGCCCGACGGCTACGGCATCGACCTCTGCCTCGCGCGCGGCGAAAGCTGCGGCATGCCCGCTGCCCGCGCCTATTGCCAGTCGCGGGACTTCGCCCAGGCCACCCATTTCCGCCGCATCGAGGCCGACGAGGTCACCGCCGCGGTGCCGGCCGCGGTCACCGTGGCGTCCGCCAGCGGCGACTACGTGGCGATCACCTGCCAACGCTGACCGCAGGACGGTCTGTTCCTCACGATTCTTTGCCTTATCTCCGCCCCGGAATCGACGTGACCTCGCCGCGGGAAGCTTGTATGTGAGCCTCCGTCGGCCGCGTTGCGGTCAGCCAGCCGGATCGTGACGATTTTGCCGAGACATTTCCTTCTGCGATGGACACTGGCCAGCGCCGCACTGCTCGGTGCAGCCACCTTCAGCCTTGGCGTATCAGCACAGGGATACCCGCCCGGCGCGCAATCCGGTCCCGGCAGCCCGATGTGCCAGCGCCTCACCGGCCAGCTCGCCAGCATCGATGCCGGCGGCGGGGACAGCGCCAAGGCCGACCAGCTCCGGCGCTACGAGGAGGCCCAGGGCCGCCAGCAGGCGGAACTCGACCGGGTGCAGGGGCAGGCGCGACGCCAGGGCTGCGACAGTTCCGGTTTCTTCTCGCTGTTCAGCGGGCAATCGGCGCAATGCGGGCCGATCAACAACCAGATCCAGCAGATGCGCCAGAACCTCGACCAGATCACCACCAATCTGGAGCGACTGCGCGGCGGCTCGTTCGGCACCTCCGAGCGCGACAACCAGCGCCGCTCGGTGCTGATGGCGCTGGCGCAGAACAATTGCGGCCCGCAATACGCCGCCATGCTCCGCAACAGCGGCGGCGGTGGCGGCTTCCTTGAAAACCTGTTCGGCGGCGGCGGCAATAACAACCCGATCAGCCCGCCGATGGATAATGGCGCCGCGTCCGGCACCTATCGCACCGTCTGCGCGCGAAGCTGCGACGGCTACTACTTCCCGATTTCCTTCGCCACCGTGCCCGGTCGATTCGCCGAGGACGAGCGCATCTGCAAGAGCCTGTGTCCGGCGGCGGACGCGACGCTCTACACCTATCGCAACCCGGGCGAGGACATGAACCAGGCGGTGTCGATCAACGGCCAGCCCTATTCGCAGTCGCCGAACGCCTTCCGCTATCGCCAGGCCTTCGACAAGACCTGCAGTTGCAAGGCGCCGGGGCAGACCTGGGCCGACGCGCTGAAGGACATCGACGACAAGGCCACCGCCGCCCAGCGCGGCGACATCATCGTCACCGACGAAAGCTCCAAGAAAATGGCGCAGCCGCTGCGGGCCGCCCCGGTCGGACAAAAGAAGTCGGGCGCAACCGGCACGCCCGCCAACGCCCCCGCCGCCAGCACGGCGGATGCCCCTGCGTCCGGTGACGGCCGGCAGATCCGCTCGGTGGGACCGACCTTCATCCCGGCGCGCTGACGCGATCGCGGCTGCGCCCTACCCCTCGAACGCGTCCGCCGAACCGCGACGCGCACGCGTCACCAGGGCATGGTCCGGCTCCGCCGGCGGCTGTCCGCTGTCGCGGAATTTGTTGATGATCGGATAGCGCCGGTCGCGGCCGAAATTCTTCCTCGTCACCTTCACGCCGGGCGCGGCCTGCCGGCGCTTGTATTCGGCGATATTGAGCAGCCGGTCGATGCGCATCACGGTGTCGCGGTCGAATCCCTCGGCAACGATCGAGGCCAGCGGCTCCTCGCGCTCCACCAGCCGCTCAAGAATGGCATCGAGAACGTCGTAAGGCGGCAGCGAATCCTGATCGGTCTGGTTCTCGCGCAGTTCCGCCGTCGGGGGCCGGGTGATGATGTTGGGGGGAATGACCTCACCGGCCGGACCGAGCGCGCCATCGGGCTTCCACGAATTGCGCAGCAGCGACAGGCGAAACACCTCGGTCTTGTAGATGTCCTTGATCGGATTGAAGCCGCCGTTCATGTCGCCGTAGAGCGTGGCGTAGCCCACCGACATTTCCGACTTGTTGCCGGTGGTCACCAGCATCGCACCGAATTTGTTGGAGATCGCCATCAGCAGCACGCCGCGGGTGCGCGCCTGCAAATTCTCCTCGGTGACGTCGCGCGGCCGACCGGCGAACGCCGGCTTGAGAATATCCTCAAGGCCATGAACGGCGGGCGCGATCGGCAGCACTTCGTGGCTGATGCCGAGCGCGCGCGACAGCTTCTCCGCGTCGTCGAGGGACTCCTGCGCGGTGAAGCGGAACGGCAGCATCACGCCGCGCACCTTGTCGGCGCCGAGCGCATCGACAGCGACCGCCGCACACAGCGCCGAATCGATGCCGCCGGAGACGCCGAGCAGCACGCCGGGAAAGCCCGCCTTGGTGACGTAATCGCGCAGTCCCAGCACGCAGGCGGCGTAATCACCCTTGTCGCCGTCGAGCACCGGCGCGACCGGCCCCCTGCAGCTCCAGCCGTCCGCGCCCCTCTCCCAGCGCACCGTGGCAATGGTCTCGACGAAGCCGGGCAGCTGCAGCGCCAGCGAGCGGTCCGCGTTGAGCGCGAAGGACGAGCCGTCGAACACCAGTTCGTCCTGGCCGCCGACCTGATTGAGATAGATCAGCGGCAAGCCGCTTTCGGCGACCCGCGCCACCGACACCGACAGCCGCATGTCGTTCTTCTCGCGGGTGTAGGGCGAGCCGTTGGGAACGATCAGGATTTCCGCACCGGTCTCGGCGAGGCATTCGACCACGTTCTCGTAATCCTCGGATTCCTCCATCCATGTGTCTTCGCAGATCGGCACCCCGATCCGCACGCCGCGAATGGTGACCGGCCCCGCCGCCGGGCCGCGCGCGAACACCCGCTTCTCGTCGAACACGCCGTAGTTCGGCAGGTTGGCCTTGAAGCGCAGCGCGGCGATACGCCCGCCATCGAGCAACGCGCAGGCATTGTAGAGCTTGCCGTCCTCCACCCACGGCGTGCCGATCAGCACCGCCGGGCCGCCGTCGGCGGTCTCGCGCGCCAGCGCTTCCACCTCGGCCCGGCAGGCAGCCTGAAACGCCGGCTTCAGCACCAGGTCTTCCGGCGGATAGCCGGCGATGAACAGTTCGGACAGCACCAGCAGATCGGCGCCTTCGGCCTGGGCCTGCGCCCGGGCGGCGCGCGCCTTGGCGGCGTTGCCGGCAACATCGCCGACCACCGGATTGAGTTGCGCGAGCGTGATGGTGAGATGCGTGGGATGGGTCATGGCTGTTTCTAGCCCGCCGGGCGCGGCATCCGCAATCGGCCCACGGCCTCCCGGGTCAGATAAGCCCTATGCGCTCGGCGATGGCGAGGAGCCATGTCGCCACCGCGATCACCAGCGCGACTCCGACCGCCGCCGATCCCAGATCCTTGACCTGGCCGATCTGCGGATCGTGGTCGGTGGTGACGCGGTCGGCCAGTTTCTCGATGGACGAATTGAGCAATTCGACCGCCATCAGCAGCAGGACGACGGCGACGAGTTCAAGTCGCCGTCCCGGCGTCGTGCCGACCAGCCACGCCAGCGGCAACGCCACCACCAGCGCCACGGCCTCCTCGCGAAACGCCCGCTCCGAGCGGAACGCGAAGACAAGGCCGTTGGCGCTGTTCACCGTGGCGCGCCACATGCGTGGCAGCATCAGAACCCCGCGACCGCCGGGATCGGCTTCACCTTGTCGCTGCGCTCCTGCTTGAGCAGTTCGGCGATCAGGAAAGCCATGTCGATGGACTGTTCGGCATTGAGGCGCGGATCGCAGACCGTGTGATAGCGGTCATTGAGGTCCTCGTCGGTGATGGCGCGCGCGCCGCCGATGCACTCGGTGACGTCCTGCCCGGTCATCTCCAGATGCACGCCGCCGGCATGGGTGCCTTCGGCCGCGTGGACATTGAAGAACGCCTTCACCTCCGACAGCACCCGGTCGAACGGCCGGGTCTTGTAGCCACTGGTCGAGGTGATGGTGTTGCCGTGCATCGGATCGCACGACCACACCACGACGCGGCCCTCGCGCTGCACGGCGCGGACCAGCTGCGGCAGATGGGCCTCGACCTTGTCGGCGCCGAAGCGGTTGATCAGCGTCAGCCGGCCCGGCTCGTTGTCGGGGTTGAGCACGTCGATCAGCCGGATGAGTTCATCGGGCTTGAGCGAGGGGCCGCACTTCAGGCCGATCGGGTTCTTGATGCCGCGGAAATACTCGACATGGGCGTGATCGAGCTGGCGGGTGCGGTCGCCGATCCAGATCATATGGCCGGAGGTCGCGTACCAGTCGCCGGTGGTGGAATCGACGCGGGTGAACGCCTGCTCGTAGCCGAGCATCAGCGCTTCGTGGCTGGTGTAGAAATCGGTCGAGCGCAGTTCCGGATGGCTCTCGAGGTTGAGGCCGCAGGCGCGCATGAAGTTCAGCGCGTCGGAAATACGGTCCGCCAGTTCCTTGTAACGCCGCGACTGCTGCGAGTCCTTCACAAAGCCGAGCATCCACTGATGCACGCTGCCGAGATTGGCGAAGCCGCCGGTCGCGAAGGCGCGCAGCAGGTTGAGCGTCGCCGCCGACTGGCGATACGCCATCAGCTGGCGGCGCGGATCGGG
>JAFKES010000075.1 GCA_017308495.1 Afipia sp.
AAAAAGGATTCGAGGCGGTCGGCAACATATTTTACGGGACGGCCGAGCATCATGCTGAGGCCAACCACGGCCATGTCCTCGTGATAGACATGGAGCTTCATGCCGAACGAGCCGCCGATGTCCGGCGCGATGACGCGAACGCTGGCTTCGGGGATGTCGTAGTAGCGCGAATAGATATCCTGGAATTGATACGGCGTCTGCGTCGCGTGATGCACGGTCAGCTGCCGCTCGCTCGGATTGTAATCGGCAACGATGGCGCGCGGCTCCATGGTCACCGCGGTGTGGCGTCCGAAGGTGAATTCGCCTTCCACAACATGCGCGGCGCTCTTGAAGATATCGTCGATGCCGCCGGTATCGAGTTTGGCGTGAAAACACACATTGTCCCCGAGCTCGGGCGAAATGATCTCGCTGCCCGCCTCCCGCGCGGCATCGAGATCGACCACCGCGGCGATTTCCTCGAACCCGATCATCACCGCTTCGGCGGCGTCTTCGGCTTGCGCGCGGGTATCCGCCACCACGGCGACGACGGCCTGGCCGGCCCACACCACCTTGCCGACCGCGAGCGGCCACTGCTCGGATGACTTCATGCCCTTGAAATGATCCAGCGTCCCGACCCAGGGCTTGCAGAGACGCGACAGGTCGTCGCCCGTCGCAACCAGGCGCACGCCCGGCATCGCTCTGGCGTCGGCGACATCGATCGACACGATGCGGGCATGGGCATAGGGGCTGCGGACAAACGCCGCGTGCAGCATGCGCGGCAACACCAGATCGGTGACATAGCGGCCGCGGCCGGCGAGCAGCCGCTTCGCATTCGGCCGGGGAACGGAGCGGCCGATATAGGAATTCGGCCGGTCGATGGCGTGGAGGGGGCCGTTCATGCGCCCACCTCTTCGCTCATGGGCCGGTCCATTGGCCGGTTCTTGGGCCGATCCGAACCAGCCTCTCGCTGCCGCGCGACCGTCTCGATGGCATCGACGATCGCCTCATAGCCGGTGCACCGGCAGTAATTGCCCGACAGTCCGTCGCGGATCTCCTCGCGCGACGCGGTCTGGCCGGTCTTGAGCAGGTGGTAGGAGGTGACGAGCACCCCCGCCGTACAGAAGCCGCACTGCAGGGAATTGCGCTGATGGAACGCCTGCTGCAGGTCGGAGATCGCTCCGCGACCATCCAGACCTTCGATGGTTTCGATCACCATCCCGTCGGCCTGCACCGCGAACATCAGGCAGGCATGGATCGGTTTGTCATCGAGCAGGACGAGGCAGGCCCCGCACGCGCCCATCTCGCAGCCGAGATGGGTTCCGGTCAGTTGCAGCGTCTGACGCAGAAAATCCGCCAGCGTGTCGCGCGGCGCCACATGATGCGACACCGTCTCGCCGTTGACTGTCAGTGTGACGGGCGTTCTGTCGGTCATGCCGCCTCCCTCACGCGCTGGAGAAGCCGCCCCATCAGCACCCGCGCCAGATGCATCCGCATCGCGGCGGTCATGTGCGTGTCGTCCGGGGGATCGAGATCGCCCTCCAGCGCCTCCTGCGCACGCCGGATCGCCGCGGCGTCGAGGACACGGCCCGCCAGCGCGGCCTCGGCCCCTCTGGCGCGAATCGGCGTGGGGCCGACCGAAATGAACGCGATGCGCGCCTCGGCCACGGCGCTGTCGTCGAATGACGCCATCACCCCCGCGCCGACGATGGCATAGTCGCCGCGCCGCCGCGCCAGTTCGTCGAAGGCCCAGCGCTGGTTCGGCTTCACCGCCGGCACATGTAGGGCAACCAGCAGTTCGCCCGGCTCAATCGCGGTCTGATACAGATCGATGAAGAAATCCGCGGCGGCGACGCGACGCACGCCGGATGGACCGGCGATTTCCATCTGCGCATCGAGCGCCAGCATCATTCCCGGAAATTCCGACGCCGGATCAGCTAGCGCGACGCTGCCGCCCAGTGTCCCCTTGTTGCGGATCGCCGGATGCGCGACATGCGGCGCGGCTTCGCTGAGCAGCGGGGCGTGCGCGCGGATCAGGGGATCGCTGAGCGTCTCGCAATGACGGGTCAGCGCGCCGATGCGCAGCCAGCCGCCCTCAAGGGCGATCCCCTTCATGGATTGGATATGGGAGACATCGACCAGCAGCGACGGCGCCTGCAGACGCATCGCCAGCGCCGGCACGAGGCTCTGCCCGCCGGCGATATAGCTCGCGTCGCCTTCCGATCCCGCATAAGCGCCAAGCGCACCCTCGACCGTCGTCGGGCGCACATAGCTGAACGCTCTGGCTTTCAACGAAACCTCCCTCGAGGCAGCCATCCAGATTTGTTACCATCTGGTAACTTTATCCAATCACGTGCCGACGGGGTCGTCAAGACAAATGACCACTTGGTTACTTTGTCGCGTTGCGGTAGCGTGATGCGGAATTCGGGAATGAGCCGGGCGCGATGGCAAAAAACGCCGCCAAATCAGCAACAAAGAAAGCGCCGCCAAAGAAGAGACAGCCGCCGCGGCGGCACAATCTGCGCGCCGCTGAGCGCGAGCAGGTCATTCTCGACGAGGCCATCCGGTTTTTTGCCGAGCGCGGTTTCGAGGGCCAGACCCGCGAACTGGCCAAGCGCATGGGCATCACCCACGCCACGATCTACCGCCACTTTCCGAGCAAGGAAGCGCTGGTCGAGCGCGTCTACGAACACATCTATCTGAGCCGCTGGAATCCGGACTGGGGCCCGCTGATCCGCGACCGCCGCCGGAGTCTCGAAGCAAGGCTGACGCAGTTCTATCTCGAATATGTCGAGCGCGTGTTCGACTACAACTGGGTCCGGATTTTCGTGTCGTCGGGCCTGAAATCGTTCGATATCACCAAGCGCTATCTGGCCATCGTGCGCCGCGAGGTCGTCGAACCGGCCTGCCGGGAATTACGATACGACCTGAATCTGCCGGGCGTCGACACCGTGCCGTTGTCGGAACGCGAGCTTGAGATGTTCTGGGGCCTGCACGGCCGCATCTTCTATCTGGCCATCCGGCGCTTCGTCTACGACACGCCGACGCCCGCTCACCTCGACGACATCGTGCGCGACGCCGTCACAGGCTTCCTCAACGGCTCAAAGGACCTGATGCCGGCCCTTGTGGCCGACATCGCCGCGGCCAAAAGCGCGGCGCGCAAATCCGCCGGCGCTCAGTAGCCGTTGTCGGCGTTGCGCGCCATGAAGGTCGCGGGCGTCCCGTCTTTCGGATCGACGAAGATGATGTCGGTCGGCTCGCGCCGAGGCGTGTCGATCGACATGAAGACCACGGGATGCTCGTAAAGCTCCGGCATGGCGTGAACGGTGCCGCGTTCGAAAAATAGCAGCTGGCCCGGCCTGAACTCGATCTTGGTCGACTCGTCTTTTGACCAGAAGGTGCCGCGGCCGGAAAAGACATACAGATACTCGTCGCAGGTCGCATGATAATGCGGCGGCGTCGGACGATAGACCCGGAAAACACGCGCGCTCGCCTGCTCCCGATTCGTCAGATAGGTATCGACCAGCAGCGTCTTAGCGGTGTCCGGCATGGCCGCGGCAATCGCCTCGATGTCGAAGCAGCCTGTTGATTGCGAGTTATCAGACATAAACGATCCCTGCGGGGCTGATGAGCGCAGATCAGCGCGACGTCGGTGAGGTAAAGTCTTTTCTCGCGAGATCAAGCTCGATGCCTTGATCGGGATCAAGATGCTTCACACGACGCCCGCGGCCGGTCGTCGGCCTCACCCCTTTTTCTTTTCTTTCGGGCTGCGCATGGTGAAGCGCGCATTGCCGAGCCCGGTGCCGATGGTGAGGATTCCCCAACGGCGATAGTCCTGCATGAAGGGGATCTCGCTCAGGCCCTGCACCACGCCATCGTTATGCATGAGCACCACGGTGTCGTGATCGCCGATCGTCGGGATCAGGTCGATCAGGCTGTTCGGGAGGTTGAACCGGCTGCTTTCCCAGTTGCCCGGCAGGTTCTGCGCGCCTTTTTCGATGGACCCGTCCGCATCGATGGCTCCCGGACAGGAGATGCCGATGAACGGCGCAAGCTTCAGGCCCTTAGCCTCTGCCGCCTTGAGCAACCCCTTCAGCATTCCGGCGAGCGTCTTCACCGCGCCTTCCCGCGTCGGCCCGTCGTCGGCATGACACCACAGTTCGGATTTCCAGACCGACGCCTTCGACAGATCCGGCGCTTTCTTCTGGCGGGTTTCCACCACGCCGCAACGGATATTGGTGCCACCGATATCGACCGCGAGCAGGCTGTCATAGCCCTCGAAGATCCAGGACGGCGCGAGATGCGTGCAGCCGATCAGCGCGGCCTCGTCGGGATGAAAGCGGATCGGGATCAGGCCCGCCTTCACGCCCTGCGCCGCCAGAATGATGCTGGCCCGCGCAATGGCCAGTTCGCCGATCCGGCTTTGCCGGAATCCGCCGCCGACGATGATCGCCTCGGTCTTGTCCCATGCCTTGGTCTTGAGAAAGCGCTGCGTGACATAAGCCAGTTCCTGGGCGAACTCCTCGATGGCGCTATGGACCAGGGCGGCGGCTTCGACATCCGCGCCGATCAGGATTTCGTCCAGCTTCTTTTTGCTGATGTCTTCCGTGGATTTGGCGCCGAACGGGTCTTCGCCATTTTTCTTCAATGGTTTCCGCCATTTATCCAGAATATCCTGGAACGCTCTTTTGCTGGCACGATCACCGAGAAACCCGTCGTCGTCCTTGAGCTCGATGTTGTAACTGTCAATGTCCACGGACGGCAGCCGGGAGGCGCCATGGTTGCCGATGCCTGCGGTCGTCAGCGTGTCCTCGCCCATTCAGCCCCCCTTGATGATGGTAGGACAACGGTTCGGGAACCGGATGGTTGCGCCGTCCCTCAAAAGATAAGTCGCCCCAAAATCGCGCCAAACAGCCGAGAAACCTGCTATTTCCGGGGCCTTTCAGCTTGACTCACGGCTTTGAGCCGCTATAAATCCCGCAACCGGCGCGGGAAAACCTCGCGCCGTGTGCTTTTGCGTGGCCGTCAAGGTCCGCATGAACCCATAACGACTGAACAAGAAGCCGGCCCGGGCATGACCCGAGCGTCGGGATCGAACACGAAGGACAAGAACGATGTTCGCAGTCATCAAAACCGGCGGCCGGCAGTTCCGCGTCGCTCCGGATGATGTGCTTGAAATTGGCAAGATCGCCGGCGAAGTCGGCACGATCGTGCAGCTTGGCGAAGTACTGGTGGTGGGCGGCGACACGCCGGTCCTCGGGGCTCCGCTGGTTGCGGGCGCGTCGGTCGCGGCAGAGGTGCTGGACCACAAGCGCGGCCCGAAGGTCATCGCCTTCAAGAAGCGCCGCCGCAAGAATTCGAAGCGCAAGCGCGGCTATCGCGACGAGATCACGGTGATCCGCGTCACCGAGATCCTGACCGACGGCAAGGCCCCGACGGTGGGTCCGCGCCCGAAGAAGGCCAAGACCGAAACCAAGGCCGCTGAGGCCGCGTAAGCGACCCGGCCGAAACATATCACCATCAAACGTGACATGATTCCGTCAGGGAATCGGTCTATACGCTGAAGACAAGTTTGGAGACGGAGCCATGGCTCACAAAAAAGCAGGCGGTTCATCGCGCAACGGACGCGACTCGGCAGGCAAGCGCCTCGGCATCAAGGCGTTCGGCGGCCAGCACGTGATTCCGGGCAACATTATCGCGCGTCAGCGCGGCACCACGTGGCATCCCGGCCTCAACGTCGGCATGGGCACGGATCATACCTTGTTCGCCAAGGTCGAAGGCAAAGTCGAGTTCCGCGCCAAAGCCAACGGCCGCACCTACATCTCGGTTCTTCCGATGGTGGCCGCGGCTGAATAAACGGTAGACACATCGCGTCTGCCGGTCCTGTTGAACCGGCAGAGCGCCAGATGGCTCTCAAGGGGAGACGGGAAACCGGCCTCCCCTTTTGTTTTGCGCGTTCGTCGCCGTCCGGGACGAATGCGAAAAGGAGCCAACCATGTTGCAGCAGAGTCCACCATCCGCGTTGCGGGAGTCGAGTCCCGTCGTCCTCGAGACCAAGCGACTGGTGTTGCGCCAGCCGACACTCGCGGACGTAAAAGCCATTGCCGCCATCGTCGGCGACAAGCGGGTGGCCGACAACCTGCGTCGGGTGCCGCATCCCTACACGCTGGACGACGCCGTCAGCTTCGTCACCACGGTGGCCCGCACCAGCGACACCGTGTTCCTGATCGAGCGAGACCGCGACGCGGTCGGCCTTGTCGGAATCAATTGGGGCAACGAGGCCGCGCCCGAGCTTGGCTATTGTCTCGGCATTCCCCACGCCGGCAAGGGCTACGCCACCGAGGCCGCGCGCGCGGCGATCGACTACGCCTTCGAGGAATTCGCCATCGACCAGTTGCTGGCGGGCGCGCGGGTGCTCAACCCCGCCTCGCGCCATGTGCTGGAGAAGTGCGGCTTCCAGTGGACCGGCGTCGAACTGCACCGCTCGCTCGCGCTGGGCTCGTCCACGCCGGTGGACCGGTTCAGGCTGGAGCGCGGGGTGTGGGCGTCGCTGAAAAGTTGGGGCAACGCGGCCCGACGGGTGTAACCACCTCCGGCGGTTGCTGTACGCATCGACCTCGTCCGCTTCGGCCTGCCGCTACGGCAGGCCGCGAGCCCCCCCGATGGCGGACGAGGTTCGCTGTCGTTAACGTCATTGCCTGCGGCGTGCGTTGTCCTGGACCGTCAGCGCCGCCAGGAGAAGCTTGAGGCCCTTCAGGGCCGTCGCAACGGATTGGCCGCCTGTCTGCGCGTTGACGATGGCGCCGTCCAGAGCCAGCGTTGCGGCCCAGGCGATGTCATCGGCCTTCTTGCGCGACGGAAGCAAACCCGCGATGACGGCGCACACATCCTGCTTGTGCTGCGCCGCGATTCCGAGAATGCACGGGATCGACCCGCCGAACTCGGCAATGGTATTGGCAAAGGCGCACCCTCTGAAGGTTGTCGCCGCGAGCAGCTCTCCCGCTGCGGACAGGACCGGGTCGAGGGGCGCGCGCCGTCTTTGATCGGCCGTCTGTTCGCTGGCCGCTTTTGCAATCGCATCCTTGAACCAGTCGATCCAGATCTGATGCCGCCGTTCAAGGAAGGCCTCGATCAGATCGTCCTTCGACGGGAAATGCCTGTACAGCGTAACCTTGGTCACTCTTGCTTCCGCGATGATCCTGTCGACACCGATCGCGCGGACGCCATTCTGATAAAATAAATGCTGGGCGGTGCGCAGAATGCGCTCCTTGGCCGGGAGACCGGAGAGGTCGGGTGCAGTCTGCTTCTTGACCATGGCGGGTAGACAACCCTGTCTGCTTAGATTAGCGTGCTGTAGACAGA
This sequence comes from Afipia sp., assembly GCA_017308495.1. Taxonomy (GTDB): domain Bacteria; phylum Pseudomonadota; class Alphaproteobacteria; order Rhizobiales; family Xanthobacteraceae; genus Afipia. The sequence continues at coordinate 7,339 of JAFKES010000075.1, forward strand.
TCATTCTACCGGGGTATCCTGCCAGTGGCCAGCCCGACATCGCAGCCGCCGAACGCGGCCCGGGCCTCATGGTCCAGCGCCGCGCTTCTCGCCTTCGTCGTGTTGGCCTGGGGGCTCAACTGGGTCGTCATGAAGGTGGTGGTGCAGGAGATGACGCCGCTGTGGGCGGTGGCGATACGCACCATCATCGCGACCGTCGTGCTGGCTCCGGCGCTGCTCGTCACAGGACAGCTTATCGTTCCGCGACGCAGCGATATCCCGATCGTCCTCGTGATATCGTTGTTTCATATGGTCGGGTTCGCCGCCCTGATGACGGCCGGGCTCAAGCACGTTACGGCCGGACGGGCGATCGTTCTGGGTTATACGACACCCTTGTGGGTCGCTCCCGGCGCGTGGCTGTTCCTGCGGGAATCGATATCGCCCCGACAGATGATCGGCATCGCGCTCGGGCTGGTCGGACTGTTGCTGATGTTCGATCCAGCCGCATTCGACTGGCGGGACACCAGCGCGCTGCTCGGCAACGGATTGATCCTGCTGGCCGCGGTCTGCTGGTCGGTCAGCATCATCTACACCCGCGCCCATCGCTGGACGGCGACCCCGTTTCAACTGGTGCTCTGGCAGACATTCCTCGCCGCCGTCGTCCTCTCGGCTCTCGCGCTCGTTTTTGAAGGGACGCCGCCACTCTCACTGAGCCCGCAGGCGTGTCTGGCGCTGGCCTATAACGGCGCGATCGGCACGGCCCTCGGCTTCTGGGCCATGACCGTCGTCAACAAGGAGCTGCCGGCGATATCGACTTCGCTTGGCGTGCTGGGCACGCCCATCATCGGCATCGGTCTCTCCGCGCTCATTCTCGGGGAGCCGGTAGACGCGAAGCTGGTGTTGTCGGCGACGATGATCCTGGCAGGCATCGCAGCGGGTGTGAGTCTCCCGGTGCGACGGACGACGCCATAGCCGGCTGCAAGGCGAACGCGCGTCAGCCGGGCGGCGGCACCACCACCGGGTCACCGCGCATCATCCGGCGCTCGCGCAGGAAAATGTAGAGCCCGGCCGCGATGATGATCGCAGCCCCCACCAGCATCGCCACCGAGGGCACGTCGCCGAACACCACGTATCCGAAGATCACCGCCCAGATGATCATGGTGTACTGATAGGGCGTCACCACGCTGGCTTCCGCGAGCTTGAGCGATCGGTTGACGCATAGCGCCGCGCCGATGGCAATGAACCCGGCGAAAGCGAACAGGCCGAGATCGAACCATCCCGGCGTGATCCAGCCGAACGGCGACAGCATCGCGCCGAACGCCAGAGTGCCGAGGAACTGGGCCGACGTCAGCACGATGTCCGGCGTACCGCGCAGCGAGCGGGTGATGATCATCAGCGCGGCGAACGAGGCGCTGCCCGCCAGCGCGATCATCGCCGGCCAGCTCACCGCCTCCGCCGACGGGCGCAGCGCGACGATGACGCCGGCGAAGCCGACCGCGATGGCGCTCCAGCGCCGCCAGCCGACATGCTCGCCGAGGAACAATGCCGAGGCCGCGGTGACGAAGATCGGTGCCGCCAGATAGTAGGTGATCACATCGGCCAGCGGCAGATAGACGGAGGCGAGGAAGAAGGCGGCGACCTCCAGCGTCGACAGCGCGACCCGGAGAAGTTGCAGGCCCGGCCGCTGGATGGCGCGGAACGCCCCGCGGCTGCGCCAGATCACCGGCGACAGCAGCGCCAGGCTCGCCACCGCCCGCAACAGCAGCAACTGCCCGACCGAATAGGTCGCGACGATGTATTTGCCCAGCGCGTCGCCGAACGAGAACAGCCACACCGCCAGCAGCATCAGCGCAATGCCCGCAAGTCGCGCCGAGCGGTGGCCGGCATCAAGGGAGAATTTTGCGAACATGGATAACGTCGTCGGGCGAGAATGGGACCAGACCGCGATGGACGCGCACCTTCCGGCGGAACAGGCAACCGGCCCGCGGGATAAGGAACGCGCCACACCAGGGATCGCCCACCCTTTAAGAGGCTAGAGCCATAACCGCAACCGGCGCGTCTGTGGCCTTTTATCGCCCGTTCCGGCAGCTACTGGTTGCCGCAGCGGCGGCCATGGCGCATATAGAGCCTCTATCCGGCGCGCACTGCGGCCATGGGTGCGAGCCTGCGCCCGCCGCCGGCCGGATCGTTCGGCACGCCGGCCGCGAACCATCAACACGGACCACCGATGAAGTTTCTCGACGAGGCCAAGGTCTATATCCGTTCCGGCGACGGCGGCAACGGCTGCGTGGCATTCCGCCGCGAGAAGTTCATCGAGTTTGGCGGGCCCTCGGGCGGCAATGGCGGACGCGGCGGCGACGTCATCGTCGAGGTCGCCGACGGCCTCAACACCCTGATCGACTATCGCTACCAGCAGCACTTCAAGGCGCAGAAGGGCGGGCACGGCATGGGCTCGGACCGCCATGGCGCGGGCGGCAAGGACATCGTGCTCAAGGTGCCGCTCGGCACCCAGATCTTCGACGAGGATCGCGAAACGCTGATCCACGACTTCACCGCGGTGGGCGAGAAATTCGTGCTGTCCAAAGGCGGCAATGGCGGCTTCGGCAACGCGCATTTCAAAAGCTCCACCAACCGCGCGCCGCGCCACGCCAATCCCGGCCAGCCCGGCGAGGAGCGCTGGATCTGGCTAAGGCTCAAGCTGATTGCCGACGCCGGCCTCGTCGGACTGCCCAATGCCGGCAAGTCCACCTTCCTGTCGGCGGTCAGCGCGGCGCGGCCGAAGATCGCCGACTATCCCTTCACGACGCTGCATCCGCAGCTCGGTGTCGTCGCCATCGACGGCCGCGAATTCGTGCTGGCCGACATCCCCGGCCTGATCGAAGGCGCCCACGAGGGCGCAGGCCTCGGCGACCGCTTCCTCGGTCATGTCGAGCGCTGCCGGGTGCTGCTGCATCTGGTGGACGCCACCTGCGAGCACGCCGGCAAGGCCTACAAGACCGTACGCCACGAACTCGAAGCCTATGCCGAGAATCTCGCCGACAAGATCGAGATCGTCGCGCTCAACAAGATCGACGCGATCACCCCCGAACAGCTCAAGGAGCAGAAGGCGCGGCTGAAGCGCGCGGCGAAAAAGACGCCGCTCTTGCTGTCGGGCGTCACGCGCGAAGGCGTGCCCGAAGCGCTGCGCGCGCTGGTGGCGGCGATCGGCGATGCGCCGGTGTCCGCAAATGCCCGCAAGGCGATGGCCAGCGCCGCCGACACCGAACCACAGCAGGAGCCGGAGCCAGCGGGCTGGTCCCCGCTCGGCCGCTGACGCCCGTTCGCTCAATCTGTCTCCGCCAAACACTGATTTCCATGTCGCATCCCAAGCTCAAAAATTTCCGCCGCATCGTCGTCAAGGTCGGCTCGTCGCTGCTGATCGATTCCGCCGCGGGCGAAGTGCGCGAGAGCTGGCTCAAGGCACTCGCCGCCGATATCGCCAAGCTTCATCACGCCGGCAAGGACGTGCTGGTGGTGTCGTCCGGCTCGATCGCGCTCGGACGCAGCCGCCTGAAACTGCCGAGCGGCGCGCTCAAGCTGGAGGAAAGCCAGGCCGCCGCCGCCGTGGGCCAGATCGCGCTGGCGCGCATCTGGTCGGAAGTGCTCGGCGCCCACGGCATCGGCGCAGGACAGATTCTCGTCACCTTGCAGGATACCGAGGAGCGGCGGCGCTATCTCAACGCGCGCTCGACCATCTCGAAACTGCTGGAATGGCGCGCGGTGCCGGTGATCAACGAGAACGACACCGTGGCCACCAACGAAATCCGCTACGGCGACAATGACCGCCTCGCCGCGCGCGTCGCCACCATGACCAGCGCCGATCTCCTGATCCTGCTGTCGGACATCGACGGGCTCTACACCGCCCCGCCCGCGGTCACTCCCGACGCCAGGCTCATTCCGGTGGTCGAGGCCGTCACCGCCGACATCGAGGCCATGGCGGGCGCCGCCGCATCCGAGTTCTCGCGCGGCGGCATGCGCACCAAGATCGAGGCCGCCAAGATCGCGACCTCCGCCGGCACCCACATGCTGATCGCCTCCGGCAAGATCGATCACCCGCTGCGGGCCATCGCCGATGGCGGCCCCTGCACCTGGTTCCTCACCCCGGCCAATCCCGTCACCGCCCGTAAGCGCTGGATCGCCGGATCGCTGGAGCCGAAGGGCATCCTCACCATCGATGCCGGTGCGGTGGCGGCGCTGCGCGCCGGCAAGAGCCTGCTGCCCGCCGGCGTGATCCGGGTCGAGGGCCAGTTCGCGCGCGGCGACGCCGTGGTGGTGCGCGGCCCCGACACCCATGAGATCGGGCGCGGGCTCGTCGCCTATGACGCGGAGAACGCCGAACGGATCAAGGGCCGCTCGTCGTCCGACGCAGCCTCCATTCTCGGCGTCAGCGGGCGCGCCGAGATGATCCATCGCGACGACCTCGTGGTCGGCGGCCCGCGCAACACGGACTGACCCCGCCGCGACCGGCCTCGCGCCGGTGGCCCGCGTCACCCAGCCATGCCCGCGGCCGCCTCGCCGGAGCGGAATTTCTGTGCTAGGGCATGGCGTTAGAGACCCAACAGCCCATATGACTGCCATGACCGCGCCCCTCAAAGCCCTCGACGGCACCGCCGACCTCGCCGCGCTGATGACCGCACTGGGCGCCGGCGCCCGCGCCGCCGCGCAGGTGCTGGCGCGGACGCCGACAGCGCAGAAGGACGCAGCCCTGTCCGCCATGGCCGACGCTATCCGCGCCCATGCGCCGGCGATTCTCGCCGCCAACGCCGAAGATGTGGCGGAGGCCAAAACCAATGGCGCCAGCAGCGCCTTCGTCGACCGGCTCGCGCTGACCGAGGCCCGCGTCCAGGCGATGGCCGACGGCATCGACGTGGTGCGCGCCATTCCCGACCCTGTCGGCAAAATCACCGAGAGCTGGACCCGCCCCAACGGCATGACCATCGAGCGGGTGCGGGTGCCGCTCGGCGTCATCGGCGTCATCTTCGAGAGCCGGCCCAATGTCGCCGCCGACGCCGGCGCGCTGTGCCTGAAATCCGGTAACGCCGTGATCCTGCGTGGCGGCTCCGACAGTTTCCGCTCCTGCCGCGCCATCCACGCCTGCCTCGTCGAGGGATTGCGCAACGCCGGATTGCCCGAGCAGGCGATTTCGCTGGTGCCGACCCGGGACCGCGCCGCGGTCGGCCTGATGCTCGCCGGCCTCGGCGGCCATCTCGACATCATCGTGCCGCGCGGCGGCAAGAGCCTGGTCGCCCGCGTGCAGGACGAAGCGCGCGTGCCGGTGTTCGCCCATCTCGACGGCGTCAATCACGTCTATGTCGACAAGGCGGCGAAGCTCGACATGGCGAAGACTGTCGTGCTCAACGCCAAGATGCGGCGGCCCGGGGTCTGCGGCGCGGCTGAGACGCTGCTGATCGATCGCGCCGCCGCCGCGAACTGCCTCACGCCGCTGGTGACCATGCTGCTCGACGCCCATTGCGAGGTGCGCGGCGACACCGAGATCCAGCGCGTGGACTCGCGGGTGAAGCCGGTCAGCGAAGACGACTGGTCCACCGAATACGAGGACGCCATCATTTCGGTGAAGCTGGTCGACGGCGTCGACGACGCCATCGCCCATATCGCGCGCTATGGCTCCCATCACACCGACGCCGTCATCACCGAGGATGCGCAGGTCGCCGAGAAATTCCTCAACGAGGTGGACTCCGCCATCGTGCTGCACAACGCCTCGACGCAGTTCGCGGACGGCGGCGAGTTCGGCTTCGGCGCGGAGATCGGCATCGCCACCGGCAAGTTCCACGCCCGCGGCCCGGTCGGCGCCGAGCAACTGACCAGTTTCAAGTACCGCATCCACGGCATGGGACAGACACGCCCGTGACCGCACCGTCCGGGACCGACGCGCCCGGGACCGACCCGGCCTGCCCGTTTCATGGCATTCCGCCATACGCGACGGGCCAGCGCATCGGTCTGCTCGGCGGCTCGTTCAATCCGCCGCACGAGGCGCACCGCGCCATCAGCCTGTTCGCGATGAAGCGGCTCGGGCTCGACCGCATCTGGTGGCTGGTCACGCCCGGCAATCCGCTCAAGCAGGGCCGCGCGCTGCACGCGCTGCGCGATCGCATGGCGGCGGCGGAAGCGGTGGCGCGCCATCCGCGCATCGACGTGAGCTGTCTCGAAACCGTCATCGGCACGCGCTACACCGTGGACACGATTTCCTACCTGCGCCGCCGCTGCCACGGCGCGCGTTTCGTGTGGATCATGGGTGCCGACAATCTCGCGCAGTTCGATCGCTGGGAGGGCTGGCGGCGCATCGCCGACATGGTGCCGATCGCCGTGATCGACCGGCCGCCCGACGGCTTCCGCGCGATGTCCGCCACCGCCGCTCACGCGCTCGCGCCCTATCGCATCACTGAGCGCGACGCCGCCACGCTGGCGAGCCGGCGCGCGCCGGCATGGACCTTCCTGACCGGGCTGAAGTCCCCCCTGTCCTCCACCCGCCTGCGGAACCCGGACGGGAGCTGGAAGGAGACGCGCGCGCCACGCCGGTGACGCTTTCCGGCCACGGCGCGCGGCAAAAGCCGGCCGCCCCATCTGGACGATTGAAACCATTCACCCCACATGCGTATTATCAACGAGGGTGCCGGGATTCGGCGCTCGCGATACAGTGAAAGGAATGGTCCCTGACCACATCTGTATTGTCCAAAGCCGCTTCGCCCAAGGCTGCCTCTGCAAAGGCGGCGTCTGCGAAGGCCAGCTCAATCAAGGCTGGTTCTTCAAAGCCCGTCGCATCGAAGGATCGCAGCGCGGCCAAGCCCGCCACGGCCTCCTCTCGTACGGCTGCCCCCGGTCTCGCCCCAGCGGCGCGGCCTGACGCAGAACAGACGCTGGGCCTGATCCTCTCCCGCCTCGACGACATGAAGGCGGAAGACACGGTCACCATCGACCTTCGCGGCAAATCCTCCATCACCGACTACATGGTCGTGACTTCGGGGCGGGCCAACCGTCACGTCGGCGCGATCGCGGAGAACGTGGCGAAGGGCCTCAAGGACAGCGGAATCGCAGCGCCTCATATCGAGGGGCTTCCCAATTGCGACTGGGTGCTGATCGATTCCGGCGACGTGATCGTGCACGTGTTCAGGCCGGAAGTCCGCGAGTTCTACAATCTCGAAAAGATGTGGGACTCCGACAAGCAGGCGGCCAAGGCACGTTGAACGGCGCGCTGAAGAAGGCTTCGACGGAGCGCAATGCACGCATCACGGCGTGAACAGTAACGCTTGTATCGATGCGATCAATTCACCGATGCCGTAAAGTGGATTTCACGACGCGGGCATCACGCAGCGTATGAAATCGAAGGCCACCATGTTAGGTGATGATGCATGCGCATTGCCATCGTCGCCATCGGTCGCTTGAAGCAAGGCCCGGAGCGGGAACTGGCCGACCGCTATCGCGAACGCTTCGACGACGTCGGTCGCAAGCTCGGGTTCCGCGGCCTCGAGATCCAAGAAATTTCCGAAAGCCGTGCGCGCGAGGCCCAGGCGCGGATCACCGAGGAAGGCGCGGCGATGGCCGCCCTCGTTCATGAAAAATCATCCATCATCGCCCTCGACGAACGCGGCGACAACATCGACAGCGTTGCTTTTGCACGACATCTCGGCCGCTGGCGCGACGAGTCCGTTCCCGACGCGGTGTTTTTGATCGGTGGCGCGGACGGACTTTCGCCCGAATTGAGGCGCAAGGCGAAGCTCAGGCTCGCGTTCGGCAAAGCGACCTGGCCGCACCAGATGGTGCGCGTCATGCTGCTCGAACAGATCTACCGCGCCGCGACCATTTTGTCCGGCCATCCCTATCACCGCGTTTGACGTCCACCGTGAGAGCGATCCAAAAGTGGCCGATGTGACCGTCGCAACCGTGACCAGAGCTGCATCGACGACGCCGTGGCTGATCCGCGCCGCGGCACTGCCGCTCGCGCTGTCGTGGCTGCACGCGCCCGCCGCGGCCCAGAGCGCCGCGACACCCGCCACACCTGCAGTCAACGCCCCCGATCCGGACACGATCAGGCAACGCACGCAGGAGCTGGAAGCCGCGCGCGAACAGCAGAAAAAGGCAGCGGAGCAGGAACAGAAGCTCAAGGCGGACATTGCGGCCATCGGCCAGGACCGCACCAAGCTGAACCAGCAGTTGATCGACATCGCCGCCCGCGTTCGCACCATCGAGACTGAGATGGCCGGCACCGAAGCGCGGCTGCGGCCGCTGGATGCGCGTGAGCTCGAAATACGCGCCTCGCTCGAAACCCGGCGCGACGAAATCGCCGAAGTGCTCGCGGCCCTGCAGCGCGCCGGACGCCATGCCCCGCCAGCGCTGTTCGTGCGCCCGGAGGACGCGCTGCAATCGCTGCGCACCGCGATGCTGCTCGGCGCGGTGGTGCCGGAGATGCGCACACGCGCCGCCAAGCTCGCCAGCGATCTCGGCGAACTCGTCAGCCTGCGCCGCAACATTGCCGAGGAGCGCGACCGGCTGGCCGCCGACCGCGACCGGCTCACCGACGACCGCACCCGGCTCGCGGCGCTGGTGCAGGAGCGCCAGAAGGCCCAGGCCGACGCCGAGCGCGACATGGAGGCGGAACGCCGGCGCGCGCTGGCGCTGTCGAAACAGGCCGACACCCTTCAGGACCTGATCGCCAGAATGGAGCAGGACGTGAAGGCGGCGGCCAAGGCCGCGGCGGCGGCCGAGGCCAAGGGCACGCCGGTGGCGATGGGCGGCAAGCCCAACCTGGGCGCGCTGAAGGACCCCGGCCGGCTCAGCCCGGCGATCGCCTTCGCCTCCGCCAAGGGTTTATTGCCAATTCCGGTTAACGGCACCCGGATCCGCGGTTTTGGCGGTTCCGACGGCGCCGGGGGCCAGGAAAAGGGCCTTTCCATCGCCACGCGCCCCGGGGCGCAGGTCACAACCCCGTGTGATGGCTGGGTTGTGTATGCCGGTCCGTTCCGCAGCTACGGACAACTCTTGATCCTCAACGCGGGCGGCGGATATCATGTCCTGATCGCCGGGATGGAACGTATTTCGGTCAATATCGGCCAGTTTGTTCTAACGGGAGAACCGGTCGCGACCATGGGGACCACGTCTCAGGTCGCGTCGATTCTGGCGGCTGCATCCAGCCAGCCTGTGCTCTATATCGAGTTCCGTAAGGACGGCGCTCCAATCGATTCAGGCCCATGGTGGGCCGCAAGTGAAGGCGAAAAGGTTCGCGGATGATGCGCAAGACTTCCCTCATTCTTCTCAGCGCCGCAGCCGGCGCGGCTGCGACGCTGTTTCTGACCCAGCCGCGCGCAACGCTGGTGGGATCGACCGCGCGCGCCGCGTCGTCCGATACCTACCGCCAGCTCAACCTGTTCGGCGATGTGTTCGAGCGCGTGCGCAGCGACTATGTCGAGCGACCGGACGACAGCAAGCTGGTGGAGAGCGCGATCAGCGGCATGGTCACCGCCCTCGACCCGCATTCGAGCTACATGGACGCCAAGAGCTTCCGCGACATGCAGGTGCAGACCCGCGGCGAGTTCGGCGGCCTCGGCATCGAAGTCACGATGGAGGATGGCCTCGTCAAGGTGGTGTCGCCGATCGACGACACCCCCGCATCGAAGGCCGGCGTCATGGCCAACGACATCATCTCCCATCTCGACGACGAGGCGGTGCAGGGCCTGACCCTGAACCAGGCCGTCGAGAAGATGCGCGGCCCGGTCAACACCAAGATCAAGCTGCGCATCATCCGCAAGGGGCAGGACAAGCCGATCGACGTCACGCTGACCCGCGACAACATTCGCGTCCGTTCAGTGCGCGCGCGCGTCGAGGGTGATGACATCGGCTATATCCGCATCACCACCTTCAACGAGCAGACCACCGAAGGTCTCAAGCGCGAGATGGCCAACCTGACCCAGCAGATCGGGGCCGACAAACTCAAGGGCTTCATCCTCGACCTGCGCAACAACCCGGGCGGCTTGCTCGAGGAGGCGGTGTCGGTGTCCGACGCCTTCCTCGATCGCGGCGAGATTGTCTCGACCCGCGGCCGCAATGCCGAGGAAACCCAGCGCCGCACCGCCAAGCCGGGCGATCTCGCCAAGGGCAAGCCGGTGATCGTGCTGATCAACGGCGGCTCGGCCTCGGCGTCGGAAATCGTCGCCGGCGCGCTGCAGGATCACAAGCGCGCCACCCTGATCGGCACCCGCTCGTTCGGCAAGGGCTCGGTGCAGACCATCATCCCGCTGGGCTCCGGCAACGGCGCGCTGCGGCTGACCACCGCGCGCTACTACACGCCGTCGGGCAAGTCGATCCAGGCCAAGGGCATCACCCCGGACATCGAGGTGCTGCAGGACGTGCCGGACGACCTCAAGGCCAAGACCGACACCAAGGGCGAGGCCTCGCTGCGCGGCCACCTCAAGGCCGACGGCCAGGAGGAAACCGGCTCGCAGTCCTACGTGCCGCCGGACGCCAAGGACGACAAGGCGCTGAAGAGCGCGGCGGATCTGCTGCACGGCATCAAGCAGACAACGTCGGCACCGCCGCCGTCGGACAAGACCACCGCCAGCAAGGCCGCGAACTGACGCACGGCCAGAGCGGTCGACACGAATCGGATCAGGGCGGCCCTTCGGGGCCGCCTTTTTCATGAGCCCGCCCCGGACGCCGCCGCCGTGGTAGAATCCAAACGATTGATTCGCGAGGGCGAGGGCAGTGACCACCGACGATCTGAGCACTCCGCTCGGACAGGACAGGCCGCGCAGGCGGCGATGGCGGTTTCCATTCACTGCGCTGCAGATCATCGCGGCGGCGCTCAGCCTGTTCCTTATGGCCTTTCTTGGCTTTGCCCTCTTCAACACCAATCCGATGGGCGGCGAGCCGGTGGCCCGGGTTGCCTACGATCCGACGGCGCTGCCGGCGCGCGCGACCGGCAAGCCTTCCACAAATGAGCCCGCAAGCGCGGCCGGCGCCGTGCCGAAGGAAGCGCCGAAAGCTGCCGCCCGGCCGCTGCTGCCGGGGCAGCAGACCGTCACCATCATCGACGGCTCGAGCGGCGAGCGCCGCGACGTCGTCATCGGCGGTGCGGACGCCACGCCCGGTGCGGATATCCGGCCGGCAACGATAGCGGGCATCAATCCGAAGCTGCTGGAGAATTCACGCCACGGCCTGATCCCGGTCGCCGCCGATGGCCTCAAGCCGTTCCGCGCCTATGCCGGAGGCAGCGATGCCGAGCGGGCGCGGGCGGCGGCGACCCCGAGCATCGCCATCATCATCACCGGCCTCGGCGTCGGCGCGGCCAAGACCGGCGACGCCATCGCGAAGCTACCGGCGGCCGTGACGCTGGCGTTCACGCCCTATGGGTCCGACCCCGGCCGGCTGGTGGAACGCGCCCGCGCGCAGAAGCACGAAGTGTGGCTGCAGGTGCCGATGGAGCCATTCGACTATCCCGATAACGACCCCGGCCCGCAGACGCTGCTCACGACGCTGCCGGCCGCGCAGAACGTCGACCGCCTCGCCTGGCACATGAGCCGGTTCCAGGGGTACGCCGGGCTGACGAATTTCATGGGCGCGCGCTTCGCCGCCACCGACGCCGCGATGCAGCCGATCATCAAGGATGCCGCCAAGCGCGGGCTCGCCTGGCTCGACGATGGCAGCGCGCCGCGCAGCGTCGCCAGAGCCCTTGCCGAAGCGCAGGCCATGCCGTTCGCCAAGGCCGACCTCACCATCGACACGGTGCCGACGCCGGCCGAGATCGACCGCGCGCTGGCGCGGCTGGAAACGCTGGCGAAAGAGCGCGGATCGGCGGTGGGCACGGCGTCCGCGCTACCCATCTCTATCGAGCGCATCGCCAGCTGGGCCAAGCAGCTCGACAGCCGGGGCATCATGCTTGTGCCGTTGACAACGGCGATGCTGAAACCAAAATCAAGCTGAGCACCCTCGACACCCGCCCCGGACCAAAGGCTTTGACAGAATGACGCGTTACGACGACCTGCCCTACCGGACCTGCGTCGGGATCACTCTGATCAATGCGAACGGGCTGGTGTTCATCGGGCGTCGTGTCGGCGGCCCGGAACATGTCGACCAGACCCACGTCTGGCAGATGCCACAGGGCGGCGTCGATGCCGGGGAGGACACCTGGGCCGCCGCCACCCGCGAGCTCTACGAGGAGACCAACGCGCGTTCGGTGGAGAAGATCGGCGAAGTGGCGGAATGGCTGACCTACGACATTCCGCGCACGGTCGCCGGCCGCGCCTGGAAGGGACGGTTCCGCGGCCAGAAGCAGAAATGGTACGCGATGCGCTTCACCGGCAAGGACAGCGAGATCAATGTCGCCGCGCCCGCCGGCCACAAGGCGGAGTTCGTCGACTGGCGCTGGGAGCCGATGAAGAACCTTCCCGAACTGATCGTGCCGTTCAAGCGCCCGGTCTATGAGCGGGTGGTGCAGGAATTCTCCCGCTTCGCCGGCGCGTGAGCGCGCCCTCAGACGGCGGGATCGAACGCACAGCGCAGTATATAATCGCAATGCGCCGCCACCGTCGTATGCGCGAAAGCATGATCGCGTGCGGCGGTCGCCATGGCGCGCAGATGATCCTTGTCGGCCAGCGCCGCGACGGCGCGCCGTTCCAGCCCACCCGGCTCCGGATCGTAGTAAAGGCCGTGAACTCCCTCCAGCATCGGCGCATGCCGGATGATGGTCGGATGATTCATCAGCGGCACCGACTGGGCGATGGCAGCCTCATAATGCCGGTTGCAATCCCAGCCGAGACCCTCCGGCGACCACGCGATCCAGGAATGTGACATCCGCTCCAGATAAGCGCGGCGGTCGAGGCGCTGGGTCGGCTGGTCGATCTTGTAGCCCAGCGCTTTCAGGCGTTCGAGTTCGGGCAGCCCCGCCGCCCGCACGCTCGAATTGCCGTCGACCCCGCCGACAAAGAAGATGTCGTGGGTCTTGTCCGGAAAGTCTGCAAGCCGCATCGCCGGATCGAAGTCGATCAGCGGCAGCGAGATCGGCCTCAGCTTGCGAAGACGCCGCTGCCAGCGTGGTTTCTTGCGGAATCGAAGGGTCGGCAGATTGGGATGCGCGGATCCGTAGAACACCTGCCAGTTGTCCACCGGCAGCTCGCGCTTGAGAAACACCGCGGCCCTGTCGAGCAGAAAGATCGCGCTGCGCGGGATGCTGAACGCATCGCCCATATCGACAGCAACGACCGGCACTTTCGGATCGCGCCAGCGCAGGAGACTGACGCCGAAGGCGCGGGTCAGGCCCGCCCACGGGTGGAGCGGGGTGGAGAGGAGACCGCGAAACCAGTAGCGCGGGTGCCACGCCGAATAGCGGTGCGGATAGGCCACGACCACATCGTATTTGCCTTCGCGCGCCTCGCGTAGCGCACGCATGACGCGGCCTGGTGTGGCCATGCCGTCGATCGCGCGCGGATCGGCCGGCGACCGCGCGCCGGTCCACAGCAACGTGGTTCGCTCGGGATATTGGCTCTTGATGTGACTGTAGTCGCCGATGACGAGAATGCGCAGCGACGAAGGATCGGGAATTCCGGTCATGGACGCATACCCGGAGTGGAATGTCGCGGCCAGATCGGGTGGCGGCGGAGCGTCATGACCTTCCCTGAACAACGGCCGCAGCCGTCATGCCGGACACAGGCGGAAGCCCGCGCCGCGTCCGGCTCAATGCATAGCCGTCGAGGTGACCTGCTGCTGGATCGCCTTGAAGTGGTCGAGGCGGGTGATGGCGCGGTCGAGCGCGTTGCCTTCCTCTTCCTTCAGGGCTTCTTCCATCTCAGTGATCTGCTGCGCCAGCAGCTCGCGATCGAGCTCCGCCAGCGAGGTCGCGGTGTCGGCGAGGACGGTGAGGCCCTTGGCGGAAATCTCGGCGATGCCGCCGAGCACGATGATCTTCTCGTGCTTGCCGCCGACAGTGACGGTGAGCACGCCGGGTCGCACGCTCGCCACCAGCGGCGCATGGCCGGCCATCACGCCGAGATCGCCCTCGACGCCGGGAATGTCGACCTGTTCGACCTCGCCCGAGAAGGCGATCTTTTCCGGCGAGACCAGATCGAAGTGGAAGGTGTTGGCCATGTCTCGATGCTTTCTCGATTGTCACCCGCGGGCTTGACCCGCGAGTCCATCAATCAAAATCACGGGAAGAACGGATTGCCGGGTCATAAGGGCGTTTACGCCCGTCTTCGACGGTCTATGCCCGGCAATGACACATTTGAATTACGCCGCTTCCGCCGCGAGCTTCTTGCCCTTCTCGACGGCTTCCTCGATGGTGCCGACCATGTAGAAGGCAGCTTCCGGCAGGTGATCGTACTTGCCCTGGCACAGATCCTTGAAGCCCTTGATGGTGTCGGCGAGATCAACGAACTTGCCCGGCGAGCCCGTGAAGATTTCGGCGACGAAGAACGGCTGCGACAGGAAGCGCTCAACCTTGCGCGCGCGGGCGACGGTGAGCTTATCTTCCTCGCTCAGTTCGTCCATGCCGAGAATGGCGATGATGTCCTGCAGCGACTTGTAGCGCTGCAACACCTGCTGGACGAGACGCGCGGTCTGGTAGTGCTCCTCACCGACGATCAGCGGCGACAGCATGCGCGAGGTCGAGTCGAGCGGGTCCACCGCCGGATAGATGCCCTTTTCCGAGATCGCGCGGTTGAGCACCGTGGTCGCGTCCAAGTGGGCGAAGGAGGTCGCCGGCGCCGGGTCGGTCAAGTCGTCGGCCGGAACGTAAATCGCCTGCACCGAGGTGATCGAGCCCTTGTTGGTGGTGGTGATGCGCTCCTGCAGCGCGCCCATGTCGGTGGCGAGGGTGGGCTGATAACCCACCGCCGAGGGGATGCGGCCGAGCAGCGCCGACACTTCAGAACCCGCCTGGGTGAAGCGGAAGATGTTGTCGACGAAGAACAGCACGTCCTGGCCCTGATCGCGGAAGTGCTCGGCGACGGTAAGGCCGGTGAGGCCGACGCGGGCACGCGCGCCCGGGGGTTCGTTCATCTGGCCGTACACCAGCGCGCACTTGGAGCCGTCGCCGCCGCCCTTCTTGTTGACGCCGGATTCGATGAACTCGTGATAGAGGTCGTTGCCCTCGCGGGTACGCTCGCCGACGCCGGCGAACACCGAGTAGCCGCCGTGGGCCTTGGCGACGTTGTTGATCAGTTCCTGAATGAGCACGGTCTTGCCGACGCCGGCGCCGCCGAACAGGCCGATCTTGCCGCCCTTGGCGTAGGGCGCGAGCAGGTCGACGACCTTGATGCCGGTGACGAGGATCTCAGCCTCGGTGGACTGGTCGGTGTAGAGCGGCGCTTCCTGGTGGATGGCGCGGGTGCCGTCGGCCTTGATCGGGCCCTGCTCGTCCACCGGCTGGCCGATGACGTTCATGATGCGCCCGAGCGTGCCATCGCCCACCGGCACCTTGATCGGCGCGCCGGTGTCGGTGACTTCCTGGCCGCGCACCAGACCTTCGGTGGTGTCCATGGCGATGGCGCGCACGGTGGATTCACCGAGATGCTGCGCCACTTCCAGCACCAGGCGGTTGCCGCCGTTGGTGGTCTCGATGGCGTTGAGAATGGCCGGCAGATAGCCGTCGAACTTCACGTCGACGACGGCGCCGATGACCTGCGTGATACGTCCGGTCTGGTTGGCGGGTGATGCCATGGGGGTCTCTCCTTAAAGCTCGGTCTGTATGGCGACGGGCTCAGATGGCCTCGGCGCCCGAGATGATTTCGATCAGTTCCTTGGTAATCATCGCCTGGCGCGTACGGTTGTAGATCAGCGTCTGCTTGCGGATCATGTCGCCGGCGTTGCGGGTGGCATTGTCCATCGCGCTCATCTGCGCGCCGTAGAACGAGGCGTTGTTCTCGAGAAGCGCGCGGAAAATCTGCACCGCAAGGTTGCGCGGCAGCAGGCTCGACAAAATCTCGTCCTCGGCCGGCTCGTAATCGTAGACGGCGGTGGAGGCGGCGCTGTCCGGCGCCTCGGTCAGCTCAAGCGGAATGATCTGCTGGGCGGTTGGCACCTGCGCGATCACCGACTTGAAGCGCGAATAGAACAGCGTGCAGACATCGAACTCGCCGGCGTCGAACATCGCCACGATCTTCTTGGCGATGTCCTCGGCGTTCTTGAAGCCGAGCACCTTGACCGAGCGCAGCTCGAGATTGCCGACGATCTGCCGTTCGAACTGGCGGCGGAGCTGCTCGTAGCCCTTGCGGCCGACGCAGAAGAACTTGACCTCCTTGCCCTGGTTCATCAGGGCCAGCGCGCGCTCGCGGGCGAGGCGGACGATGGAGGAGTTGAACGCGCCCGACAGGCCGCGCTCGCCGGTACACACCAGCAGCAGGTGAACCTTGTCGCTGCCGGTGCCCTTGAGCAGCGCCGGTGCGGAGCCGGACCCCGCCGCCGCGGCGGCGATGTTGGTGATCACCGCATCCATGCGCTCGGCATAGGGGCGCGCGGCTTCGGCCGCGGTCTGGGCGCGCCGCAACTTCGACGCCGCAACCATCTGCATGGCCTTGGTGATCTTCTGCGTCGCCTTGGTCGAGGCGATGCGGACACGCATGTCCTTGAGTGAAGCCATTCTCTATCTCACCCTGCCGACCCAACATCGAGCTGGGTCGAAAACCTCTCTGTCGTCATGCCCGGCCTTGTGCCGGGCATCCACGTCTTCCTTCGTCGCCACGCTCTCAACACGTGGATGGCCGGAATAAATCCGGCCATGACGAGATCACGCAAACGTCTTGGTGAAGCCTTCGACCACGCTCTTGAGCTTGGCGGCGTTGTCGTCGGACAGATCCTTCGAGTCGCGGATGGCGTTGAGAAGGTCGGCGTGCTTGCCGCGCAGCAGCGACAGCAGGCCGTCCTCGAAGGCGCGTACCTTGGCGACCGGGATGCCGTCGAGATAGCCGTTGACGCCGGCGTAGATCACCACGACCTGCTCTTCCATCTTCAGCGGCGAGAACTGCGGCTGTTTGAGAAGCTCGGTCAGACGCGAGCCGCGCGCCAGCAGGCGCTGGGTCGAGGCGTCGAGGTCGGAGCCGAACTGCGCGAACGCCGCCATTTCGCGGTACTGCGCGAGCTCGCCCTTGATCTTGCCGGCGACCTTCTTCATCGCCTTTGTCTGCGCCGACGATCCGACGCGCGACACCGACAGGCCGACGTTCACCGCCGGGCGGATACCCTGGAAGAACAGATCGGTTTCCAGGAAGATCTGGCCGTCGGTGATCGAGATCACGTTGGTCGGAATGTAGGCCGACACGTCGTTGGCCTGGGTTTCGATCACCGGCAGCGCGGTCAGCGAGCCATTGCCATGGTCGTCATTGAGCTTGGCGGCACGCTCGAGCAGGCGGGAGTGCAGGTAGAACACGTCGCCCGGATAGGCTTCGCGGCCCGGCGGGCGGCGCAGCAGCAGCGACATCTGGCGGTAGGCGACGGCCTGTTTGGACAGATCGTCATAGATGATGACGGCGTGCATGCCGTTGTCACGGAAGTACTCGCCCATGGTGCAGCCGGTGAACGGCGCGAGGTACTGCATCGGCGCGGGGTCCGAAGCGGTGGCGGCGACGACGATCGAATATTCGAGCGCGCCCTGCTCCTCGAGCACCTTCACGAACTGCGCGACGGTGGAGCGCTTCTGGCCGACCGCGACGTAGACGCAGTACAGCTTCTGGCTCTCGGGGCTGCCGACAGCGTTGAGCGGCTTCTGGTTGAGGATGGTGTCGAGGGCGATCGCGGTCTTGCCGGTCTGGCGGTCGCCGATGATCAGCTCGCGCTGGCCGCGGCCGACGGGGATCAGGGCGTCGATGGCCTTGAGGCCGGTCGCCATCGGCTCATGCACCGACTTGCGCGGAATGATGCCGGGCGCCTTGACGTCGACGCGCTTGCGCTCAGTCGCCTGGATCGGGCCCTTGCCGTCGATCGGATTGCCGAGCGCGTCGACAACGCGGCCGAGCAGACCCTTGCCGACCGGCGCGTCCACGATGGCGCGGGTACGCTTGACGGTCTGACCTTCCTTGATCTCGCGGTCGGCGCCGAAAATGACGATGCCGACATTGTCGCTTTCGAGGTTCAGCGCCATGCCGCGGGTGCCGTTCTCGAACTCGACCATCTCACCGGCCTGGACGTTGTCCAGACCGTAGACGCGGGCAATGCCGTCGCCGACCGAGAGAACCTGACCGACTTCCGAGACTTCGGCTTCCTGGCCGAAATTCTTGATCTGGTCCTTGAGGATTGCGGAAATTTCCGCGGCGCGGATGTCCATCAGCCTGCCTCTTTCATCGCGTGCTTGATCGAATTGAGTTTGGTGCGAAGCGAACTGTCGACCATGCGGCTGCCGAGCTTGACCACAAGCCCGCCGATGATCGACGGATCGACCTTCACGTTGAGATCAACGTCCTTGCCCGACACTGACTTCAGCGCGGCCTTGAGAGCGTCGAGATTCTTGTCGCTGAGCGGCTCCGCCACGGTGACTTCCGCGGTGGCCTCGCCCTTGAACTTGGCGACCAGCGCGCGGAACGCGCGGATCACGTCGCCAACCGCGAACAGCCGGCGGTTGGCGGTCAGCACTTTCAGGAAATTAGCGGCAATGCCGGTGATGCCGGCCTTGGCCAGCACGGCGTCGAGCGCCTTGGTCTGGGCCTCGGCGGTAAACACCGGGCTGCGCACCAGCCTCAAGAGATCGGGGCTCTCCGCCAGCATGGCCGCGAACTTGTCGAGGTCCGCCTTGACGGCATCGACGGATTTCTGGTCGCGCGCCAGTTCAAACAGCGCCGTCGCATAACGGCCGGACACGCCAGATACGGAAGGATCTTCAGCTGCCACAGATAAGCTCTTCTAGCTGTCGAATGTCCAAAGCGGGGACCGTCGCCGCAAGACGAGCGCCGTGACGGCACCGAGCGACGCAAGTGCGATCCAAGTCCTTGGAATTCAAGCGGGACTTCGATTTCCGGCCGGAGCGACCTGCCCGGCAGCCCAAAATCGCGGTTTTGCTAACATAGCGCGCGCGCAGGTGCAACATGACCGCGGCGGCGAAGACGCTTTTCGCGCGGCCGGGTTGTCGCATGGTCACGTCCAGGCGGCGACGGCGTCATGGCGCTCTGCCGGGATCGCACCCTCCGCGCGCTCCCGGCCCGAGCCGTCTTGACGGCCCAGCCCGCACCGCGCCGGGAACCGCCGTCTCCGACCGGCACCATCGTGACTGCGCGCTGCGGATTTGAGACGCTGCCGCAATCGTTTCGGGAACCCAAGAGGAGCCCGAGGCGCACCGGAAGCGCACCCAAGACGATCGAGCTGCCCGCCCCGCTCATGCTGCATTGCATTTACTGCATGACAGAGCGATGTCACAGCCGCCTGCTCTTTACTACGCGCCGCAGAAACGCTGGCGACGAATACAGTATTCAATCCGAAATTATAGTATATATCCATCAAAATTACTGATAAAATAAAGTAAACAAGATATTGGGACAAGAGGCGAACGAATACCCGATGCTATAGGGAACAACAGCGCCGCCGCCTTTATGCCTCATTAGTGGAAGACCCGTCCCTTCACGCGAGTTCTGGCTCGATCTAGCCAGCCTCCTGATCGATATACCAAGATGGGGAACCACTATATGTTGATAGCTTTCAAGGGCGCGCCGAGGCAGTCCGTGAATACCCGGAATGGCTCGATGGCACTGCTGGCTGTCGGCCTGCTCGCCTTCAGCACCTCCGCCAGCGAGGCGGCCAGCCGCAAGGGCTGGCGCGACGCCCACGCCTCGGCCGGCACCGCTCGCACTTTCTCCGGAATGGCGTCCTATTACGGCAACGAGGCCGGCAACAAGACCGCCTCCGGCCAGCGCTTCAACCAGCACGCCATGACCGCGGCCCATCGCAGCCTGCCGTTCGGCACCCGCCTCAAGGTGACCCATGGCAGCCGCAGCGTGCTGGTCACCGTCAACGACCGCGGCCCGTTCATCCGCGGTCGCGTGCTCGACCTGTCGAAGGGCGCCGCGCAGGCCATCGGCCTCACCGGCCGCGGCGTCGGCATGGTGGTCGCCGAAGTTCAGTAAGCACGAGCATGATGCCGAAAAGTGCGAAGCGGTTTTCGGATCACATCATGCTCAATCAACTCAGTTCGTAGCGTAGCGTTGTTGTGTGGCGTAGAGTAGCGTGAGTTGAAAGGGCCGGCGCCGGTTGCGTCGGCCTTTTTCATGACCGTCACAAAAAGCTCTGCGGGTCGATGTCCACTTCGAGCTTGAGGCTGCCGGTCGTCTTCGGTGCGGCGGCGAGCCAGTCGCGCAGACAGCCCGACAGATCGAACGCGCGCGCGGATTTCACCAGCAGGCGGAAACGATAGCGGCCCTTGATGACCGCGAGCGGCGCTTCCGCCGGGCCGAGCACCTGCACACGCTCGTCGCGCGGCGCCAGCGCGGCCAGTTTGCGCGCGAACCCTTCCGCCGTGGGGCGATCACCGGCCGAGACGATCAGCGCCGCCAGCCGCCCGAACGGCGGATACAGCGCAGCTTCACGCGCCGCGATCTCGCTCGCGTAGAACGCCTCGCGGTCGATCGCCACCAGCGCCTTCATCACCGGATGCTCGGGCTGATGAGTCTGCAGGAAGCCGATGCCGCGGCCCTGCTCGCGCCCGGCGCGGCCGATCACCTGATTGAGCAACTGGAAGGTGCGCTCGGCGGCGCGCGGATCGCCGTTGCCGAGGCCGAGATCGGCGTCGATCACGCCGACCAGATTGAGCCGCGGGAAGTTGTGGCCCTTGGCCACCAGCTGCGTGCCGATGATGATATCGACCCGGCCTTCCGCGATCGCGTTCAGTTCCGCGCGCATGGTCTCGATGTCGGTGATGAGATCGCTCGACAGCACCAGCGTGCGCGCCTGCGGGAACAGCGCCGCCGCCTCCTCCTGCAAGCGTTCGACGCCGGGACCGATCGCCGCCAGCGAGTTCTCCGCGCCGCACTGCGGACACTGGTGCGGGCGCGGCATCGAGAAGCCGCAGTGATGGCAGACCAGCCGCTGACGGAAACGGTGATCGACCAGCCAGGCGTCGCAGATGTTGCAGGAGAAGCGGTGGCCGCAGGCGCGGCACAACGTCAGCGGCGCATAGCCGCGCCGGTTGAGAAACAGCAGCGCCTGTTCCTTGCGCTCGATGGCGATCTGCACCTGCTCCGCAAGCCGCGGCGAGATGAAGCGGCCGCGCGCCGGGCCTTCGTGCCGCAGATCGATGGCCTCGATCTGCGGCATGTGCTGGCCGCCGAACCGCGACGGCAGCGCCACGCGCGTGTAGCGGCCCTTGCGCGCATTGACCTCGCTCTCCACCGACGGCGTCGCCGAGCACAGGATGACGGGGATCTTCGCGATATGCCCTCGCACCACCGCCATGTCGCGGGCGTGGTAGTGCACGCCCTCGTCCTGCTTGTAGGCCTGGTCGTGCTCTTCGTCGACGATGACGAGGCCGAGAGCGGCATAGGGCAGGAACAGCGCCGAGCGCGCGCCGACCACCACCCGCGCCTCGCCCGACGCCACCGCCGCCCAGTTGCGCGCGCGCCTTCGCGGCGTCAGCTCCGAGTGCCACTCGATCGGCCGCACGCCGAAGCGCTGCGCGAAGCGGTCGAGGAACTGGCCGGTGAGCGCGATCTCCGGCATCAGGATCAGCGCTTGCCGCCCCTTGCGGATAATCTCGGCCACCGCCTCGAAATAGACCTCGGTCTTGCCCGAGCCGGTAACACCATCGAGCAATGCAACGCCGAACGCCTCCCGCGACGCCATCTCCCGCAGCGTCGCCGCGGCGACATCCTGCTCCGGAGAGAAATCGGGCCGGGCGAATTCGGGATCGGGTTCCTCCACCGCCTCCCGCGGCATCGGTTCGGTGACCAGCGTGCCCTCGTCGACCAGACCGTCGATCACCGAGGCGCTGACGCCGGCCTCGCGCGCGGCCTCGGTCTTGGCGTGAAGCAGCCCGTCCGACAACAGCGCGATCACGCGATGGCGCGCGGACGTCATGCGCGGCGGCGGCGTCCCGACCAGCCGCACCCCCATGCGCAGACGCTCGGGGCCGAGATGCTCGCCCATGCGCAGCGTCATGCGCAGCACCATGCCGCGCGCCGACAGGGTATAGCCCGCCACCCAGTCGACAAAGCTGCGCAGTTCCTCGCGCAGCGGCGGCACGTCGAGGCGGTGGCCGACGTCCTTGAGCCGGTTGTGCAGCCGTGGATCAGGGTTCGGGTTGTCGGCCCACACCACGGCGGTGACGTCGCGGGCGCCGAGCGGCACGCTGACCACGTCGCCGGGCTTGAGGTCCGCGTCGTCGGCCACACGATAGGAATAGGTCTGGTTCAGCGCCACCGGGACGAGAACATCGACGACCCGTGTAGCCATGGCGGGAGGGATCCGGATTAACAGGGAACTAAGGAAAAGGGTGCGATAAACCGATTCCTGTCAAGCATCGGACATCTGATGGCCAAAGCCGCCGCGGCACCCGAACCCGATCCAGCGCATAGACTGCTGGCCTGCGCCGCGCCGGACCTCCAGGTGGAGATGGCGCGATGGCTGGGGCACCTGCGCGCCGAGCGGCGACTGTCGCCGAAAACGCTGGAAGCCTATGAGCGCGACCTGCGCCAGTGTCTGGTCTTTCTCAGCGAACATTGGGGCGGTCCGGTGACGCTCAAGCAATTCGCCGCCATCGAGGCCACCGACGTGCGCGCCTTCATGGCGTCGCGCCGCACTGACGCCATCGGCGGGCGTTCGCTGATGCGGGCGCTGGCGGGGCTGCGCTCGTTCGGCCGGTTCCTCGAACGCGAGGGCAAGGGCAAGGTCGGCGCGCTGTCCGCCATCCGCGCCCCGAAGATCGGCAAGAGCCTGCCGAAACCCATCGAGATGACGTCGGCGAAACGGATGGCCGACGCCGATATCCGCGCCGGCGAAAACCGCGAGCCCTGGATCTGGGCGCGCGACGCCGCAGTGATGGCGCTGCTCTACGGCTCGGGGCTGCGCATTTCCGAAGCGCTCGGCCTCAAGCGCCGCGACGTGCCGCGCCCCGGCGAAGGTGACGTCATCATCGTCACCGGCAAAGGCAACAAGACCCGGATGGTGCCGGTGCTGCGCAACGTACTGGCGCTGGTCGCCGACTATGTGGCCATGTGTCCGCATGTGCTGGCGGCGGACAGCCCGGTCTTTGTCGGCGCGCGCGGCGGCCCGCTGTCGCCGCGCATCATCCAGCTCACCATGGAGCGGCTGCGCGGCGCGCTCGGCCTGCCCGACAGCGCCACGCCGCATGCGTTGCGCCATTCCTTCGCCACGCATCTGCTGTCGCGCGGCGGCGACCTGCGCGCCATCCAGGAACTGCTCGGCCACGCCTCGCTCTCGACCACGCAGATCTACACCGGGGTCGACGCCGAGCGCCTGCTCGACGTCTACCGGACCGCGCATCCCCGCGCCTGATCGCATTTTGTCGCCCGGTGTGGCCCGGCCGCCCCTTGCGCGCCGCGCGCCGTTCGGTCAATCGTGGCGGCCGTTTCGATCACAGGGAACCATCACATGGGTGCGCACGAAAGCATCGAACACGCCGAGCATGCCGAGCACGCATCCGGCTCCAACAAGAAGATCGCGCTGCTGATCGCGATCATGGCCCTGTTTCTCGCCCTGTCGGAAACGATGGGCAAGGGTGCGCAGACCGAATCCATCAGCAGCAATGTCGAAGCCGCCAATCTGTGGGCGTTCTTCCAGGCCAAGAGCATCCGCCGCACCGTGGTGCAGACCGCGTCCGAACAGACCCGGCTGACCCTCGGCGCGATCAGCGACGAGGCGCAGAAGGCCGCGCTCGCCCGGCAGATCGACGACTGGAGCAAGACCGCCGCGCGCTATCGCTCCGAGCCGGAAACCGGCGAGGGCTCCGAGCAGCTGGCCGCCCGCGCCAAGCACGCCGAGCACGCGCGCGACCTCGCGCTGGCGCGCTATCATCATTACGAGGTGGCGTCGGCGGCGTTCCAGATCGGCATCGTGCTGGCATCGGCCACCATCATCACCGGGATGGTCGCGCTGGCCTGGATCGCCGGCGCGATGGCGCTGACGGGACTGGCCTTCACCGCGATCGGCCTGCTCGCACCCCACGCCGTACATCTGATGTAGGATCGTCGCTCACGACGAGCGCGAGGCGTGCATGCGCCGCCGCAGCCGGCTGACGAAACCCGATGATGCGCGCCGGCGCAGACGCGCCATCCATTGCCGGATCGCGCGCCGGAACGGCGCGACCAGCGCGAGTGCCCTGGCGCGCAGATCGATGACAAACTCATAGAGCCCGCGAAACCACGGCATCAGCAGCAGCTTGTCGCGGGTCACGTCGAACACGAAGGCGATCAGGCCAACGCCGACGACTTTGTGCGCGACCAGCAGCGCCGTGGCGGCAATGAAATACTTGTGCGCCAGCAGCCAGCCCTCGAGCAGCCCGACCGGCGCCAGCACGATGAACGGCACCGCGAACACGATCAGCGTCGCGCCCGGAGAGAGATAGGCGATGCACCCGGCCAGCCATCGCTTGAGACGGGGCAGCGGGATCAGCGCGACCACGCGCGCGATCACCGGCGCGACGCGCTCCCACAGCCACGCCTCGAGCAGGAAAATCAGTGCAAGCAACACCCACAGCGGACGCAGCCACCGACGCATGACGGATCCTCGATCCCGCGCGGCCGGCACCGTGCCGGCCAGCTTTCACATATGGATCGCGCGCTTGTCGACCGCAAGCGCGGCTTCCTTCACCGCCTCGGGCAGCGTCGGATGGGCATGGCAGGTCCGCGCAATGTCTTCCGACGACGCGCCGAATTCCATCGCCACCGCCGGCTCCGCGATCATGTTGCCGGCATCCGCACCGACGATATGCACGCCGAGCACGCGGTCGGTTTTGGCGTCGGCGAGAATCTTCACGAAGCCGTCGGTCTGCTGGTTGGCCTTGGCGCGGCCATTGGCGGTGAACGGGAACTTGCCGACATTGTAGGCGACGTTCGCCGCCTTGAGATCGTCCTCGGATTTTCCGACCGAAGCGATTTCCGGATAGGTGTAGACCACCGCCGGGATCACGTCGTAATTCACGTGCCCAGCCTGGCCGGCGATGATCTCGGCAACCGCAACGCCCTCGTCCTCGGCCTTGTGCGCCAGCATCGGCCCGGTGATCACGTCACCGATGGCGTAGATGCCCTTCACGCTCGTGGCGAAATGCGCATCCGTCTTGACCCGGCCGCGCTCGTCCATGGCGACGCCGGCTTCCTGCAGGCCGAGTCCTTCGGTGTAAGGCACGCGGCCGATAGCCACCAGCACCACGTCGGCGTCGAGCGCTTCCGCCGTGCCGCCCGACTTTGAATCAGATTTGGCCGGCTCGATCGTCGCCTTCAGTTTCTTGCCCGACGTATCGACGCCGGTGACTTTGGCGCCGAGCCGGAATTTCATGCCCTGCTTCTCCAGCAGGCGCTGCGACTGCCGCGCGACCTCGGAATCCATGCCCGGCAGGATGCGGTCGAGGAATTCCACCACCGTCACCTCGGCGCCGAGGCGGCGCCACACCGAGCCGAGTTCGAGGCCGATCACGCCGGCGCCGATCACCAGAAGCTTCTCGGGCACCTTGTCCAGCGTCAGCGCGCCGGTCGAGGACACCACGCGCTTCTCGTCGATGGCGATGCCCTTGAGCTGCGCGACATCGGAGCCAGTGGCGATGACGATGTTCTTCGTCTCCAGCGTCTGCGTCTTGCCGTCGCCGCCGGTGACTTCCACCTTGCCGGGAGCCGTGATGCGGCCCGCGCCGTGGACGACGTCGATCTTGTTCTTCTTCATCAGGAAGTCGACGCCCTTGACGTTGCCGTCGACGGCCTCGTCCTTGAACGCCAGCATCTGCTTGAGGTCGAGCTTGGGCTTGGAGACGCCGATGCCCATCTTCGCGAAGGCGTGCCCGGCCTCCTCGAACAATTCGGAGGCGTGCAGCAGCGCCTTGGAGGGAATGCAGCCGACATTGAGGCAGGTGCCGCCGAGGGTCGCGCGCTTTTCCACCACCGCGGTCTTGAGGCCGAGTTGCGCGGCGCGCACCGCGCACACATAACCGCCGGGACCGGTGCCGATGACGATGAGATCGTAAGAAGCCATGACAACTATTCCTGCAAAGGTGAGGGCCGCGGGCTAGCGGCCACCCGAGACATCGAAGATGGTGCCGGTGACGTAGGACGCCTCGTCCGACATCAGCCAGACCACGGCGTTGGCCACCTCCTCGGCGGTGCCGACGCGCTGCATCGGCACGCTATGCGCCAGCCTCTGGGCGCGACCGGGTTCGCCGCCGCTGGCGTGAATGTCCGTATCGATCAGCCCGGGGCGGATTGCATTGACGCGAATACCCTCCGCGCTCACCTCACGGGCGAGACCGACGGTGAAAGTGTCGATCGCACCCTTGGACGCGGCATAGTCCACATAGAGACCAGGCGAGCCGAGGGTCGCCGCCACCGACGACAGGTTGACGATGACGCCGCCGGCGCCGCCATGCTTGCGCGACATCCGCTTCACCGCCTCGCGCGCGCACAGGATGCTGCCGACCACATTGACGGTCATCATTCGCGCCAGCCGCTCGGCCGACATCTCGTCGACGCGCGCGGTGCGATCCACCACGCCGGCATTATTGACCAGCGCACCGAGCCTGCCGAAGCCGTCAGCTTCCTTGAACAGATGCAAGATGTCGGCTTCGACACCGACATCGCACTTCACCGCGATGGCCTTTCCGTTGCTGGCTTCGATCGCCGCGACAACGTCGTCGGCCGCCGCCTCGTTGCTGGCGTAGCCGACCACGACTTTGTACCCAAGCTTGGCAGCGGCAAGCGCTGTGGCGCGGCCGATTCCGCGGCTGCCTCCGGTGACGATGGCGACGCTATTCATAATCAGCGCCGCCGGTCAGAGATCGAGCACCAGTCGCGCCGGGTCCTCAAGACTTTCCTTGATGCGGACCAGGAACGTGACGGCCTCCTTGCCGTCGATGACGCGGTGATCGTAAGACACCGCCAGATACATCATCGGGCGGATCTCGACCTTGCCGCCGATCGCCACCGGCCGCTCCTGGATCTTGTGCATGCCGAGGATGCCCGACTGCGGCGCGTTGAGGATCGGCGTCGACATCAGCGATCCGTAGATGCCGCCATTGGTGATGGTGAAGGTGCCGCCCTGCATCTCATCGATCTTGAGCTGGCCATCGCGGGCGCGGCGGCCGAAGTCGGCGATGTCCTTCTCGATCTGGGCGATGGACTTCTGGTCGCAGTCGCGCACCACCGGCACCACCAGGCCCTTGTCGGTGCCGACCGCGACACCGATGTGGTAGTAGTTCTTGTAGATCAGGTCGCTGCCGTCGATCTCGGCGTTGACCGCGGGCACGTCCTTCAGCGCCTGCACGCAGGCCTTGGTGAAGAAGCCCATGAAGCCGAGCTTGCTGCCGTGCTTCTTCTCGAACGCATCCTTGTAGTGCGCGCGCAGCGCCATCACGTTGGTCATGTCGACCTCGTTGAAGGTCGTGAGCATGGCGGCGGTGTTCTGCACGTCCTTGAGGCGGCGGGCGATGGTCTGGCGCAGCCGGGTCATCTTCACCCGCTCCTCGCGGGCGGCATCATCGGCGGGCGACGGAGCGCGGACCTGGACCGCGGCAGCGGGCTGGCTGACCGGCGTCGGGGCGGAGGCGGCCTTCTCGATCGCCGCCAGCATATCGCCCTTGGTGACGCGGCCGTCCTTGCCGGAGCCGGCGACGGTTGCGGGATCGACGCCGGATTCGGCGGAGAGCTTGCGCACCGACGGTGCCTGCGGGGCATCCGACGGCGGCGACTTCTGGGCGGGCACGGGAGCCGCGGCGGCCGGCGCGGCCGCCTTCGCCGGTGCAGCGGCGGGAGCAGGCTTGGCGCCGCCGGCACCTTCGGTGATCTGGCCGAGCAGCGCGCCGACCGCGACGGTCTCGCCATCCTTGGCGACGATCTCGCCGAGAGTGCCCGCGGACGGCGCCGGCACCTCGATGGTCACTTTGTCGGTTTCGAGTTCGACCAACGGCTCATCGACCGCGACGGCATCGCCGGGCTTCTTGAACCAGCGGCCGATGGTGGCTTCGGTGACGGACTCGCCGAGTGTCGGAACGCGAATTTCAGCCATTTTCTTTTCCTCTTGCGCCCTGAGCGGCCCGTCGGCCATCAGCGCCTGATCAATTCAACACCAATGAAAAACAGCGCGGCGGCGACCGTCTTGTGTGCCGCCGCCGTCAAGCCCGTCAGCCGAGCGCTTCGTCGAGCAGGGACTTCAACTGGCCGAGATGCTTGGACATCAGGCCGGTCGCGGTGGCCGCCGACGCGGCGCGGCCGGCGTAGCGCGGCCGCTTGTGGGCCCCGCCGATCTGGTTCAGGACCCATTCGAGATAGGGCTCGATGAAGTACCACGCGCCCATGTTGCGCGGCTCTTCCTGGCACCACACCACTTCCGCCTTCTTGAAGCGCTCGAGGATCTGCACCAGCGTCTTCAGCGGCACCGGATAGAGCTGCTCGATGCGCAGCAGATAGATGTCGTCGAGGCCGCGCTTCTCGCGCTCCTCGACAAGGTCGTAATAGACTTTGCCCGAGCAGATCACGACGCGGCGCATCGCGCTGTCGGCGACCAGCTTGGTCGCGCCGCCGGTCTCGGCATCGTCCTCCAGCACGCGGTGGAACGAGGTGTCCGGTCCGAACTCGGCGAGCTTCGATACCGCACGCTTGTGGCGCAGCAGCGACTTCGGCGTCATCAGGATCAGCGGCTTGCGGATCTCGCGCTTGAGCTGGCGGCGCAGCACATGGAAATAGTTCGCCGGCGTGGTGAGGTTGGCGACCTGCATGTTGTCTTCGGCGCACATCTGCAGGAAGCGCTCGAGCCGCGCCGAGGAATGCTCCGGCCCCTGCCCTTCGTAGCCGTGCGGCAGCAGGCAGACGAGGCCGGACATGCGCAGCCACTTGCGCTCGGCCGAGGAGATGAACTGGTCGAACACCACCTGCGCGCCGTTGGCGAAGTCGCCGAACTGGGCTTCCCACATCGACAGTGCGTTGGGTTCGGCCAGCGAATAGCCGTACTCGAAGCCGAGCACCGCTTCTTCCGACAGCAGCGAGTTGATGACCTCGTAGTGGCCCTGCTTGCCGCCAAGATGATTGAACGGCGTGTAGCGGCTCTCGTCCTCCTGGTCGAACAGCACCGAATGGCGCTGCGAGAAGGTGCCGCGCTCGGAATCCTGACCCGACAGGCGGATGTGATAGCCGTCCCTCATCAGCGAGCAGAACGCCAGCGCCTCGCCGGTCGCCCAGTCGACGCCCTCGCCGCTCTCGATGGCCTTGGCGCGGGCATCGAGGAAGCGTTGCACGGTGCGATGGATGCGGAATCCATCCGGCACCTTGGTGATGACCTTGCCGATTTCCTTCAGTTCGTTGATGGGGACGCCGGTGTTGCCGCGGCGCGGATCCTCGCCGATCTCCGCGGACTTGAAGCCCGCCCACTTGCCGTCGAGCCAGTCGGCCTTGTTGGGCTTGTAGCCGGCGCCGGCCTCAAGCTCGGCGTCGAGGCGCGCGCGCCAGTCGGCCTTGGCCTTGTCGACCTCACCCTCGGTGACGACGCCGTCGGCGATCAGCCGCCTGGTGTAGATCTCGAGCACCGTCGGATGAGTCGCGATCTTCTTGTACATCACCGGGTTGGTGAAGGACGGCTCGTCGCCCTCGTTGTGGCCGTGGCGACGGTAGCAGAACATGTCGATCACGACCGGCTTGTGGAATTTCTGCCGGAATTCCACCGCCACCTTGGCCGCGAACACCACCGCTTCCGGATCGTCGCCGTTCACATGGAAGATCGGCGCGTCGATCATCTTCGCCACGTCCGAAGGATAGGGCGAGGAGCGCGAGTAGCGCGGATAGGTGGTGAAGCCGATCTGGTTGTTGACGATGAAGTGGATCGAGCCGCCGGTGCGATAGCCCTTGAGGTCCGACAGCGCGAAACACTCCGCCACCACGCCCTGGCCGGCGAACGCCGCGTCGCCATGCATCAGGAGCGGCAGCACCGAAATGCGCTGGTCCGGCGGATCGCCGTTCTGGTCCTGCTTGGCGCGCACCTTGCCGAGCACCACGGGATCGACGATCTCGAGGTGGGAAGGATTGGCGGTCAGCGACAGATGGACCTTGTTGCCGTCGAACTCGCGGTCGGATGAGGCGCCGAGATGGTACTTGACGTCGCCCGATCCCTCGACCTCGTCGGGGTTGGCCGAGCCGCCCTTGAACTCATGGAACAAAGCCCGGTGCGGCTTGGCCATCACCTGGGTCAGCACGTTGAGTCGGCCGCGATGGGGCATGCCGAGCACGACGTCGCGCAGGCCGAGATTGCCGCCGCGCTTGATGATCTGCTCCAGTGCCGGGATCAGCGATTCGCCGCCGTCGAGACCAAAGCGCTTGGTGCCGGTGAACTTCACGTCGCAGAACTTCTCGAAGCCTTCGGCCTCGACGAGCTTCATCAGAATGGCGCGGCGGCCCTCGCGGGTGAAGCTGATCTCCTTGTCCGGCCCCTCGATGCGCTCCTGAATCCACGCCTTCTGCGCCGGATTGGAGATGTGCATGAACTCGACGCCGAGGGTCTGGCAGTAGGTGCGCTTGAGAATTGCGACAATTTCACGCAGCGTGGCGAATTCAAGCCCGAGCACGTGATCGAGGAAAATCTTGCGGTCCCAGTCCGCGTCGGTGAAGCCGTAGGAGCGCGGATCGAGCTCCTCGTGGTCCTTCTGGCCCTCGATGCCGAGCGGGTCGAGATCGGCGTGGAAATGGCCCCGTATGCGGTAGGCGCGGATCAGCATGAGCGCCCGCACCGAATCGCGGGTAGCCTGCAGCACGTCGGCCGAGGTGTGGCCGCCGTCACCGGCCTGTACGCGAGCCGCGATCTTGGTTCCGACCGCCTTTTCGACCTGCACCCAGTTGCCGTCCAGCGCCGAGGTCAGGTCGTCACGGGGTGCGACCGGCCAGTTGGCCTTCTCCCAGGACGGGCCCCGCGCGTTGCTGGCCACGTCTGCCGGCTGGTCCTTCAGGCTTTTGAAGAATTCCGCCCATTCCGCGTCGACCGACGACGGCTCCTTCTCGTACCGGGCATAGAGTTCGTCGATATAGCTGGCGTTGGCGCCATCGAGAAAAGAAGTGAGGGCGAAGTTGGCGTTCGCATCCTGACGAGACATGAAGAGCGTCCTGGTAATTGGCATCGCGCTGGAAAATCGGGCGAAATCGCCCGATTTGGTATCGGCATCGAGTTTGGCCGCACCTTTTACCCTATTTGGGGCAAAACTTCGCGCTGAAAAGAACCAAGGACTGAATCAGCCTTTCAATTTCTCCACCAGGGTGGTGCCGAGTCGCGCCGGCGACGGCGACACGATGATCCCGGCCGCTTCCATGGCCGCGATCTTGGATTCGGCGTCGCCCTTGCCGCCGGACACGATGGCGCCGGCATGACCCATGCGCCGGCCCGGAGGCGCGGTGCGGCCGGCGATAAAACCGACCATCGGCTTCTTGCGACCGCGCTTCGCCTCGTCCTTGAGGAACTGGGCGGCGTCCTCCTCGGCGGAACCGCCGATCTCGCCGATCATGATGATCGATTCGGTCTTGTCGTCGGCGAGGAACATTTCCAGCACCTCGATGAATTCGGTGCCCTTGACCGGGTCGCCGCCGATGCCCACCGCCGAGGTCTGGCCGAGCCCGGCCTGGGTGGTCTGGAAAACGGCTTCATAGGTCAGGGTGCCGGAGCGCGACACGATGCCGACATTGCCCGGCTTGAAGATGTTGGCCGGCATGATGCCGATCTTGGATTCGCCGGCGGTGACGACGCCGGGGCAGTTCGGCCCGATCAGGCGCGACTTCGAGCCCGACAGCGAACGCTTGACCCGCACCATGTCGAGCACCGGAATGCCCTCGGTGATGCAGATGATCAGCGGCACTTCGGCGTCGATGGCCTCGCAGATCGCGTCGGCGGCGCCCGGCGGCGGCACGTAGATCACGGAGGCGTCGGCGCCGGTCTTGGCCCGCGCCTCGGACACGGTGTCGAACACCGGCAGGCCAAGATGGGTGGACCCACCCTTGCCCGGCGAGGTGCCGCCGACCATTTTCGTGCCATAGGCGATGGCGGCTTCGGAATGGAAGGTGCCGTTCTTGCCGGTGAAGCCCTGGCAGATCACCTTGGTGTTTCTATCGATCAGGACGGACATCGGCTTACTTCCCCTTCACGGCGTTGACGATCTTCTGCGCGGCGTCGTCGAGATCGTCGGCGGGCACCACGTTGAGACCGCTCTCGCGGATGATCGTCTTGCCTTCCTCGACATTGGTGCCTTCGAGCCGCACCACCAGAGGCACCTGCAGGCCGACCGCCTTCACCGCGGCGATGACACCGCGCGCGATGACGTCGCACTTCATGATGCCGCCGAAGATGTTGACCAGAATGCCCTTCACGTTGGGATCGGCGGTGATGATCTTGAACGCCGCGGTGACCTTCTCCTCCGAAGCGCCGCCGCCGACATCGAGGAAGTTGGCCGGGCTTTCGCCGTAGAGCTTGATGATGTCGAGGGTGGCCATCGCCAGCCCCGCGCCGTTGACCATGCAGCCGATGGTGCCGTCGAGGGCGATGTAGGCGAGGTCGTATTTCGACGCCTCGATTTCCTTGGCGTCTTCCTCGGAGGTGTCACGCAGCGCGATGACATCGGGATGGCGATAGAGCGCGTTGGTGTCGAACGAGATCTTGGCGTCGAGACAGCGCAGGTCGCCCTGCTTGGTGACGATCAGCGGGTTGATCTCCAGCATCGCCATGTCCTTGGCGGTGAACGCGGTATAGAGCTGCGCCACCAGCGTTTCCGCCTGCTTGGCGAGATCGCCCTTGAGGCCCAGCGCCTGCGCCACCCGGCGGCCGTGATGCGGCATCACGCCGGTGGCCGGATCGATCGAGAAGGTCACGATCTTTTCCGGCGTCTTGTGCGCAACGTCCTCGATGTCCATGCCGCCTTCGGTGGAGACGATGAACGCCACCTCGGAGGTCTCGCGATCAACCAGCGCCGAGAGATAGAATTCCTTGGCGATGTCGGAGCCGTCCTCGATGTAGAGGCGGTTGACCTGCTTGCCGGCAGGTCCGGTCTGCACCGTCACCAGCGTCGCGCCCAGCATCTCGCTGGCGAACTGCTTGACCTCGTCGATCGACTTGGCGAGGCGGACGCCGCCCTTGTCGCCGGCCGAGGCTTCCTTGAACTTGCCTTTGCCGCGACCGCCGGCATGGATCTGGCTCTTCACCACCCACAACGGACCGCCGAGCTCCTTCGCGGCGGCTTCAGCGTCGGCCGCCTTGAGGATCGGCACGCCGCGTGACACCGCCACGCCGAATTCCTTCAGCACGGCCTTGGCCTGATATTCGTGGATATTCATGGATTGCCCCGGAAAATAACGAAAAGGGAAACAGCGGAGGAGGGGAAGACCGGCGCGGCCCGGCGTTGTCGCCGGACCGCGTCCAAGGAAGCGAAGCGCCGCTTACTTGCCGAGCAGGTCGGGCGCGATCTTCTTGCAGGCGTCGACGAGGCCCTGCACGGCGCCGACCGACTTGTCGAAGCCTTCGCGATCCTTGCCGGCCAGTTCGATCTCGACGACGCGCTCGACGCCCTTGGCGCCGATCACCACCGGCACGCCGACATACATGTCCTTCACGCCGTATTCGCCGTTGAGATAGGCGGCGCAGGGCAGCACGCGCTTCTTGTCACGCAGATAGCTTTCCGCCATCGCGATCGCAGAAGCTGCGGGCGCGTAGAACGCCGAGCCGGTCTTGAGCAGGTTGACGATCTCGGCGCCGCCGTTGCGGGTGCGGTCGACGATCTCGTCGATGCGGGCCTGCGAGGTCCAGCCCATCTTGACGAGGTCCGGCAGCGGAATGCCCGCGACGGTGGAATATTTGGTCAGCGGCACCATGGTGTCGCCGTGGCCGCCGAGCACGAAGGCGGTGACATCCTCGACCGAGACGTTGAACTCGTCGGCGAGGAAATAACGGAAGCGCGCGGAATCGAGCACGCCGGCCATGCCGACCACCTTCTTCTGCGGCAGACCGCAGGCCTTCTGCAGCGCCCAGACCATGGCGTCGAGCGGGTTGGTGATGCAGATCACGAAGGCGTTGGGCGCGTATTTCTTGATGCCGGCGCCGACCTGCTCCATGACTTTCAGATTGATGCTGAGAAGGTCGTCGCGGCTCATGCCGGGCTTGCGCGGCACGCCGGCGGTGACGATGACGACGTCGGCGCCCTCGATCGCTTCGTAGGAATTGGCGCCGGTCAGGTTGGCGTCGAAACCATCCACCGGGGAGGATTGCGCGAGGTCGAGCGCCTTGCCCTGCGGCACGCCCTCGGCGATGTCGAACATGACGACGTCGCCCAGTTCCTTCAGCCCGACGAGATGCGCCAGCGTGCCGCCGATCTGACCCGAACCAATCAATGCAATCTTGTTACGCGCCATGGGAAATCTGTCCTTTGAAGTCGAGGAATAGCGGGTGGGGAAGCTCCGGACGGCTGGTTAGACCTTTCGCGGCATGGGTTCAAGTCGCCGTTCGCCTAAACGGTCGCCGTCGGGAGGGTGAAATCCGCCGCATAACCTGCGTTTGCCGTCCTCTTCCCCGCAAGCGGGGAGGAAAGGCCGGCGTCATGTCTCGACCAGGCCGGTGGTCGCACCGCTGGCGGAAGAATCGCGGTGGCCGTGCGGCAGCGCCAGGTAGGATTCCGAGCCCATCTCGATCAGCCGCGAGGCGGTGCGCTTGAATTCGTTGGCTTCGGTGCCCTCGGTGGCGCTGTAGAGCGACACCGGATCGGCCGCCGCCGAGGCCATCAGCTTCACCTTGTTGTCGTACAGCGCGTCGATCAGGGTGATGAAGCGCTTG
This sequence comes from Afipia sp., assembly GCA_017308495.1. Classification (GTDB taxonomy): domain Bacteria; phylum Pseudomonadota; class Alphaproteobacteria; order Rhizobiales; family Xanthobacteraceae; genus Afipia. The sequence goes on from JAFKES010000075.1 coordinate 42,274, forward strand.
GCGGTGTTGCGGTCCTCGTAGGCCATCGCCGGAATGTGGTCGATGATCAGGGTGTGATAATCGTGCGCGAGGCGCAGATAGTCCGACGCGCCGAGCGGCTTCTCACACAGGTCAGCGAAAGGAAAGCGCGCCACGCCCTGGACCGACTGCGGCACCCGCAGCACCCGCCCCTTGACGGTGAGGTCGCGCGGGCGCGGCGTCGCCCCGCCGGTCAGCCGCGACCACGTCCGGTCGAGCACAGCGTCGGCGGCATGGTCGGCGGGCACCAGCCACATCTTGATGCCGGCGAGCTTCTCCAGCCGGAAATCGGTGCGCGCGTCGAGCCGCATCACCTCCATGCGCTCCTTCAACTGGGCGATAAAGGGCAGGAACAGCGCCCGGTTGAGGCCGCCCTTGTAGAGATCGTCCGGGGCGACGTTGGAGGTCGCCACCACCACAGTGCCAAGCTCGAACAGCCGGCTGAACAGCCGGCCGAGGATCATGGCGTCGGCGATGTCGGTGACGTGAAATTCGTCGAAGCACAACAGCCACGCCTCCTCGAAGATCGAGGCCGCGGTGAGCCGCACCGGATCGGTGTCGGAAATCTCGCCGCGCGCGATCTTCTGGCGGAAACCGTAAATCCGCTCATGGGTGTCGGCCATGAATTCGTGGAAATGGGCGCGGCGCTTGTGGGCCACCGAACTGCTGTCGAAGAACAGGTCCATCAGCATGGTCTTGCCGCGGCCGACCTCCCCATGGATGTAAAGCCCACGCGGCGGCGTCGAATCCCGCCGGTCGGCGAACAGCCGCTGCAACAGCCCGCCGCCCCGGCCAGGTCGGTAGCCGACGAGCCGCGCTTCCAGCGCCGAAAACGCCTCGACGGCGTCGGCCTGGGCGGGATCGGCCTCGATGGCGCCGGACGTGACCAGCGACTGATAGCTGCGGCGGAACGAGGCGGGGGACGGAGCATTCATGGTCCGCTAACGGCCAGAACATGCCGAAGAATGCAAGTGCGCTGTGGCAAGGCGCGGTCAGGCGCTCAGCGCATAGGTGTCCTCAACCACGTAAGGTCCTCCGCCGACCGAAGCCCGCGACGAGAACAGCACGAAGCGCGACGCCATGAAACTGCGGGTCGGGAAATAGCCGCGCAGCGACAGATAGTCGGCCACGTCCCGGTTGGAGGCGTCGCGCAGCCGCGCCAGCGTCACATGCGGGATGAACTTGCGGCCTTCGGGATCGAGGCCGAAACGCCGGATCAGCCGCTCGAGCTCCGCCTGCAGCTCCATCAGCGGCCGGCTTGGCACCACCGAGGCCACCACCGCGCGCGGCTTCTTGCCGCCGAAGGAGGACAGACCCTGAAGCGCCACCTCGAACGGCTTGCGGTTGATCCGCTCCAGCGTGGAAGCGATCTCGCTGGCGGCGAGGCCGTCGATATCGCCGATGAAGCGCAGGGTGACGTGATAATTTTCGGGATCGATCCAGCGGGCGCCCGGCAACCCGCCCCGCAGATCCGAAAGGGTCCGGCCGATGTCGGCGGGAATTTCCAGCCCCGTGAACAAGCGCGGCATCACTGGTCTCCTCGTGACTGGAGAGGACAACGAATCACCCGTCGTCCGTTTTTACCGCACCACCATGACAGTGCGAAGCGGCATGGCGCCGGGCACGAACCCTTCCCCACAGCGCGTCAGCTTCACTTCGCCACACGATCCTTCAGAAAGGCTTCGACCGTGGGCAGGATGCGCGCCACGACGACGTCGACGCCCTCCGCGGTCGGATGCAGCCCGTCCGGCATGGTGAGCTTCGGATTCGTCGTCACGCCGTCGAGAAAAAACGGATACAGCGGCACGTCGTAGGTGCGGGCGAGATCGGGATAGATGCTGTTGAATTTCGCGCCATAATCCGCGCCGAGATTGGGCGGCGCGACCATGCCGGCCAAGAGCACCGGCAGATTGCGCGCCTTGAGCCGCTTGACGATGTCTTCCAGCGCGTTGCGCGCCACCTGCGGATCAACCCCGCGCAGCGCGTCGTTGGCGCCCAATTCGACGATCACCGCGCTAGCGTCGGCGGGGATCGACCAGTCGAGCCGCGCCAGCCCGCCCGAGGTGGTGTCGCCGGACACTCCCGCGTTATGGACATCGACGGCAAAGCCCCGTGCCCGCAGCGCCTTTTCCAGCCGCGCCGGAAACGCCGACGATGCCGGCAATCCGTAGCCGGCGGTGAGGGAATCGCCCAGCACCACCAGCTTGACCGGCTTCACATCCCCGGCATTGACGGCGGCCGCCGGGGCTTGCGCCCCCGCCGGCCCCGACATCGCCATGATTGCCCCCGCTGCTGCGACGACGCACGCGGCAACAAACCTCCGGGCCCGCCTCTCGACCGCCGCGCCGAACGCCCCATATGAGAACCCCATGGACAGTCTCACCTCATCTCCGCCGCGCGTCGCCGCCGATGCCATTGCCATTGCAAACGTCAACCTCTCCCTCGGGAGCGGTGCCGCCCGCGTCCATATCCTCAAGGACGTCAGCCTGCACGTCGCCCCCGGCGAAGCGGTCGGCCTGATCGGCCCCTCCGGCTCGGGCAAATCCACCCTGCTGATGGTGACCGCCGGACTGGAACGCCCCGACAGCGGAGAGGTGGTGGTGAACGGCACGTCGTTCAATGCTCTCGACGAGGACGGGCTGGCGCGGTTTCGCGGCCGCCATGTCGGCATCGTGTTCCAGTCGTTCCATCTCATCCCCACCATGACCGCGCTGGAGAACGTCGCAGTGCCGCTCGAACTCGCCGGCCGCGCCGACGCCGCCGACCGCGCAACGGCGGAACTCACCGGTGTCGGCCTTGGCCACCGGCTGCACCACTATCCGTCGCAACTGTCCGGCGGCGAGCAGCAGCGCGTGGCGCTGGCCCGCGCGCTGGCCCCGGACCCGGCGATCCTGGTCGCGGACGAACCCACCGGCAATCTCGACGAAACCACCGGCCGCCAGATCGTCGATCTGTTGTTCACCAAGCACCGCGAGCGCGGCATGACGCTGGTGCTGGTGACCCACGACAACGTCCTCGCCCGGCGCTGCGACCGCGTGGTGCGGCTGCGCTCCGGCCGCATCGACGACGCCGTGGAGATGCGCCCTCGCCTCGGAACGGCGGCGCAATGACCTCGTCCCCCCTCGACGCGCCACGCAGACCTACCGCGACGCTGGCGCTGCGTTATGCGCTGCGCGAACTGCGCGGCGGCCTGCGCGGCTTCTACGTTTTCATCGCCTGCATCGCGCTCGGCGTGATGGCGATCGCCGGGGTCGGATCGTTGGCCGGGAGCCTCAATCAGGGCCTCGACCGGCAGGGCCGCATCCTGCTCGGCGGCGACGTCTCGTTCGCACTGATGCAGCGCGAGGCCAGCGCGGACGAGCGCGCCTTTCTCGACGCCCGCGGCCAGGTCTCAGCCGCCGCGATAATGCGCGCCATGGCACATTCATCGGCGCACTCGGCCAAAGACGAATTCGCGCTGGTCGATCTCAAGGCCGTCGACGGCAACTATCCGATGCTCGGCGCGGTGATGCTGACGCCGGCAATGCCGGTCCACGACTTGCTGGCCGAGCGCGACGGCGCGTTCGGCGCGGGCGCCGACGCGGTACTGCTGGCGCGCCTTGGCCTCAACCCCGGCGATCGCATCACCGTCGGCAACGCCACCTTCGAAGTCCGCGCAACAGTCGTCTCCGAGCCCGACAAGCTCGCCGGCGGCGTCGGCCTCGGACCGCGCCTGCTGGTCAGCGAACGGGCGCTACGCGCCACCGGCCTGTTGCAGCCGGGCTCGCTGGTGCGCTGGATCTACCGCCTGCGGTTGCCGGATGCAGTGGCCGGCGACAGCGCCACCCGTGATCTGGTCAAGGCCGCCGAGGCGGCGCTGCCGCAGGCAGGATGGGACATCCGCACCCGCGACAACGCCTCGCCGCAACTGGAGCGCAGCATCACCCGCTTCACCCAGTTTCTCACGCTGGTCGGGCTCGCCGCGCTGCTGGTCGGCGGTGTCGGAGTCGCCAACGCCGTCCGCAGTCATCTCGACGCGCGGCGCGAGGTGATCGCGACCTTCAAGGCGCTGGGCGCGACGGGACGCGAGGTGTTCGCCATCTACCTCACCCAGGTGATGATGCTGGCGATCCTGGGATCGCTGATCGGCCTCGCCCTCGGCGCGGCGCTGCCCTTCGCCCTCGTCGGCCTGTTCGGAAAGATCCTGCCGCTGCCGGTGGAGGCCACTCTCCATGGCGGCGAACTGGCGCTAGCGCTGGCCTACGGCCTGCTCACGGCGCTGGCCTTCGGGCTGTGGCCGCTCGGCCGCGTCCACGACGTCGCGGTGGCGACCCTGTTCCGCGAGGAGGTCGTCGCCGAATTCCGATGGCCGCGCCGGCGTTACCTCGCGCTGATGGCCGTGGTGATCGCGCTGTTGATCGCGGTCGCCATCGGCCTCGCTTACGACCGGCGGATCGCAACCGTGTTCGTCATCGCCAGCATCGCGGTGTTCGCGCTGCTGCGCGCCATCGCGTCGGCGCTGATGCAGGCGGCGCGGCGCCTGCCGCGGCCGCGCTTTCCGATGCTGCGGCTGGCGATCGCCAACATCCATCGCCCCGGCGCGCTGACGCCATCGGTGGTGATGTCGCTCGGGCTTGGCCTCGCGGTGCTGGTGACCATCACCCAGATCGACGGCAATCTGCGGCGGCAGTTCATGGCGGCGCTGCCGGAGCACGCGCCCTCGTTCTACTTCATCGACATTCCCGCCACCGACGCCGCGCGGTTCAAGACATTCCTGCAGCAGAACGCACCGGCCGCCACCGTCGAGATGGTGCCGATGCTGCGCGGCCGCATCGTCTCCGCCCGCGGCGTCAAGGCCGAGGAGTTGCAGCCCGCCCAGGACGCCGCCTGGGTACTGCAGAGCGACCGCGGCCTGACCTATACCGGCGAGATTCCGCGCGGCTCCAAGGTGGTCGCAGGCCAGTGGTGGGGCGCCGACTATCGCGGGCCGCCGCTGGTCTCGCTGGAGAAGAAGATCGCCGACGGCCTCGGCCTCGCGATCGGCGACGACATCACCGTCAACGTGCTCGGCCGCGACATCACCGCGAAGATCGGCAACCTGCGCACGGTGGACTGGCAGAGCCTCGGCATCAATTTCGTGCTGGTCTATTCGCCAAACGCCTTCGCCGGCGCGCCGCATACCGACATCGCCACCCTGACCGAGGCGGCCCCCACCGTCGCCGGCGACACCAAACTGGTGAAGGCGGTGGCCGAGGCCTTTCCCATGGTCACCAGCGTGCGCGTCCGCGAGGCGCTGACCACCATCGGCGCCATGGTCGCCAACCTCGTGCTGGCGATCCGCGGCGCAAGTTCGGTGACGCTGATCGCCGCCATCCTGGTGCTGGGCGGGGCGCTGGCGGCCGGCCACCGCCACCGGGTCTATGACGCCGTGATCCTCAAGACCCTGGGGGCGACCCGGGTCCGGCTGCTCGGCGCCTACGCACTGGAATACCTTTTGATCGGCCTGGCCACCGCGGTGTTCGGCGTCGCCGCCGGCTCAATCGCCGCCTGGCAGATCGTGACCCGGCTGATGACGCTCGGTTTCGTGTGGCAGGCGGGCAGCGCGGCGGCCGTGGTGCTGGCGGCGCTCGCCGTCACCGTGGGGCTAGGCCTCGCCGGAACGTTACTGGCCCTTAACCAAAAGCCGGCGGCGGTGCTGCGCCACTTATGACAATTTGTAGCAGCGATGACAGGGTTTTGCGACATTCGGCCGCGCGCCCATGCTTGTGCGTGACGTGTTAGTTTCCCACATACCGAGCGGGTTCAGATTCCGGCTTGATGCCATCACAGGATGGTCTAACAATCGGAATTCTGGGACAAAATCATTTCTGGCGGCGCCGACCCTTCGCGCTCGCCAGTCAAACACGAGGTTTCGACAATGTCGGACTTAGACCGCAACTACGCTTCTCCTTTCGGCCGGGCCGCCGGTCGTGCGGACGCTGCGACCGTCGACGCCGGTCTGCGCTCGTACATGCTCAAGATCTACAACTACATGTCGATCGGCCTCGCCATCACCGGCTTCGCGGCGCTGGGCGTCTACATGTGGGCTGTCACCGGTGACGTGTCCGCGGCGGCGAAGTCCGCCACGGGCGCGGCGTTCCGCGTCTCGGAAGGCCAGTTCCTGACGCCGTTCGGCGTACAAATGTTCGTGAGCCCGCTGAAGTGGGTGTTCATCCTCGCGCCTCTGGTGATGGTGTTCGCCATCTCCTTCGGCATCAACCGCCTCAAGCCCGCCACCGCCCAGATGATGTTCTGGGTGTTCTCGGCGCTGATGGGCGTGTCGCTGTCGTCGATCTTCCTCGTCTACACCCACACCTCGATCGTGCGGGTGTTCTTCATCACCGCCGCCTCGTTCGGCGCGCTGAGCCTCTACGGCTACACCACCAAGCGCGACATGACGGGCATGGGATCGTTCCTGATGATGGGCCTGTTCGGCGTCATCATCGCGAGCCTGGTCAACCTGTTCATCGCCTCCTCGGCGCTGCAGTTCGTGGTCTCGGTGGTCGGCGTGCTGGTGTTCGCGGGCCTCACCGCCTGGGACACCCAGCGCCTGAAGAACGACTACATCTACGGCTACGCCAGCCAGGGCGGCGAAGTGGCGGAGCGGGCGGCCATCACCGGCGCGCTGTCGCTCTACCTCAACTTCATCAACCTGTTCACGCTGCTGCTGCAGCTGCTCGGACAGCGCAACTAGA
>JAFKES010000228.1 GCA_017308495.1 Afipia sp.
CAAGCTGACCATCCAGGGCGGCACCACCGAGGTGCTGCGCGGCATCATCGCGCGCGGGCTCGGCCTGCGCTGACGCGACCAACAGGAACAGGACACATCATGAGCGGCACCACCGATCTCGGCATCGAACGCCACGGCCATGTCACGCTGATCGAAATCCAGCGGCCGCCGCTGAATTTCTTCGATCTCGCTTTGATCCGCCAGATCGCCGACGCGCTCGACCGCATCGACAACGATCCAGAGGTCCGCGCCGTGGTGCTGTGCGCGCAGGGCAAGGCGTTCTGCGCCGGCGCGAATTTCAACCGGCCGGCGGGGTTCAGCGGCGACGCCGCCTCCGGCGACGGCACCACCGGCGATCTCTATCGCGAGGCTGTGCGCATCTATGCCAACAAGAAGCCGATCGTCGCCGCCGTGCAGGGCGCGGCCATCGGCGGCGGCCTCGGCCTCGCGGTGTCGGCGGACTTCCGCGTCACCTGCCCCGAGGCGCGCTTCGCGGCGAACTTCACGCGGCTCGGCTTCCATCCCGGATTCGGCCTGACCATCACGCTGCCGGAGCTGATAGGCAGGAACAACGCCGCGCTGATGTTCTACACCAGCCGCCGCGTCACCGGCGAGGAAGCCTTGTGGATGGGACTCGCCAACGTGCTGGTGCCGCAGGATCAGGTTCGCGCCGAAGCGCTCAAGCTCGCCACCGAGATCGCGGAGAACTCGCCGCTCGGCCTGCTCTCCACCCGCGCCACCTTGCGCGCGGGACTGGCGGACCGCGTCAAGGCGCAGACCGATCACGAACTCGCCGAACAGACCTGGCTGCGCGAAACCGAGGACTTCAAGGAAGGCATCAAGGCCACCGAGGAGCGCCGCCCCGCGAACTTCAAAGGGCGCTGACGGCTCGCACCTCAATCGGCCAGTTCGATCGCCACCGGCTGGTGGTCCGAGGCATCGGTCACGCCGTTGACCTCGATACGGCGTACCCGCGCCACCAGGTCCTCGCTGACGAAAACGAAGTCGCGACAGTCGGCTCCATGCGGCCATTGCGCGCGATCGTGCACCCCGCAGGTCGCCGCATGCGGCTCGCCCGGGCGCGCCGCCATCCAGGCATCGCGATAATTGAGGCCGCCGCGCTGGGCGCGATGGATCAAGGCGTGCTGGGGATCGGAAACGTCGAAATTGAAATCGCCGCACAGCAGGCTCGACGCCGCCAGCGTCTGGCTGCCGTAAGGCTCGGCATGACCCGCCCCGGCGGTCATCGCAGACATGGACGCTTCCTCCTGCAGATCAAGCAGGCGCGCGATCTGGGCTTCGCGCTGGGCCGCCGCATGGAATTCGAGATGGGTGCTGACGATGCGCAGCGGGCCGAACGCCGCCCTCACCGTCACGCTCAGGGCATGGCGGCGCATGCTGCGGACGCTGGCGGCACCGGGCCACGGCAGCAGATGATTGTCGATCTGGAGCACCGGCAGGCGCGACAGCGTCATGTTGCCGAAGCGGTGCCAGCGCCCCTGCGCATCGGCGGCCTCGATCGCCGGCCGGAATACCGGCGTATATCCCGGCAGCAGCGCCGCCAGTTGCGCGCCCTGATCGGCGCCGCCGTCGAACTTGGCAAAACCGTCGGAGACTTCCTGAAAGCAGTAGACGTCCGCGTCCATCATGGCGCGGGCCACCGACACGATCCGCGCCAGATCGGTGACCCCGTCGCAGCCGATGCCGCACTGGATGTTCCAGGTCAAAAGACGCATCAACGGATCCCCGCACGCATGAAGGATTGCACGAACTGGCGCTGAAACAGCAGGAAGGCGATCAACAGCGGCGCCATGGTCATCACCGTCGCGGCGGTGATCACCGACCAGTCGACGCCGGTCTCCGGCGCGCCGAACACCGCAAGTCCCACCGTGAGCGGCCGGCTCTCCACCGAATTGGTGACGATCAGCGGCCAGAGAAAATTGTTCCAGTGATAGCTGACGGAGACAAGGCCGAACGCGACATAGGTCGGCCGCGCCAGCGGCACATAGACCTTCCAGAGAATCTGCAATGGCCCCGCGCCTTCGACGCGGGCGGCATCCACCAGCTCCTGCGGCACGCTCTTGAAGGTCTGCCGCAGCAGGAAGATGCCGAACGCGCTGGCCAGATACGGCAGCGCGATGGCCGGGATGGTGTCGAGCAGGCCGAGCTTGCCGATCATCCGGTAGTTCTCGACGATCAGCACGTCCGGCATGATCATCAGTTGCAGCAGCACCAGCGCGAAGGCGATGCCGCTGCCCCGGAACGTGAAGCGCGCGAAGGCATAGGCCGCCAGCGTCGACAGCACGAGCTGGCCGATCAGGATGAACACGACCAGCACGACGGTGTTGAAGTAATAGCGGCCGAACGGCGCCTGATGCCAGGCCCGCACGAAATTCTCCAGCGTCCACGGCGCCGACAGGCTGAACGACGTCGCATAGGCCGCCGGATGCAGCGCGCTCCAGAACGCATAGGCCAGCGGCGCGAGCCAGAGCAGCGCCAGAACCCACGCGGCGACGGCTTCAAGCGGATGGGTGCGGCCGTTCATTGATAATGAATCCTGCGATCGAGATAGCCAAACTTGATCAGCGCAGTGGTGCTTAGCAGGACCAGCAGAACCACCGTCAGGGTCGCCGCATAGGCCGAATCCTGGAAGGTGAAGGCGACCTCATAGATATAATAGAGCAAGAGCGTCGAGGCGTTGTTCGGGCCGCCCTTGGTCATGATGACGAGATGATCGACCAGCTTGAACGAATTGATCACCGCGTTGACCGCCACGAACAGCGTGGTCGGCATCAGCAGCGGAAAGGTGATGCGGCGGAACGTGTACCAACGGCTCGCGCCCTCCACCGCCGCCGCCTCGTCCAGATCGGGCGACAACTGCTGAAGCGCGGCGAGATAGAAGATCATGAAGAAGCCGGCTTCCTTCCAGATCACCATGACGATCAGGCAGCCCATCACCGTCGAGGGATCGCCGAGCCAGTTCCAGCCCGGCAGGCCGGCGAGCCCGCGCAACTGATCGAGCAGTCCGTAATCCGGCGTGTAGAAGAACAGCCAGATATTGGCGACCGCAATCATCGGCAGCACGGTCGGCGTGAAAAAAGCGAGGCGCAGAAACCCGCGGCCACGCATGTTGCGGTTGACCCACACCGCCATCAGCAGCGCCAGCGCGATCGAGGTAGGAATGGTGCCAAGCGCGAACCAGAAATTGTTGACCAGCGCCTTCCAGAAGATCGGATCGGCCGCCATCGCGCGATAATTATCAAGCCCGACGAACGCTTCGGTGCCGTTGCGCCGGGTAATGAAGAAGCTGTGCCGGATGGTCGCCAGAATGGGATAGTGCGTGAACGCCACCAGCAGCACCGCGGCCGGCAACAGCAGCAGCCAGGCGTTCACCGCATTCCACCACGCGCGCGAGGCGGGCCCGCGCGCGGCAACGGCGATATCGGTGGTTCGCTCACTCATCGCATACGAACCGGATGGCGGTTCGCCGCCATCCGGTCCTGTGCCCTACTTGTAGGCGCGCAGGACGCGATCCGCCTGCTGCTGCGCAGAAGTCAACGCTTCCGACGGCTTCTGCGAACCGGTCACCGCCGCCTGAATCGCGTCGTTGACGAACTTGTAGATGCGGCCATTTTCGTGCACCGACAGTTCCGGCACCGCGTATTCGAGCTGATCACGCGCCACGGTGGCGGCCGGGAAGCCCTTGGCATAGGCCTCCATCGCCGGGGTCTTGTAGGCCGCGGGCGACACCGCCGCATAACCGGTCTTGATGCTCCATTCCGCCGCGCGCTCCGGCGCCGTCATCCACTGGATGAATTTCACCGCGGCCTTCTGCTGCTCCGGCGACGCGTTCTTGAACACATAGAAGTTGCCGCCGCCGGTGGGCGAGCCTCGCCGTTCCTTGGCCGGCAGCAACGCCACGCCGAAGTCGAACTTCGCGCCGTCCTTCACCGCCGTGAGGTTGCCGGTGGTGTGCCACATCATCGCGGTGCGACCTTCGAGGAAGTCGGTACGCAGCGTCGCCCAGTCGATGCTGCCGGGAGGCATCACGCCGTGCTTGCGCGACAGGTCGACCCAGTAATCCAGCGCGCCGACGGTCTTGGGCGCGGTGAGATAGACCTCGTTGCCGGCCTCATTCATCAGCTTCTGGCCGTTCTCGATGGCCAGCGCCTGCAGCATCCAGTAACCGTAGCCGGTGGTCGGGATCGATACGCCCCACCGCGTGGTGTTGCCGGAGGCGTCGCGCTTGACGAGCTTCTTGCCCATCTCGATCATTTCGTCCCAGGTCGCCGGCGGCCGCGCGGGATCGAGCCCGGCCTCCTTGAAGGCGTCCTTGTTCCAGTACAGCACGATGGTGGAACGCTGGAACGGAATGCTCCAGGTCTTGCCGCCGATCTGGCCGTTGGCCATGAATGCAGGATAGAACTCCTTGAACCACGCCTTGTCGGCGACGAGATCATCGATCGGAATGATGGCGTTCTCGTCCATCAGCGTGAAGACGTCGGTGGACAGCAGCACCGACAGTTGCGGCGGCTGGCCGCCTTTCATCGCAGTCATCGCCTTGGTCATGGTGTCGGTGTAATTGCCGGCATAGACCGCCGTCACCTTGATATCCGGATTCTCTTTCTGGAAGCGCGCCACCATGTCGTCGACGATCTTAGTTACCGGGCCGCCGACCGCGACCGGATAATACATGGTGAGATCCACCGCCGCCGCCGGACGCGGGCTTAGCGACAAGGTCGCCAGCGCCACCGCTGCAAGCATCATTCGCCGAAAGAAACTCATGTCGTCCTCCCCCTTATGATCGTCCGCCGCGTGATGGCGCATCAGCCTCACACGACGGCAACTCGCTTCATCTCGCTGGCAGCGGATGGCATCCGCTTCTCAGACGTCTTGTCGAACTGATGTTCGAAGCTGGCGTCCCAGGCGAGCCGGATATCGTCGCCGGGATGAGCCTGACTGAAACCGTCCTGCCGCACCGAAACAGGCTGGCCGTCGATTTCGCACAGGATGATGCTGTCCGCACCGAGATGCTCCACGGTCTTTACCCGCGCCGCATGACCGTCTTGCGACACCACGCGGATATGTTCCGGCCGCACGCCGAGCAGCTTGTCGCCCCGCGCGATGATGTTCATCGGCGGCGTGCCGATGAAACGCGCGGTGAAGGCGGTAGCCGGCCGGTTGTAAAGCTCCTCCGGCGTGCCGTTCTGCTCGATTCGGCCGTCGCGCATCAGCACGATGCGGTCCGCCATGGTCATGGCTTCGGTCTGGTCATGGGTGACATAGACCATGGTCATGTCGAGGCGCTGCTGCAGGGCGCGGATTTCCGTGCGCATCTCATGGCGCAGCTTGGCATCGAGATTGGACAGCGGCTCGTCCATCAGGCACACGCGCGCCTCGGCGATGATGGCCCGGCCGAGCGCCACGCGCTGACGCTGGCCGCCGGACAGTTGCGACGGCTTGCGCTCGAGCAACTGGCCGAGGCCGACCAGCTCGGCGACGCGCTTCAGCCGCGCATCGCGTTCGCCGCGCGACACGCGGCGCACCCGCAGGCCGAAGACGATATTCTCCGCGACGCTGAGATGGGGAAACAGCGCGTAGGACTGAAACACCATCGAGATCTTGCGCTCGGCTGGCGTCATGCCGGTGACGTCCCGCCCGCCGATCGTGATGGTGCCGCCGTCCGGCTGTTCAAGGCCCGCAATCAGCCTCAGCGTGGTCGATTTCCCGCACCCCGACGGCCCGAGCAGCACCAGCAGCGAGCCCTCATCCGCCGTCAGGCTGACGTCATCGACGGCGCGCATGGCGCCCCAGCCCTTGGAGACGTGATCGAGGACAATCGCCGACATCAGTGCTTCATCCGGGCCCGGTCAGTTTTCCGCGCCGGCACAACAGGCGCCAAAACGCCGCCCGTTATCGACGCCCGACGTTGACGGTAGCATGACAATATCCGCCGAAAAGGATCGTTATTCACCGATATCACCCGTCCGGAAAATGTACGTCCCACTTCCGGGAACATATCTGCCGGACCGGCCGCTGCCAAACCGAATTTCGGCTGCCAAACCGGCGGCCTGCCCGCAGCAGAGCCCGGACCATCGGCCTCGCGGGGCAGCGCGGCCCGTTTTCCGATGGAACAAGTTACGGCCAGTCTTGTTTATTGTCCGAAGCCCATCATTCACCGCAACCCGTAATGAGATCCCGACGATGCCTCGTGTCACCAAACGTAGCTGGACGCCGGAAGATATCGAGCGCCTCCGGCATTTCGTCGCGGCCGGCGTATCGCTGATGCGATCATCGGTCGCGTTGAAACGATCGCGGCTGT
>JAFKES010000229.1 GCA_017308495.1 Afipia sp.
ACCGCATCGAGGCTCGGCTCGACGGGCGACCGACTCTCCTCATCGTCGACGAAGGCTGGCTTGCCCTCGACGACGAGGGCTTCGCCGGCCAGCTCCGCGAATGGCTGAAAACCTTGCGCAAGAAGAACGCGTCGGTCGTCTTCGCCACGCAGTCGCTGTCGGACATCGATGGCTCCGCCGTCGCGCCGGCCATCATCGAGAGCTGCCCGACCCGTCTCTTCCTGCCGAACGAGCGGGCGATCGAGCCGCAGATCACCGCCATCTATCGCCGCTTCGGTCTCAACGACCGGCAGATCGAGATCCTCGCACGAGCGACGCCCAAGCGTGACTACTACTGCCAGTCCCGCCGCGGCAACCGCCTGTTCGAGCTTGGCCTCGGCGAGGTGGCGCTTGCCTTCACCGCGGCGTCCTCCAAGACCGACCAGGTCACCATCGCCGAACTCGTCGCCGATTACGGCCGCGACGGGTTCGCCGCCGCCTGGCTGCGCCGCAAGGGCAGCGATTGGACTGCCGACCTCCTCCCCACCCTCGTCACGGAGCCATCGCCATGACTCGTATCCGTTCGCTTGCAGCCGTCGTCACGATATCGGCCTCCCTGTTCGCGGCCACGCCCTGCCCAGCGCAGATCGCCGTGTTCGATCCGTCGAACTACAGCCAGAACCTGATGACGGCGGCGAATACGCTGAAGCAGATCGATAACCAGCTCACGGCGCTGCAGAATCAGACCCAGATGCTGCTCAATCAGGCGTGGCATCTCACCAGCCTGCCGACGTCATTGCTCAACGACATCGACCGCACCTTCACGCAAACCCAGAACCTGCTCAAGCAGGCCGACAGGATCGCCTACGACGTCCAGGCGATCGAGCGGACGTTCCAGAAGTACCAGGGCTTCAGCGCGTCACAGAGCGATCAGAAATTGGTCGATGGCGCGCGTGATCGCTGGCAGACCTCGGTCTCGGCGTTCCAGCATGCGATGAGCGTCGGCGCGACCACCGTCAACAATCTCCCTGCCACGCAGTCGCATACCGACACTTTGGTTGGTGCCAGCCAATCGGCGGTCGGCGTGCTGCAAGTGTCGCAAGCCGGCAACCAGTTGCTCGCAGTGCAGGCCCGGCGAACAGGCGCGTCAAACGGCAGGCGAAGACCAGGCCCGCGAGCAAGTGCGCCGGTTCCTGACCAACGGCCGGGGTTATCAGCCGCAATCCGTTCAGATGTTCCACTGAGGCCGCGCATGATCACGCTCGTTCGCACCGCAGCCCTCTCGTTGATCGCCCTCGTCACGACCGGTTGCACGATTCCGTTGCGGCAAGCCCGCGACGAGGCTCCGCCGCCGGCGAGCGATCCGCTCGATGCCCGCCTCCTGCGCTGCAGCGCGCTGGGGCCAAAAGCTGCCGCCGACGATGCCGATTGCCAAAGCGCCTGGGCGGAAGCGCGCCAGCGCATCCTGCCGCCACCGATGGGGAAGTGAGCCATGAACAACACCGGCGTCATCGATCACTTCCTCGACGTGTTCACCCGCTACATCGATTCCGGCTTCGGCCTGGTCGGTGGCGATGTCCAGTTCCTTAGCACAACGCTGATTGGCATCGACATTACGCTGGCCGGCCTGTTCTGGGCGATGTCTGCGGATGAAGACGTCATCGCGCGCCTGATCAAGAAGACACTCTATATCGGCTTCTTCGCCTTCATCATCGGCAACTTCAATAGCCTGTGCCGTGTGGTGTTCGAGAGCTTCTCCCAATTGGGGCTCAAGGCCGCCGGATCGGCGCTCTCCTCAGCCGACTTCCTGCGGCCGGGCAAGCTCGCCCAGGTCGGCGTCGATGCCGGCAAGCCGTTGCTCGAGGCTGCCTCCGGCCTGATGGGCTACGTCTCGTTCTTCACGAACTTCGTGCAGATCTTCGTGCTGCTGGTCGCCTGGGTGATCGTCGTCGCCGCTTTCTTCATCCTGGCGGTGCAGCTCTTCATCACCCTGATCGAATTCAAGCTGACGACGCTGGCCGGCTTCGTGCTGATCCCGTTCGCGCTGTTCAACAAGACGTCGTTCCTGGCCGAAAAGGTGCTCGGCAACGTCGTCGCCTCCGGCGTCAAGATCCTGGTGCTCGCCGTCGTCGTCGGTATCGGCACCTCGCTGTTCTCCGAGTTCACGCAAGGTTTTGCCGGCAATCAGCCGACCATCGAGGACGCGCTCGCGATCATGCTGGCGTCGTTGTCGCTGTTCGGGCTCGGCATCTTCGCGCCATCGATCGCGGCGGGCCTCGTGTCAGGTGCACCGCAACTCGGCGCCGGAGCCGCGGTCGGCACGGCGCTCGCGGCTGGCGGACTGGGCGTGGCGGGCGCTATGGGAGCCCGCGCCGGCGCCAGCATCGCCGGCAGCGCGATGGGTGCCGGCGCACGCGGCGTTGGCTCGCTCGCCGGGATGTCGCCCTCCTCTCCCTCATCAGCATCGTCCTCACCAAGCGCCGGCGCCCCGACCTGGGCGCAACGTCTGCACCGCGTTCAGACCATGAAGAGCGGCGCATCGACCGCCGCCCACGCGGTCCGCTCCGGCGATCATGGCGGTGGATCGAATTCTGTTCCTCTCAGCCAGGATGACCGCGCATGAATCCATTCCGCAGACCTAGCGTCCGCTACGGCAAGACGCCAGTGCCCGAGACGCCGTATCAAAAGGCCGCTCAAGTCTGGGACGAGCGCATCGGCTCGGCGCGGGTGCAGGCGCGCAACTGGCGACTGATCGCTTTCGGCAATCTCGCGCTCGCCGCGGGATTGGCCGGAGGGCTCGTCTGGCACGCGATGCGCGGCTCCGTGGTGCCGTGGGTGGTGCAGGTCGATCAGCTCGGCCAGACCCAAGCCGTAGCGCCGGCGATCGCTGACTACAAACCGACCGACGGTCAGATCGCCTGGCATCTGGCGCGCTTCATCGAGCAGGTGCGTTCGATCCCGGTCGATCCTATCATCGTGCGGCAGAACTGGTTGACCGCTTACGACTTCGTCACCGACCGCGGCGCGATCGCGCTCAATGATTATGCCCGCACCAACGATCCTTTCACGAAGGTCGGCAAGATCCAGATTGCGATCGATGTCTCCAGCGTGATCCGCGCCTCGCGGGATTCGTTTCGGATCGCGTGGGTCGAGCGCCGCTACGAGAACGGCAGCCTCGCTGCGACCGAACGCTGGACCGCCATTCTCACCATCGTCATCGAGACCCCTCGCGATGCAGAGAAGCTGCGCCGCAATCCGCTTGGGGTCTTCATTCATGCCCTCAACTGGTCAAAGGAGCTCGGCTGATGCGACCCCGGTCCCTGCTACACATTATATTGTGCGCCCTCCCGGTGGCCGGTTGCGCCTGGAAACCGCCTCAGATCGGCTATGACGATCTGGAACCAGCGGTGCTGCAGGCCGAACCGCCGAAGCCGGTCGAGGTGTTGGAACTCCCCAAGATCCTCCCCCTTCCCGGCCAGCTCAAACCGCTGCCCGGCAAGACCACCGCCAAACCAGAGCCGAAGGATCCCAAGGAACGGGTCGCCAAAGCCAACGACGCCGCAAGGGTTCAACCGACGCGACATGGCTATCTCAACGCCGTGCAGGTCTATCCCTTTGTCGATGGCGCGCTCTACCAAGTCTATACGGCGCCGGGCCAAGTGACAGACATCGCGTTACAAGAGGGCGAGCAACTGGTCGGCTCCGGGCCGGTGGCCGCCGGGGATACGGTGCGCTGGGTAATCGGCGATACCGAAAGCGGTACTGGTCCGACCAAGCGGATTCATATTCTGGCCAAGCCGACGCGGGCGGATCTCACCACCAATCTCATCATCAACACGGACCGGCGGACCTACCTGATGGAGCTGCGCTCCACCGAGACGACTTACATGGCCTCGGTGTCGTGGCAATATCCGCAAGACCAGTTGATCGCGCTGCGCCGGCAGAATGTGGCTGCCGATGCCGCGGCACCGATCGACAGCGGCCTGGATCTCGGAAAATTGCGTTTCCGTTACAGCATCGAGGGCGACACACCGCCGTGGCGACCCAGCCAAGTGTTCGATGACGGCTCGAAAGTCTATATCGAGTTCTCGCACGGCATTACGCAAGGCGAGATGCCGCCGCTGTTCGTGATCGGCAGCGACGGCGGCGCTGAACTCGTCAACTACCGCGCCAGGCGGAACTACTACATCGTCGACCGGCTGTTCGCGGCCGCCGAACTGCGTCTCGGTGGCGACAACCAGCAAAAAGTGCGGATCGTGCGCACCGACGGATGGAAACTATGGTGAGTGATCCGCATCCCCATCCCGATGACGCGCTCACGGCGCAATTGCGGCTGCGGCCTGAGCGACCGCGCGTGACGCGTTTGTCACGTAAAGTTCTGGCCGGGCTCGGCGGCATCGTCGGTATCGCCGTGCTCGGCGCGATGATCTGGGCGCTGCAATCGCGCTCGGCGCGCCAGGACAATGGCACCGAACTCTACAGCACCGACCACAAGACCACAGCGGACGGACTTGCGACACTGCCGAAGGACTATGCAGGACTGCCCCGCGACACACCGCCGCCGCGCACGGTGCCGCAACTCGGTCCGCCCCTTCCCGGCGATCTCGGCCGGCCGATCCTTGCGGCGCAAGGCGCTTCAAGCGGCGGGCTCGATGCCGGCGAACAGCGGATCGTGCAGGAGAACGAAGCGGCCCGCGTCAGCCGCGTCTTCGCCAGCACCAATGTGCGGCAGTCTCCGGCAAGCAGCGCCGCGTCTCCCGCAACGTCCACGGCCAATGCGACTGCGGCCGACGGCAAGCCGCCGCTCGATCCGGACGCGTTGCAGAACATGCAGGATCGCAAGCTCGCTTTCGTGAATGCTACCGCCGACAAGCGTACCGTCAGTCCGGACCGGATCGAGAAGCCAGCGTCGCGCTACATCGTGCAAGCCGGCGCAGTTATTCCGGCGGCGCTCATCACAGGCATCCGCTCGGACCTGCCGGGTGAAATCACCGCGCAGGTCACCGAGAATGTCTACGACAGTCCCACGGGCAAATATCTGTTGGTCCCGCAAGGCGCGCGGCTGATCGGACAATATGATAGCCAGATTTCGTTCGGCCAATCGCGTGTGCTGCTGGTGTGGAATCGTATCATCTTGCCGAACGGCAAGTCGATTGTGCTGGAGCGGCAATCCGGCGCGGATACGCAAGGGTACGCCGGCCTCGAGGATGGCGTCGACTATCACTGGGGCAATCTTCTGCAAGCGGCGGCTATCTCGACTTTGCTTGGGATCGGCAGCGAACTCGTGCTCAGCGGCGACAACTCATTGGTTCGCGCGCTGCGCCGCGGCAGCCAGGATACGATCAACCAGAGCGGCCAGACCCTGGTGCGTCGTCAACTCAACGTACAACCGACACTCACCATCCGGCCGGGCTTTCCGGTGAGGGTGATCGTCAACCGCGATCTCGTGCTCACACCCTACAAGACATGACGGATGGCCCCATGGCAAAGCTCAAGCTAGGTCCCCTCAACAACGATAAACCTGTGAAGATCGCCACCGAATTGCCGGGGTCAGTGCACCGCGATCTCCTCGTCTACGCCGAGGTGCTCACTCGCGAGACAGGACAGCAAGCCGATCCGATAAAGCTGATCGCTCCGATGCTCGCGCGCTTTATGGCGACCGATCGCGCGTTCCTGCAGGCGCGCAAAGCGAAACCCGCGCAACAGGACTAACGGGGACGTATGCTGTGCGGCTGACGCTGCGGACCCTTGTGCTGACGAAGCAGATCGAGGAAGTGCTGAAGCGCCGGATTATCGTTGCTGGTGATCCAACACGCGAAGTAAGGCACCAGGCTCGGCCCCTCGTCATCGACCACCTCGCGATAGATGACGCCGGGGTGCTGCGCTCCGGTGTCAGCCTCGTACAGCAGGGTGACGTCGGATTCGATATCGAGGAGGCTCAGCACGAAATCGCGACCGATATGGGAGTGACGAATGGCCGGCAGATCGCCGGATGCGTTGAGTCTGGACAACAAATGGTCCCTGAGCTCGGGACCGGGATCGCGGCCGAGCAGGATATGTTCGGTGCGCAGATCGTCCCACGTCAACGTCGCCTTGTCGGCGAGGGAGTGTGTTGCTGCCATCGCGACCAAGATCTTCTCGGACCATAACGGGACGATGTCATGCATGCCGCTGCGGAAATGACCGACAACGATGGCGACATCGATCGAACCCGCGTTGAGCCGCTCCATCAGGAGGCTGCGCTCTCCCTCCACATACTGTACGTCGACATTTGGGAAGGCGTTCTTGTATTCGTGCAACACCGTTCGCAACTGGCCCGTCGACGGCGAAACGTAGAGGCCGATGTGCAGCGCGCCGGCCTTGCCGCGCGCGATGGTTTTGGCATTGATCAACACCGTGTTGAGTTCGTCGAGTATGCGACGGATCGGTTTGAGAAACGCGTTGCTGGCGGCGGTCGGACGGATGCCATGGCGATGGCGGTCGAACAGTCTGACGCCGAGCTGGTTCTCCAGACTCCTGACGCGGCGGTTGACCGTGGATGCGGGAATGCCGAGCAGCATCCCAGCTTTGTGAAAGCTGCCCTGCTCGGCCGCGATCAAGGTCTGCAGCAGAGTCACCATCTCGATGCTTCTGATCATGGCCACACGCCCTCACGAAGGTGGATGAATTTGTCTGGCGTCATTCGCCCTAAGAGTGCTGCGGCATAGGGATAGAACTTCTGCAAGCGGTGCAGCGCCACGCGTGGCGGGCCGGTATTCGACATCAGACATGCAGCACAGCCTCCTCCGCCCTCAAGACGTCGTCTTCGACTTGGATCGTGACGTGGTCGATACCGAAATTATCCTTCATCACGCGGCGGGCGTTCTGCAGTGCGTCTCTGGCCTTCGAGATGTCAGCGACGACGAGATGGCAGCTCATTGCGTCAAACCCGGACGTCACAGTCCAGACGTGCATATCTTGAACAGCGGTCACACCGGGGATGTCCATGAGCTTCCGTTCCAGTAATGCCAGATCGATATTCGGCGGCGTGCCCTCCATCAGGATATGCGTCACTTGTTTTAGGAGGGTCCATGTCCTTGGCACGATGAACAGGCCAATGCCGGCACCCATAATCGGATCAGCCAATCGCCAGCCCGTCCACATGATGATCAAGGCCGCGAAAATAACGCCGACGGATCCCAGCATGTCGCCCAGCACCTCCAGATAGGCGCCCTTGACGTTCAAGCTTTCGGATGACCCGCCGGCCAGCAACCGCATACTGATCAAGTTCACAACGAGGCCGATCGCCGCGACACTGAGCATCGGGCCGCTCAGAATTTCTGGCGGCGCTAGAAAGCGCTGATACGCCTCGTACAAGATGTAGCTGATAACACCTCCGTTCGCAAATAACCGTAGGTCAATTGTGGAGTGGCCTCACGCGTCGCGAAACGGATCGCGAGCAGCGCCAGCGCAAGGCCGCCGACATCGGTCAACATGTGCGCCGCGTCCGCGAGCAGCGCCAGGCTGCCGGTAACCAAGGCACCGACCACCTCTGCAATCATGTAGGTGCCGGTCAGCGCCAGTGCCCAACGCAGTCGATTTGCGTGTTTTGCTGCTGCAGTTCCCGTCGAACCTCCGCCGTGCATCGCTAGACCTCCGCGTGTTTGTTATGCTGCGTGGCGGCGCCCCCGCCGAGCGCCTTTCGCAGCCTTTCTTCGAGTTCGTCGAACAGAAAGAAACTGACGTCGTCCAGAGATCCATGCCCCCTTGCGAAGGGCTGCTCCAGAAGACGGACGAGGTACAACGCGTAGATAAACATGTAGGAGATGAAGCCGAACATCATTGCGGATGCCGGGTCCCCCTCCGTCTTTAGAAAGAGCATCATGATCACAATGGAGAACACCAGCGTCTGTACCAGCACGTGAACGGACGGTACGAACTCGACCCGCTGTATCTGATAGATGCGCAACATCGACCTGCGCAATACATCCTGCGTCGTCCGCAGGCGGACGACGAAATTCGCCGCCATGCCCATCCCTTCGAGGCGCCCGAAAATCGGCGTCAACTTTGCAAGCTCTTCCAAGACGGGGGGTATGTCCTTGTGATTGCGCGCATGGCTTAGACCTGCGCGCAATTTGTCAATCGTCGCCAACAGGATCTGCCGACATTCGCGCAGATCGAAATCCTTGTTGACTGCAGCGAACGATTCGAGATCGCCGTCGATCGCCTCGATCGAGGTGCGAATGTCGGCTGGTATGCGCTCAGCCTCCTTGTAGTCGGCGAGGATGCTAGAGAGAAGGAACCCAATGATGAAGATGGCACCGCCAATTCCGCTGGTCAGCAGCGCGTTCAGTTCGAGAAACTCGAATCCGAAATAGTGCACCCCGATCTTGACGCATCCGAGCACCAGGACGACAGCCACAACCGTAAAGAACAGCCGAAATTTCTTACGATAGCTGAGGCTCGCGCCTCCGAGATGGAGGTGCTGGATAATTGAAGACGCCATCTATGGTCCATTTCTTACGGTTCGGACCGGCGTGAAGCCACGACCGTTCCACCGATATGTTTCCTTGGTATTGGGTTGCGAGACCTCTAAGCCGGCAATTCCTCCGGCGTTCGTCATCCTCACATCCAAAGCCTTCCTGCTAAATACGATCCGATAGCGGCCACGCGACTCCGCGTAGATCTCATGGAGACAGCCGTTACCGTTGCAGACGGCTGCCCGGTTCCCGCAGGCGAATTCCTCGAAATGCAGCGACACAAAGCGCTGGCCTCCCGCCTCGATCGACACCGCGAAGTAATGGGCGGCGGCTGCCGCATTGCCGCACACGCGCTCAAGCGCAACTATTCGCCGTCTAATGTCGGCCGGGAGCCCCTCAATGTGCTCGGATGCCCAAGGTCTTTCCGTGGCCATGCCGCTGCGCGCCGCCGACTGCCCGCTGGCCTGCAGGGACATCAGCAAAAACGCTGCGAGCGGGATTGCCGACCGTCTTTTCAAGAGACGTTTCCTTTTGTCTGCACTGGCGTGCCTTCGTTCGTGCGATCGAAGAGAACCCCGATGCGCCGTTCGGACACCCAGATCCGCCGGCACGATCGAGAAATGTGATCCGAAGGGATGACGAGGACGAAATGGAGTGGAATGCCGAGAGGACTCGCGACCTCGAGCAACGCTCCGGAAGTACTCATGTTTCGGACGATGCAGTCGATGACGGCGCCGCCGAAGGCAATCGTGCCGGCTTTCAGCACCCTTGTCCGTGGGCCTATCCTTTTCTCCTCCATGACTATTCTCCATGTCAGATCAATCGAGTTTCTTCTCGGCAGCCTCCCCGCGCTTCACGATATCGCCCTTCGTAAAAAGGATGCCCTGCAGTTCGATCCGCCAGTTTGTCTTCTTGCGTAAAAGAAACTCCAGATTCATTCCGAAATGCTTGAACTCTTCCTTCTGCGCGTTCGCCATGATCGCCTTGGCGCTTTTGTCTTTTTCGACAGACATTCTCTGTTCGTACCAGCTGATGGCCTCCGCCTCCTCGATCAGAGAAGTGATCATCCGCGCGAAGGTGCGAGTTTCCTGCGAAAGTTCTTCCGGCGGTTCGTGGTACTGGTCGAAACCCATGTTGCTATCCTTCTGTTCAAGCGAATGTTGCCTCGAGAACGGATGTCGTATCAGATCCTGGGTGGCTTCAGCAGGCGCAATGCATTCAATGTCACCACCACGGTCGCTCCGGTGTCAGCGAGAATGGCGGGCCACAGCCCCGTCACGCCGGCGACCGTGGTGACGAGAAAAACTGCCTTGAGACCGAGCGCAACGGTGATGTTTTGCTTGATATTCAGCATCGTCCGCTTCGACAGATCGACCATAGCGGCCACGTCCGCGACGCGGCCGTGAAGCACAGCGGCGTCGATCGCAATCCCGACGTCCGCAGCGGCGAGCGCCGGCGCATCGTTGATGCCGTCGCCGACCTTGGCAACAGAGAAGCCCTCCTTCTGAAGCTCACCGACAATTCGCTGCTTGTCTTGTGGAAGCAGTTCAGCCTGCACCTCGATTCCAAGTTGCTTGCCGATCGCCGCCGCCGTGCGCCGATTGTCGCCAGTCAACATCAAGGTTCGAATGCCGATATCCGCCAAAAGCTTCAGGCCTCTCGCCGCATCCGGACGAGGTTCGTCCCGCATCGCGATGGCGCCGGCAGGCACCCTGTCGATCAGCACCACTGATACCGTCTTGCCTTCATCGTTCAGCGCCACAATGCGACTGTTTTGCTCGTCGCTCAGTGCCGTAATATCGCCGGCTGCCCGGGGCGAACCCAGAACGATCTGTTTGCCATCGACCGTCGCACGGACGCCCTTTCCGCCGATGGCCTGTGAATCCGAAGCCTGTGGTAACGATAACTTCTGCTCCGAGGCTTTCGCCAGGATAGCCGTCGCCAACGGGTGACTGGATCCTGACTCGAGTGCCGCGGCGACCCGCAGCACATCAGCTTCTGCGGTACCGAACGAAACAATGTCGGTGACTTGCGGTTTTCCGGCGGTGAGCGTGCCCGTCTTGTCAAAACAGGCCATCGTGATCTTGCCGATCTGCTCCAGCACGGCCCCACCCTTCAGCAGAAGTCCACGCCGCGCGCCGGCAGACAGGCTGGCAGCAATGGCAGCCGGTGTCGAAATCACCAGAGCACAGGGACAGCCGATCAGGAGGATAGCCAGTCCTTTGTAGATCCACTCATTCCACGTACCGCCCATGAGCAACGGCGGGAGGGTCGCGATTAGGGTTGCGACGACGACTACGCCCGGCGTGTAGTAGCGAGAGAAACGATCGATGAATCGCTCAGTCGGTGCTTTTGATTCCTGAGCTTCCTCGACCAGCCGAACGACCCGTGCGATCGTGTTGTCAGCGGCTGCAGCGGTGACCCGAACACTGAGCAGCCCATCGCCGTTGATCGTGCCGGCGAACAGACTTTGCTGCGGCCCCTTTCGGATAGGCATACTTTCCCCGGAGACCGGCGCTTCGTCGATCGAACTCTCTCCAGAAACGATGATGCCGTCCGCCGGGATGCGATCGCCGGGCCGGACCTGGATCATCGCACTTACCGCAAGCGTATCGGCCTGAACTTCGCGCACCTGGCCGTTCTCTTCGAGCCTCGCGGTCTTTGGAATGAGTTCGGTTAGACTTTGGATGCTGGCGCGCGCACGACTCGCAGCAACGCCCTCCAACAGTTCTCCGATCAGGAACAGGAAGACGACTGCGGCCGCCTCCTCCGTTGCGCCTATAAAGACCGCGCCGATGGCCGCGATCGTCATCAACATCTCGATCGAAAATGGCGTGCCCGTGAGCGCCGCGGAGATAGCTCGTCTTCCGATCGGGATCAGCCCGACCAGCATGGCTATCAGAAACGCCCAGCGTTCCGTCGCCGGAAATGCCTTCCCCAGCAGAAATGCTGCGGCTAAAGCCGATCCGGACGCAATCGTGAGAAGTCCTTTACTCGTCCGCCACCAAGATCCATCGATTGGACCATGATCGTGGGAGTGACCGTCCTGATGCGCGTGCGTTGATTGACCTACAGTTGGGTCCACCTTTGCAAACACGTGCTCGGTGCCAATAACCTTGTAGCCCAGAGCCACTATCCGGACGCGCAATGTTTCCGTGTCCGGAAGGTCATGT
The DNA here is from genome assembly GCA_017308495.1 of Afipia sp. Classification (GTDB taxonomy): domain Bacteria; phylum Pseudomonadota; class Alphaproteobacteria; order Rhizobiales; family Xanthobacteraceae; genus Afipia. Next base: position 11,612 of record JAFKES010000229.1, read on the forward strand.
TTTACAATGACAGTCCCTCCGGTCGCGGAAACATTGACTTCCGCGACACCGGCAACGCGCTTCAGCGCGTTCTCGATCTTGATCGCACAGAAAGCGCAGTCCATTCCCTCGATCCGCATGCGCGTTGTCACC
>JAFKES010000230.1 GCA_017308495.1 Afipia sp.
CGTGCGCAGCGCCGCCAGCGGCCCCACGATCAGGAGAAGAAGGGCGAGCACGACGAAGGTGTAGGGTCTGCTCAGCGCGATCTGGACGAGTTTGTTCATCTGTCACTTTTCGTCGGCGGCGCACGTCCTTGTGTCCGCAGGGCGACTTCGTTTTTCAGGTTCAGGCGGCGCCAAGCTGCCGTATAGGCTGCTGATTACATGAATCCGCCGTTCCCGCGCAACGCTGCGAACATTCGCGGATACCGTTCGCAATTGCAGCATCGCCGGAAAACGGCATGAACGCCAGCGCCGTTCACGAAGATGTCAGGGCGCCCGCCGGGGACAAGTCCGCAGACTTGCGGGCCGCCGCACCTGTCAGAATCGCGCCCGGATGCTTAAGTTTTGTCCATGATCCGTTTTTATGCCCTGCCCGTCCTCGCTCTGGCGCTGCTCGCCGCCACGCCCGCCCGCGCCGATATCGTGTCACGCGAGAGCGATATCACCAACTTGCGCCCCGGCCAGCGCATCTATGTCGATGACGGCTCCTGCCCCACCGGCCAGATCAAGGAGATTTTCGGTCTGCGCCTCACGCCCGCTGGCCTCGAACGCACCCGCAAATGCGTCGAGCGCCGTGGCAAGCGGTAAGATTACCCCTAAACGGCGGCCATTCCCGGGATTGTGACGGGTTCCGGCGGCGACGTTTAGCGCTTGTGAACCCGCCACAGCTAGCATCCGCCGGCTGCCTCGCCGGAAGCGGCCGGATCGCAGGGGCCGTCAGGGGGTTAACCTTGGCCGGTGACCCTTGGTTGATGAACCTTGGGCCCGTCTGCGACACTCACAGTTGGAACCAATCGGGGAACCAGACGTGACCGTTGATCGATCGACCATCTCATGCGCACGGCCCGGCGCGATGCTGTGCGCCTCCGTTCTCGTCATCGCGATGACGGCCGGCTTTGCCGTATCCGCGCAGGCCCAGGCGCAGGTCTATTGGCCCGAGCAGCGAAGCTCCTACGGCGGCTATTACGACAACGGCTACGGACGCTATGTCGGCCGCCGTTATCAGGACGACGATTTTCCCGACGACATGCGCATGATCGAGCGCACCCGCCCCCGGCTGCCGCGCACGACGCCGCTGCGCGCCGCCCGGACGCCGAAGCTACCCGACGCACCCAAGGAAGGTGCCAAGCCGCAGGGGCCCATCGTCGTCGCCATCTCCCTCGAGCGGCAGACGCTCAAGCTTTACGACGCCAACGGCCTGTTCGCGGAGACGCCGGTGTCCACCGGCATGCGCGGGCACGCAACGCCGATGGGCGTGTTCAGCATCATCCAGAAAAACAAATATCACCGCTCGAACATCTATAGCGGCGCGCCGATGCCCTACATGCAGCGCATCACGTGGTCCGGCATCGCGCTCCATGCCGGCGTGCTGCCGGGCTATCCGGCCTCCCATGGCTGCATCCGGATGCCGATGAACTTCGCGATGCGCCTGTGGGGCTGGACCCGCATGGGCGCGCGCGTCATCATCACGCCGGGCGAAGTCTCCCCGGCGGATTTCGAGAACGCCAAGCTGGCCACGCGCAAAGCCGCTCCGGTCGCGGCCGATCAGCCGAAGCCGGACGGCGTGGCCGCCTCGCATGCATCGGCCGACAAGCCGGACCTGCGGACGGTTTCCATCGCCGACCATGACAAGCCGGTGCGCACCGCCGATGCCGGCAGCACCGCGACACAGACGTCCGACGTCGCGATCGGCCCGGCCCCCGTGGATGCGACGCCGACCGTTCCGGCCGATGCGACGACCGCAGCCGCGGCACCCGCGACCGACGCCGCGCCCGCGGTCCCGCCGGTGGAAGGCGCGGCGGACTTCATCGGCCCGGTGAAGCCGCGCAGCGGGCATCTCGCCGTCTACATCAGCCGCAAGGAGAACAAGCTGTTCGTGCGGCAGAACTTCGAGCCGTGGTTCGAGACGCCGGTGACCATCGCGCCGTCCGACCGTCCGCTCGGCACCCACGTCTTCACCGCGCGCGCCGACAAGGACAATGCCGGGACGCTGCGCTGGTCGGTGGTGTCGCTGCCGACGCCGCTGCGCACCGCCTCCCTCGACGAGGACATGCCGCGACGCAGGCGCGGCGCCGCCACCGACGCGGCCCCGGCGCTGCCGCCGCCGTCGTCGCCCGCGGAGGCGCTCGACCGCATCACCATTCCGCCCGACGCCCTGCAGCGGATCACGGCGGCACTGGCTCCGGGCGGTTCGATCGTGGTGTCCGATCACGGCCTCGGCGGCGAAACCGGACGCGGCACCGACTTCATCGTGCCGCTGCGATAAGCCGCGGAGCGTCATCCCCAGCCCGCGAAAATGCGTTGGCGCGGCCGCGCGCGCCGGATTAGGCTGATGCATGCGAATCCGGCAGCGCCGAGCTGCCCGCAGAGGAATTGTCCGATCGGGGGTTGCAATGCATCTGTTTGCCACGCCGCTCAAAACCACTGCGATGATTGCCGGAGCCGTGACCCTGTGCGTGCTCGACAGCGCATGGTCGCAGGCCCTCATTCCGCAGCGCACGGCCCCGCCCGCGCCCAAAGCCGCGGCGACCGCCGCACCGGCTCCAGCCCCCGCGCCCGCTCCTGCCCCCGCCAAGGCGGCCTGCGCCAATCCCAACGCGCTTGGCGTCTCCCGTGTGGTGCAGATCGACACCACTGGCGGCCCCGGCTTCGGTTTCGAGCACTTCAAGCAACTCGACTTCCTGCGCGACAAGGAGGTGGTGCTGACCTTCGACGACGGACCGTGGCCGCACAACACACCATCGGTGCTCAAGACCCTCGCCGATGAATGCGCCAAGGCGCTGTTCTTCCCGATCGGGAAGCACGCCACCTACCATCCGGAGATCCTCAAGCGTGTCGCCGAGGAAGGCCATACCGTCGGCGCCCACACCTGGTCACATGCCAACCTCAACAGCAAGAAGCTGACCGACGACCAGCGCAAGGAGGAAATCGAAAAGGGATACAGCGCCGTGAAGTGGGCGCTGGGCGCGGCCCCCGCGCCGATGTTCCGTTTCCCGGCGCTCCAGCATCCGCCCTCGATGGTGACCTATCTCGGCGAGCGCAACATCGCGATCTGGTCATGCGATGTCGACTCATTCGACTTCAAGGCGCGCAACGCGCAGCAGATCGTGGACACGGTGATGACCAAGCTCGACCGGAACGGCAAGGGCATCATCCTGATGCACGACTTCCAGAAGCACACCGCCGAGGCGCTGCCCGAGCTGATGAAGCGGCTCAAGGCCGGCGGCTACAAGCTCGTGCATGTGAAGGCCAAGGCGCCGTTGCAGACGCTGGCGAAGTACGACGAGGAAGTCGTCAAGAGCGCCAAGCTGCCGACCGTGAGCACGCGCCCGATCGACAGCGTGGTGCAGACGATTTCGGAATGACGCCGCTGGCCATCCGCGTCCCGCATGGCGCAGCCCGCCATGCGCCGCGAAGCTGTCGATTTTGCCGACGCGACCGATTTGACCGGAAGCTATGGATTTTATCGAAGCCATGGCCTTTATAGAGGCCATGGATTCTGAAAAACTGCGCGTTGAAGGCTACGTGATCGTCTCGGCTGACGGCATGCTCGCGGATGGGCGCGGCGAGATGCCGGCCGCGCTCAAATTCGACGCCGACCAGCGGTTTTTCGAATCCGCGCTCGACCGTGTCGACCTTATCGTGCACGGCCACAACTCGTTCGAGGACCAGCCGCGTTCGCCCGCGCGCCGGCGCATCTGGGTGACGCATACCGCGCCCGCCCTCGCCCGCGATCCGGACAACGCCAACGCGACGCTATGGAATCCGGCCGGCGCGTCGTTCGAGTACGCCTGCCGTCATGCGGGGGTGACGTCCGGCACCGTGGCCATCATCGGCGGCCCCGCGGTGTTCGCCATGTTCCTGGATCGCTACGATACGTTCTGGCTGTCGCAGGCCCATCGCCTCACCATTCCCGGCGGCCGCGGCGCATTTCCGGGCATTCCAGAGCAGTCGGCGCAGGATATTCTCACCGCCCACGGCCTTAAGGCGACGGACACGCGCGTGCTGGATGCGGCGCAGAACGTCGATGTCACCGCGTGGCGGCGCGACTAGAATGTTGTGCATTTTTCTGGAAACACATTCATCTGTCATGACTGTCAGATTTTGACCGAAGCGGGCATTAGCCGACCGTGAAAGATTTGAAATCTGCCCATGTCAACAGTCGATGATCTGCTGTGAGGGAACATACTTTGCCCAATGCGCCCATTGATCCATTCAAACATGGGCTTCTCCGCATTGAGGGTGGACAGGAGATTTATTGGGAGGCGTCCGGCAACCCGCAGGGCAAGCCAGCCCTCTTCCTTCACGGCGGCCCAGGCATTGGGCTCGGGTCAGGCGGCTACCGTCGCCGGCTTGACCCTGGAACCTATCTCGTGGTCGGCATCGACCAGCGTGGCTGCGGGCGCAGCCGCCCCCTTGCCGTCGACGCACTCGACCGGCTTGCCGAGAACACAACACAGGCCCTCATCGCTGACATCGAGGAGGTTCGAACACATCTCGGCATCAAGCGCTGGCTCGTTTCCGGCGTGTCCTGGGGGACGACATTGGCACTCGCCTACGCGCAAACCCATCCAGATCGGGTGAGCGCGATGGTGCTCGCTGCCGTCACGACGACAAGCCGCGCGGAGGTGGACTGGCTGACTGAGGCCGTCGGACGAATCTTTCCGGAAGCGTGGCAGCGATTTGACAACTCATCGGGGCGTCGAGAGGGCGAGCGCATCGTAGCGGCTTATGCGCGCCGCCTCGCTGGAGCCGACGAAGCAGATCGGGCTTGCGCGGCGCAGGACTGGTGTGCTTGGGAAAACGTTCATGTCTCCCTCGATCCCCATCATGTACCAATGACCTTCGAGGACGATCAAGCATTGCGCACCTTCGCAACGCTTGTGACACACTACTGGTCACACGACGGCTTCCTGCACGACGCAGACCGGATCATCGCCCGCATGGATCGCATCAGCCATATCCCGGCCGTACTCCTGCACGGCCGCCATGACATCAGTGGGCCGGTGATGACTCCCTGGCGCCTGCACCAGAAGTGGCCAGCGAGCCAGCTTCACATCGTGGAAGGAGAAGGCCATGGTGGCCCCGAGATGATGGAGCGCATGCGGCTTGCCTATGACGGTTTTTCCGCCTGCTGATTCCGCTCTAAACGAAACCTGTTTCAACTCTACATCAAAAAATGTTATTGTGAACCAAGGGATCGGCGCATCCGTTGGTTCGCCATGACGGCTTTAAGAACTTCCCCACCACGCGCGACTGACTACACGCCCGGATAGCGGTCTTCCGCCTGCACCGTCGTGCGCGGAAAGCCCGCGATGATCAGAAGGCCGCCGATCAGCGACAGGTTCTTCAGGGCATGGATCAGGTTGTTGATCCGCTCGGCGCCGGCCATGTCCCAGAAATTATGGAAGTAGAACGTGGTCACGGCGACGAACAGCACCAGCAGCCAGGCGAAGAACCGCGCGCCGATGTTGAGTGCGATGAACAGGCCGCCGGCGATTTCGACGATGCCGGAGATGATGGCGAGCAACTGGGCGGTCGGCATGCCGAGCGCCGCCTCGATCTCCGCGGTGTAGGGCGTGACGAAGGCCGGGATGACCACCTTGTCGGCGATCGCCTGGGTGGTTGATGCGATGTCAAACAGTTTCGAGGCGCCGGAAAACACGAACAGGACCGCGAACAGAACGCGCCCGATCGAGACGATGGCTGGCATGGTCGGCCCTCTGAGTTCCGGACGCTCGACTTATACAGGCTTTCGCATTAGCCGAACAGCGTGGGCTGCTGTCGCCCTGCCCGCTCCTGGGCTTCCACCGCCGCGACCGCCGTCATGTTGAGGATGCCGCGCGCGGTGACCGACGGCGTCAGGATATGAGCCGGACGCGCGGGGCCGGGGAGGATAGGCCCGACCGGCAACGCATCCGCCAGCATCTTGATCATCTGATAGGAGATGTTGGCGGCGTCGAGGTTCGGCATGATCAGGATGTTTGCGGTGCCCTCGAGACGCGAATGCGGCAGCACGAGATTGCGCGAGAATTCTGACAGCGCGGAATCGCCGTGCATCTCGCCGTCGGCCTCGATTTCGGGATGGTCCCGCGCCAAAAGCTCGGTGGCGCGCCGCATCTTGCGGGCGCTGTCGGAATCGTAGCTGCCGAAATCGGAATGAGACAGGAACGCCACCTTGGGCTTGATGCCGAAGCGATGGACGTGGACCGAAGCCAGCGCCGCCAGTT
>JAFKES010000231.1 GCA_017308495.1 Afipia sp.
GAGTTCACCCGGCACCAGACCATGCGTGGCGAAGGCCAGCACCTTGAACCCGGACAGGTCCATGGTCTTGACTACTTTCTCGTTGGCGTCCTTGCCGAGGTTCAGCACCTTGCTGGGATCGGCCTGTAGCGCCAGCGCGATGGACTTCAATTCGTCCGCCGTATCCGGCAGTTGCGGCAGCATCGCCAGTTCGGCGCTGTCGACGCCGTCGAGCTTCGGGCTGTTGCGGCGCTTCAGCGGCATGCCGCGCGTTACGTTCGCACCGGACGTATCGGCGACCTTGACCGGCTCGCCGCCCTGCTCCGCCTGAGCCTGTTCCGCCTTGCCGAAAATCGGATCTCCGAAGGCGATGAGTTCGCCGCGGTTGGGCTTGCCCGGCGGCAATTGCCGCAGCGTACGCAGCGCTGCCGCCGACGGCACCGTGGTCACCGCATGGGTGCGCGCCAGCCACGGCACCTGCCGATAGCTCGAAAACAGCGGATCGTCGTCGCTCTTCACCTCCGATGGCGCTGTCGGCAGCAGCGACAGACCACGATCAGGCTTCTGGACTCCTTCCAGCCGTTTTCCACCGGCTTGAGCAGCAGCGAATAGAGGTCATGACCAAGCTGGACGTCGAACGCCGGAATGTCGGAGATCATCGCCGCCTGCGGCTCCAGCGCCTCACGCAGCTTGCGCACCTTGCTCTCGATGTCGCCGCTGGTGGCCTTCACTTCAGCGAACGCCACCGGCCCATTCCGGGGCACGGCCCAGACAAAACTGCCGTCGCGGCCGAAATAGAACGACAGCATCGCCTCACCGTCGGCAAGCACGGCCTTGATATCCTGCACCGAAGGTGGCTTCGGCGATACCAGATCGGCATAGGCCGGGAATTTCTGGTTGATCTCCTGCCGCGCCTTGTTGCGCGCGGCGCGCAGTTCGTTGATCGAGGCGTTGATCGCCAGCACGCCCTTCTCGTCGCGCTGGCCGGACGGCAATGACAGCACGTTGTTCAGCGTGCCGAGCTGCGCGTTCACCTGCTTGGTGAGGTCCTGCTCCTTGCGCACGAGCGCCGCCAGCGCGGGGTCCTTCACCGTGCTGCGGGCGCTGGACGCGGCCAGCGCCTGCTGTACCGAATGTCCGCGGATGGCGTCGGCGAGACCGAACGTCTCCGCGCCGACATCCCCGGCGCCGCCATTGTCCCGGTCCTTCGCCAGCAGGCGGAAATAGGCTTCCACCGTGGACTGCAGGCGCTGGCTGCGCGCGGCCACCACCGTGGTGTCGTCATCGTCGGCGTTTTCGCGGGACGACGCCATCATCACCGGAATCGCGGCCTTGAATTCCCGGAGCGCCTCGTCGTCGCGTCCGGCGAGCATCAGGCCGTAAGCCAGGAAGCCGCGCGCGGACGCCGTATCGAAATGCTGGTCCCCCGACCGTCCCGCCGCGCGCTTGACCAGTTGCTGGGCCACGGCGATGCCCGCCTCGGTCTGACCCGATGCGTAGAGCGAGGTGACGCGGGAGCCGTTGATCTCGAAAGCCTGACGCCGCTGCGGATCCCAGTTCGCGATGGCCTTGTCGATCTCGGCGTAGACGGCGATGGCGTCCTCGTACTTGCGCTGGAAGTTGAGGATGCTGCCGAGCTGCGAAAGCAGCTGGACCGATGAATAGGCTTCCGGCGTCACGCCGATGGTGCGGTTGATGTCGATGGCCACGCGCACAAGCTTCTCGGCATCGGCGTAGCGCCCTTGCTCCACCATGATGTCGGCGAGACCCATCACGAAGCGCGGCGTCGCGGCATGGTATTTGCCGGTATCCTTCAGACGCGCCAGCAGCGCGCGCCGTGCATCCACCTCGGCTTCCGCCAGACGCCCCTGCCGCGCCTTCATGCGCGCCTGACCGAGGGTCGAATAATCCGCCGCCAGCAGCAGCGAACTTTCCGAGGGCGGGTTCTCGGCATCGTTGAGCATCGCCTTCATGCCGGCACGCTTGCGCTGCTCCGAGAGACGGAAGGCTTTCTCCGCCTCGGCGAACTGTCCGCGCGCCTCAAAGATCAGGGCGTTGCCGCTTTCGATCGCGCTTTCCCAGTTCTGTCCATAGATCGCATAGGACTGACGCATGGCCGGCATACCGCTGGTGCGCGCCTCGTTGATGAACGCATCGTTGCGGCGGATATAGGCTTCCGCCTGCCTGACGTCGCCCATCTGCAGCATGATCTGGGCGATCTGGAAATTGGCGCCGAGCGCGTATCCCTTCGCCCCCTTGTTACTGGCGGTCGTGAGCAGGCGCTGCGACAGTTCCAGCGCGCGTTTCGGATCGCCAGCCGCGGAATACTGCTGCACGAGGAACTGCACCAGCCGCCCCATCAGGTTGGGGTTGACGGCGCCCTTGCCGGCTTCGACAGCCTTGGTGCCATCGGCGATGGCGTCGGCGAGCCGGCCGAGCTCGGCGCGGGCGTTGCCGCGCTCCAAATAGAACTGCGCGAGATCCGCGCGCGATTCCTTGCCGGTCGGTTCGGCGTCCGCGTCGGCCTGGGTCTCCTCGATTTTCTTGAGATCGGGCTTCTCGTTATCGAGGATGGTGGTGATGTCGGCGATGGAGCGCGGCGGCGCGACGAACCCCGCCGGCCTCGCGTCGGCCGCCGAGACCTTCGGCGCGGCTTCGGTGGGAATGGCGACGGCGACATTGGCGCGACCGTTGGCGGCATTGAGCGCGGCCACGACACAGGCGCGGACCTTCGGCGTGGCCTGGGCGCGGCATTGCTCGATCGATCCGCGACCGCCGGATGCCCGCATGCAGGCCTGCACGATCGGCTTGCCGACGCTCATGCGACAGTTTTCGATGGCCGCTTCCTGGCTGAGCGCGAGGACCCCACTCGTGCTCGCCACGAGAGACAGGCCTGCCGCCAGCACAAGGCCGATCCGAATCGCCACAAAACGGCGAGGCGACCGGCCAGCCGTCGCGCCCGAAACCATCGCGGGCAACATCACAACGTGGGTCATAACTCCGCCTCCCGTGCGCCGGTTGCCGCTCTCGCCGGAGGTCGGACGTCAACTGATCTGGCCCGCAGACCGAAAATAAACAAACGGGTCCAACTGCCCCGGATCAATGCTTCAATTAGCGGCAAATCATACCTTGCGGTCAAGGTGCGGACGATGCCGGACACGCAAAAATATGGCTGGCCTGGCTGCCGGGATCGGAGCCAGTTCCCCCCAAAAAAAGCGGACGCCCCAAGGGGCGTCCGCTGACATGATCGCTAGTCGTAAAGGCCGGGATTACGACGCCTTGGCCCCGGCATCCTCGGGACGCTTGTCGATCACCTTGTCGACCAGACCGAACTCCCGGGCCATCTCGGCGGTTAGAAACTTGTCACGCTCCAGCGCGTCCTCGATGGCCTGATAGGGCTGACCGGTGTGCTTGACGTAAATCTCGTTGAGCCGCTTCTTGAGGTTCAGGATTTCCTGGGCGTGCAGCATGATGTCGGTGGCCTGTCCCTGGAAACCGCCGGACGGCTGATGGACCATGATGCGCGCGTTCGGCAGCGAGAACCGCATGTCCTTCTCGCCCGCCGCCAGCAGCAGCGAGCCCATCGACGCCGCCTGTCCGGTGCACAGCGTGGAAACCGGCGGCCGGATGAACTGCATGGTGTCGTAGATCGCAAGGCCCGATGTCACCACGCCGCCCGGCGAATTGATGTACATCGAGATTTCCTTCTTCGGATTCTCGGCTTCGAGGAACAGAAGCTGCGCCACGATCAGCGTCGACATGCCGTCCTCGACCGGGCCGGTGACGAAGATGATGCGCTCCTTCAGAAGGCGCGAGAAGATGTCGTAGGCCCTCTCCCCCCGGTTGGTCTGCTCGACCACCATCGGAACAAGGTTCATGTAGGTTTCAACGGGATCGCGCATTCATCACCTGAAGGGTTGGCGGAGGCTTGGACAACGAGGCTTGCACAGTTGGTGTCCTGAATTCGAAGTTCGCATCATTTCGCAGCTTGCTTCATAGCGAACTTCGGATTCAAGAGGACACCAGAAGTTATGATCCTAGTGTGGTTTCGGTTCGCAGTCCGCAAGCGGGCCCGACGAGATATATTGCGGACTTGCGAACCACCACACTAGCCCAATGTCACATCCGATGCGATGTCAAGACGGGACCGGACGAACGCCTCGCGAGGCAGGGATCGGGTACTACAGATATGGGCCGCGGCGACGGCCACAAGGGTCAGGATGGCCCGCGATGGCCACAGCCTGAGAAGTTGAAGCCGATTCGCCGGGCGCGCGCAAAGCCGCTCCCCCTCGCCGCCGCAGTGAACCCGAGCGTATCGTTAACGCCGGGACATAAAAGCCATGAGCCCGCGGACGGTGGCCTTGCGCGTGCAAAGCTGGTTTGCTGACGCTTTCACGGAGAACCGTCCGTCCATGCTGTATGCTGAAGACCTCACCGTCGGCCAGAGATTCCCGTTCGGCTCCTACACGATGGAGGAAGCCGAGATCGTCGAATTCGCCACCCGCTTCGACCCGCTCTACATCCATATCGACCGGGACGCCGCAGCCAAGGGGCCGTTCGGCGGGCTGATCGCGAGCGGCCTGCACACCATGGCGGTGTATCAGCGGCTGGCCGCGGCGGCGGTGTGGTCGCAGGTGGTCGGAATCGCAGGCAAACGATTCGAGATCGACCTGTTGAGGCCGGTGCGGCCTGGTGCGGTGCTCACCGGATATGCCGAAGTCGCAAGCCTCGCGCGGCGCGAGGGGCGGAACGACGCGATCCTGACCCTGCGCAGCGAAGTCACCGACGGCGGCAAGACCGTGCTGGCGCTGCGGGTGGAGTCGCTCATCTACTACGCACGGGCGGCCTGATCGCGCAGGCCGCCGCTTCGTCGGGGGATGGCCGCGCTTACGCGGCGGACTTGTCCTCGTCGTCGTCCTTGAGCAAATCCTCACGCGAGACCTTCTTCTCGGTCACGGTGGCGAGCGCAAGGATGAAATCGACCACCTTGTCCTCGTAGATCGGCGCACGAAGCTGGGCCAGCGCGTTCGGGTTGCTGCGGTAGAAATCCCACACTTCCTTCTCGCGGCCCGGCGACTGGCGGGCGCGCTCGATCAGGGCACGGCTGACCTCGTCATCGGTCACGGTGATCTTGTTCTTCTCGCCGATCTCCGAGAGCACGAGGCCGAGGCGGACGCGGCGATCGGCGATCTTGCGATATTCCTCCTTCGCCTCGTCCTCGGTGGTGTTTTCGTCGGCGAAAGTGCGGCCGCTCGACTCCATCTCCCCCTTGATCGAATTCCACATCAGGTTGAATTCTTCTTCCACCAGCGACGACGGCGGGCCGAAGCGGTGGGCTTCGTCGAGCTTGTCGAGCAGCGAGCGCTTGACGCGCTGGCGCGACGCGCCGGAGAACTCCGCCGCCAGCCGCTCGCGCATCGCCTCTTTCAACTTGTCGAGGGATTCGAGGCCGAGGTTCTTGGCGAACTCCTCGTCGACCTTGGCGTCCTGGGGCGCCTCGATCAGGCTCGCCGTGGTTTCGAACTCGGCATCCTGCCCCGCAAGCGTGGGAACGGTGTAGTTCTTCGGGAACGACGCCTTGACGACGCGGGTTTCACCGACGCCGATGCCGATCAACTGATCCTCGAAGCCGGGGATGAAGGTCTTCGAGCCGATCACCACCTGAATGCCTTCGCCGGTGCCCCCGTCGAACGCGTTGCCGTCGATGGTGCCCTTGAACGCCACGGTGACGCGGTCGCCGGTCTCCGCCTTGGCGCCTTCCTCGCGCGCGGCGTAAGGGCGGCTCTGCTCGGCGATACGCTTCAGCGCCTCGTCCACGTCGGCGTCGGTGACATCCGCCACCGGCTTCTCGACATTGAAGGTCTTGAAGTCGGCCAGTTCGATCGGCGGCACCACCTCGATGGCGACCGAATAGGTCAGGTCGGCCTTGCCGGCGAGGATCGCTTCAACGTCCTTCGCATCGGTCGGCATGGTGATCTTCGGCTCGCTCGCCACCCGGAAGCCGCGCTCGGTGAAAATCTGAGTGTTGGTGTCGCGGATCAGTTCATCCACGGTCTCGGCGGCGGCCGAGCGGCCATAGATCTTCTTCAAATGAGCGACAGGCACCTTGCCGGGGCGAAATCCATTGAGGCGAACCTTGTCCTTCATGTCGGCAAGCTTCGCGTCCACCTTGGCATCGATCTCCGCTGCCGGGACATTGATTTGGAATTCGTGCTTCAATCCCTCGGCGAGGGTTTCTGTGACCTGCATGACGTCAATCTTCTTCCAGCTTGGCCCGGCGCATGCCGGGCGTTTCGTTCAATCCTTCGGAACGCGAGCCACCCGGCAGCGAGGCCGTTCGGCATGCGTCGGTGGCGTCGGCAGAGGCTTTTCCGGCGGAAAAGCCTCTTCCAGAAACAGTTGCGCAAACGAAGATCGCGCTGTGGTGCGGGCGGAGGGACTCGAACCCCCACAACTTTCGTCACTGGAACCTAAATCCAGCGCGTCTACCAGTTCCGCCACGCCCGCGCAGCGCGCATCGTTCGGCGGCACAGCCGCGAGCGGCGGGCTTATAACACGGGGCGACCGCTTCGCGAGCCAAAAAAGTGGCTTTCGCGACGCCGTGCCGGG
>JAFKES010000232.1 GCA_017308495.1 Afipia sp.
GGCGTCCGCCGAAAGCTGCAGCCGGGCCATGCCCTCGCCGCCCGGCGCGGCCAGCCGCTGCGCCAGCGCCGGGGCGAACGGCGCGACGAAACCGCCGATCCGCGCCAGCGACGGAGCTGTCGCCGTCACCGCGAGTTTGCCGCCGTTGCTGCCGCGATCGAACGAACCCGCACCGTTGAGGGCGACGCCGGATCGGCCGTCGCCGATCTGAAGCCGGTCCAGCGACAGCGTTGCCGGGCTGTAGCTCACGCCGAGCACGACGGGGCGCACCTCCTGCCCCGCGATCACCGCACGGTCGGCCTCCAGCGACACCTGCGCCGCGTCGGGCCATGCCGATTGCGGGCCCGCCAGTGCGCCGGCAACAGCGGACAGCGCGTCGAGATCGAGACTGGCCGCCTTCAACGCCGCGTCGAGCCGCGATGGGCCATCGGCGCCGCCGACAAGCGCCACGCGGCCTTGCAGCGCGCCACCGGCGCCCTCGGCTTTCATGTCGTCAAGCGCGATCCGGTCAGCCGCAACCGTGGCGCGGCCACTCAGGCGCAGCGGTTTCTGGCTGCGGTAGGCGGCGTCACCACGACCTTGCAGCCAGGCAATGAGCGCGTCTGGGTCGGCGGAATCGATGCCAAGCGGTCCGACAAATTGCGCCGCCGTGACCGTGCCGCTGGCGGTCACGCGGGTCGCGCCCGGCGCGCGCATCTCGAACGACCCCAGCGTCCACACTCCCTCGCGGACGCCAGCCTCGAGCACGATGTTCTGCAACGGACGGCCGCCGAGCACGACCTGCTCCGCGCCCAGTTCAAACCGCGCCGGCACGGGGAGCGCCGGCAGCGACGCCACCAGCGTGCGCAGGGCCGGCAGCATCCGCAGCGGTTCGGCATCGGCAGCGCCCTTGCCGAGCAGACGGTCGGCATCGAACTGGCGCGCCGACAGCGCCAGATGCAGCAACGGCGACGCACCGAAGCGCATGTCGCCGCCCCCGGTCAGCCGCAGCGCGCTGTCCTCGGGGCCATAGGCGGCTTCCATCTGCTCGAAGGTTGCGGCGGATGGATTGGCCTTGACCCGCGACGACACCTTCCACGGCTGGCCGTCGCCCGCCGCCTTGGCATCCGCCGGACGCGCCAGCGTCAGGATGCCGTCGAGCATCGGCACCGCGTTGTCGAAGGTCAGCACGCCTTCGATGTCGGCGGACAGCGGGCGTCCACCGGGATCGGCGGTGAAACGGACGCGGGTGCCCTTGCCGTCGGCGCTCTGGCCCGACGACAGGCGGAACGGAGTCCGCGCCCCGTGCCAGGTGAAAGCGCCTTCCCCGCGCATGGTGCCCGCCTGCGGGCGCACGTCGCCGCTGAACACGAGATCGTCGGCGCGCAGCGTGACGCCGCTCGCGGCATCATGCAGTGCGATGCGCCCGGCAACGCTCATCCGGTCGATGGTCAAATAGCCGAGATTGACGCGGGCGGCCGACGACAGCCCGCTGAAACGGCCCTGCCGGTCGAGCCCGAGATCGAGCGCGAAGCCCGACAGCGACAATTCGCTGGCGCGCCATTCGCCGCGCAGCAGCGAGCCGAGGCTGAATTCGACATCGAGCTTGTCGGCGCGAATCCGGACCGGGTCGCTGTCCGCGCCGACCGCAACCGTGCGCAAGCGCAACGCGGGCGTCGGCAGCAGCCGCGCATCGAGATCGCCACCGACCCGCACCGGAGTACCCACGATGCGCGACGCTTCGGCCTCGAACTGCGGGCGGAACTGGTTCCAGTCGATGAAGTACGGACCGATCAACGCCGCGACCAGCGCGATGATGAAGGCAATGGCCAATCCGAGCAGCGTGGTCTGCAAGGTCATTCCTCGATGGAGCGCCGGACGGCCTCCTGTGTCGTCTGACACTGTCCAACGATTGAACCGGCGGGCGTCATGGAATACTAAGTTTAACAGGTTCCGTTCACAACCCTGCAAACCAAGGGGTCCGATGACCGAAACGACTGCGCGACCAGCGGACAGAACAGGCGCGTCGCCCGACGCGATCATGTCGCATTACGACATGGGGAACGCGTTCTTCCAGCTCGTGCTCGATCCCGAGATGATCTACTCCTGCGCGCTGTTCGACGCGGACGAGGATCTCGCCACCGCCCAGCGCCGCAAGCTCGATCACCACATTGCCGCGGCTCGTGCCGCAAACGCCGCGCGAGTGCTCGATATCGGCTGTGGCTGGGGCGCGATGCTGCGGCGGCTCGTCGATCACGCCGGCGTCGCCCATGCCGTCGGCCTGACGCTGAGCCCGGCGCAGGCAGACTGGATTCGCAGCCGTCCCAATCCGAAAATCGAGGTGCGGGAGCAGGACTGGCGCGACCACCGGCCGGATCGGCGCTACGACGCCATCATCTCGGTGGGCGCGTTCGAGCATTTCGTCCAGAAGGGTCTCGACCCGAAGCTCAAGCTCGACGCCTATCGCGAGTTCTTCGCCTATTGCGACAGCGTTCTGGTCACCGGCGGCCGGCTGTCGCTGCAAACCATCGCCTATTCCGAACGCCACAGGGTGCTGCCGCTGCTGGAAAAGACCTTTCCCGAAAGCGACCTGCCGCTGGAGTGGGAGCCGATCGCCGCCGCTGAAGGCACCTTCAGCATGATCGCGGCGCGCAACGACGCCGATCACTATTACCGGACGCTGCGGATGTGGGAGCGCAATCTGCTCGCGCACTACGACAAGGCCGTCGCGCTGGTCGGCGCAGCGCGGGCCGATGAATTCCGCCGCTATCTGCGGCTCTCCGCCACCGGATTCCGCATGGGAATGGTCAGCCTGCTGCGCATCAGCTTCGTGAAGAAGCACTGACGCGCGGCCGCCTGCAACCGGATGCCGCGATCAGGCGGGCAGGATCTTGCCCGGATTGAGGATGTTGTGCGGATCGAACGCCGCCTTGAGCGCGCGCATGGCCTGCACGGCTTCCGGCCCCAGTTCGCTTTCGAGATATTTCTGCTTGCCCTGCCCGATGCCGTGCTCGCCGGTGCAGGTGCCGCCCATGGCCTGGGCACGCTCGACCAGCCGGTGCAGGAAGCCATCGACGCGCTGCATCTCGTCCGGATCGTTGACGTCGCACAGCAGCGAGCAGTGGAAATTGCCGTCGCCGACATGGCCGACGATGGGCGAGACCAGGCGGGAGCGGGCGACGTCCGCCTCGGTCTCCACCACGCAATCCGCCAGCCGCGAGATCGGCACGCACACGTCGGTCGCCACCGCCTGTGCGCCGGGGCGAAGCCCGCGCACCGACCAGTAGGCGTCATGCCGCGCCTGCCACAGCCGGGTGCGGTCCTCCGGACGCGTCGTCCATTCGAACGCGCCGCCGCCGCACTCCTGAGCGATTTCGCTGAACATGCGCGACTGCTCGGCGACATCGGCCTCGGTGCCATGGAATTCCAGCAGCAGCAGCGGCGTCTCCGGCAGCGACAGTTTGGAATAGGCGTTGCAGGCCTTCACCTGCGAGGCGCTGAGCAGTTCGATGCGCGCCACCGGAATGCCGGTCTGGATCGCGAGAATGGTCGCGTTGCAGGCCCCCTCGACGCTGGAGAACGAGCACGACGCCGCCGCAATGCTCTGCGGAATGCCGCGCAGCTTGATCGTGAGCTCGGAAATGATCCCGAGCGTCCCCTCCGCGCCGACGAACAGATGGGTGAGATCGTAGCCCGCCGACGACTTCTTCGCCCGGGTGCCGGTGGTGATGATCTCGCCGTCGGCGCGCACCACTTTCAGCGCCAGCACGTTGTCCCGCATGGTGCCGTAGCGCACCGCATTGGTGCCGGAGGCGCGGGTTGAGGCCATGCCGCCGAGCGAGGCGTCGGCACCCGGATCGATGGGAAAGAACAGGCCCTGATCGCGCAGATGCTCGTTCAGCGCCTTGCGGGTGACGCCCGGCTCGATGACGCAATCAAGATCGTCGGCATGCACCGCGATGATCCGGTTCATCTCGCGCATATCGATGCAGATGCCGCCCGCCGGCGCGTTGACCTGCCCTTCCAGCGAGGTGCCGGTGCCGAACGGGATCACCGGCACGCGACGCTCGGCGCAGATCCGCACCACGTCCTGAATGTCGGCGGTGGTCTGCGCCATCACCACCGCGTCCGGCGGCTGGGACGGCAGCCAGGTGGTGGTATGAGCGTGCTGGTCGCGCACCGCCTGCGAGGTGATGAGATTGTTGCCAAACCGGGCGGCGAGCGCTTCAAGCGCGCCGGACAGCGCGGTGGGAGCCGGTCGGGTCAGGGTGGTGTTGGAAAAGGCCACGGTCTCTCGCCTCGCGCTGTGCTGATGTGGCGCGGACCGTGACAAAGGATGTATGGCGGGTCAAGAGAGCGGAACCCGGGACGAGCGCGACCGCCCGCCCCGCGTTCGTCGTCAGACGTTGCCGCGTCCCCTTGCCAGCCCCACTACGGCCGAAATCACGAACAGCACAAGGGCGACAAAGAAGATGATCTTGGCGATCTCCATCGATGCGCCGGCAATGCCGCCGAAGCCGAGAATGCCGGCGACCAGCGCGACGATCAGGAATGTGACGACCCAGCTCAACATGACATGCTCCTGCGTTTGTGTGTCGTGAGCGCCGGACTTCCGCGCTCCGGATGCAGGACCAATCCGGGGTGACAGCGAAAGTTCCGGCCGCCGAAAGGACGCAAAACGCGGAAAAAACGCCTTCGCGGTGGAACAAACCGGCGGCGATCCCTTGCAACGGGGGTTTTCCCGGGACAACACGCTGTCAGCCCGGCGCCGCAATGCCTATATTCCCCGCAATCCTGATATGAAGTCTCCCCTCCGGGCCATTGAGGTCTCCCCTCCGGGCGGTGGCGATGGCATCGTGGCCCAAAGACGAATCGCATGACCGAACCGAACAAGCTTCCGCCTCTCCATGTGCCGAGCCACCAGCCCGCTGCCGGCGGCATCGCCGCGCGCGCCCGCGCGGCTGCGGCACCGCAGTATCTCACCGCGCTCAATCCCGAGCAGCGCGAGGCGGTGGAGACGCTGGACGGGCCGGTGCTCGTTCTCGCCGGCGCCGGCACCGGCAAGACCCGGGTGCTGACGTCGCGCATCGCCCACATCCTGTCCACCGGGCGCGCCCGACCCAACGAGATTCTCTCCGTCACGTTCACCAACAAGGCGGCGCGCGAGATGAAGGAGCGCCTCGGCCACATGCTCGGCCAGGCGGTGGAGGGCATGCCGTGGCTCGGCACCTTCCATTCCATCGGCGGGCGCATCCTGCGCTTCCATGCCGAACTGGTGCAGTTGAAATCCAATTTCACCGTGCTCGACGTGGACGACCAGATCCGGCTGCTGAAGCAACTGCTTCAGGCCGACAACATCGACGATGAGCGCTGGCCGGCGCGGATGCTGGCCGGACAGATCGACGGCTGGAAGAATCGCGGCTTGACACCGGCACAGGTGCCGGCCGGCGAAGCGGCCGCATTCGGCAACGGCCGCGGCGGCAAGCTCTACGCCGCCTATCAGGAGCGGCTGAAGATTCTCAACGCCGCCGATTTCGGCGACCTGCTGCTGGAGAACATCCGCCTGTTCCGCGAGCACCCGGACGTGCTGCGCCAATATCAGAACCGCTTCAAATACATCCTGGTGGACGAATATCAGGACACCAACGTCGCGCAGTATCTGTGGCTGCGGCTCCTGGCGCAGGCGCCGTCCAAGACGCCATTGCCGGGCAATAGCCCGTCGAAGACGGACGTGAACGCCCTTTTGACCCGGCAATCCATCCCATCCTCAGAAGAAGATGGATCACCGGGTCTCGATGCTACGCATCGGCCCGGTGATGACGACCGAGGGAAAGTTGCCTCCCTCGCCCCGCCCAAGAACATCTGCTGCGTCGGAGACGACGACCAGTCGATCTATGGCTGGCGCGGCGCGGAGGTCGACAACATCCTGCGCTTCGAACACGACTTTCCCGGCGCGAAGGTGATCCGCCTCGAACGCAACTACCGCTCCACCGGCCACATCCTCGCCGCCGCCTCACATCTGATCGCACGCAATGAGGGCCGGCTCGGCAAGACGCTACGCACCGAGGACATCGACGGCGAGAAGGTCACCGTCACCGGCGCGTGGGATTCCGAAGAGGAAGCCCGCGCCATCGGCGAGGAGATCGAACAGTTGCAGCGTCAGGGCCACGCCCTCAACGAGATCGCCATCCTGGTGCGCGCCTCGTTCCAGATGCGCGAGTTCGAAGACCGCTT
>JAFKES010000180.1 GCA_017308495.1 Afipia sp.
GCCGCCTTGACGGGAGCCGCGGCGCTGTCGGAAGTGGTTGTGGCGGTCTTCTTTGCCATATCCTGCTTAGCCCTGTCTGCGTTCTGGCCTGTGACATTCATCAAATACGATACACGGCACGATCTTGCAGGCGGAACCCTCATGGTCAAGCGACGTCGTGGCCACCGAGCACGTTGATACCGCGACATAATATATAGGTGTCAGCAACAGCAGACGAAGGAAATCTTGCGGCGACGAGCCGGTAGGCGCGCAGCGCGAGGCGAAAGCTCGCCTGCCTGCCCTCGAATCCCGGTTCGATTTTCGATGAATGCTTTGGCCGCATGAGATGCCACCGAATCTCAATCACCCTTGCATCCGTGCAACACTCGATCAACGATCGCGGGCTAAGAAGGAGTTGCGTTCTTGCGTTGCTTGTAATTCATAGCGCGGACGCTCAAGATAAACTTCACCAACGATGATCCGGCGACAAGCCGGCAGGAACGGGGCGCCTCACATGGACGAGTTGGTTGACCAACTGGCCGCCAAAGCCGGTGTCGACAAAGCCGTGGCCGAAAAAACCATCGGCGCCATTCTCAGCTTCCTTCGCAAGGAAGGGCCAGCGGACAAGGTTCAGACCCTGATCGATGCCTTTCCCGGCGCCGAGGCCGCGATCGCGGCCGGTTCCGGCAGCGGTGGGCTCGCCGGCCTGCTGGGCGGTGGCATTATGGCGCTGGGCGCCAAACTGATGGGGTTTGGCCTCGGCATGGGCCAGATTCAAGCGATCGGTCGCGAACTGTTCAAGATCGGCCGCGACCGGATCGGCACCGACACCATGAACGCCATCATTGCGGAAACCCCGGGTCTTTCTCAATTCGCGTAAACTCCATTTTTAGTTTGAGTCGCATGTCCTATTCCATTTCACGCATCGACGGACTGGGTCCGCACGATCAGGCCAAGCTCAAGGCGCTCGGCATTCGCACCACGGCTGCCCTGCTGGACAAGGCCAGTACCCCCAGGGGCCGTAAGGCGCTGGCCGCCAGCACCGGCATCAGCGAGCAGCAATTGCTGGCGTGGGCCAATGTCGCCGACTGCATGCGCATCAAGGGGATGGGCAAGGCCAAGGCCGAATTGCTGAGGGCGGCCGGCGTGGTCACCGTGCGCGAGTTCGTGATGCGCAATCCCGAGCGGCTGGCGCAGGCCATGCGAGACGCCAACGACAAGCGCAAGCTGGTGCAGGTGCTGCCGTCGGACAAATCGGTGGCCCGGCTGATCGAGCACGCCCGCAAGCTGCCGCTGAAGATCACCTATTGAGCCGCCGTCCGGCCTGACGGCCCGGGTCACGCAAGCGCTTGACAGGCCAGCGCCGACCGCGCAAAGCCACGCCATGACGGCGACTTCCTCCCGGGCCTCGCATGCGACGGCCGCGCAACCCCATCCGCTGTTGCGCGGGCTGGTCGCGCGCGACTGCCCGGCGGTGATGGGCGTGCTCAACGTGACGCCGGATTCGTTCTCCGACGGCGGCCAGTTCATCGCACCGGACCGGGCGCTGGCCCAGGCGCAGCGGATGATCGCCGAGGGTGCCGACATTCTCGATATCGGCGCGGAATCCACCCGCCCCTACGGCTCGCAACCGATCTCCGCCGAGGTGGAAGTGCAGCGGCTGCGGGACATCCTGCCCGCCGTGGTGGCGATGGGCACACCGGTCTCCATCGACACCATGAAGGCACAGGTCGCGGCGTGGGCGCTCGACCAAGGGGCGGCCATGGCCAACGACGTCTGGGGCCTGCAGCGCGATCCGGACATGGCGCGGGTGATCGCGGAGCGCGGCGCACCGGTCGTCGTCATGCATAACCGCGATGCCGCCGATCCCGCGATCGACATTATTGATGACATGCGGACCTTCTTCACGCGCTCCCTCGATATCGCGACGCGCGCCGGTATTCCGGCCGGTCATATCGTGCTCGATCCAGGCATCGGCTTCGGCAAGACGCAGGAGCAGAGCATGATCGTACTGGCGCGGCTGAAGGATCTGGACCAGTTCGGCCTGCCGCTTCTGGTCGGCGCGTCGCGCAAGCGCTTCATCGCCACCGTGACGCCATCCGAACCACATCAGCGGCTCGGCGGCTCCATCGCCGCACATCTTCTGGCCGCACAGCGCGGAGCGAAAATCATCCGCGCCCACGACGTGGCGGAAACCGTGCAGGCGTTGCGGGTGGCGGCGGCAATCGAGAGCAGGCGATGAGCGACATCATCTTCATCAAAGGGCTTCTGATACACGCGCGCCATGGCGTCATGGATCACGAGGCCGAGGTCGGGCAGCGCTTCATGATCGACCTCGAACTGTCGGTCGATCTCGCCGAATCCTCGCGCACCGACAAACTCGCCGACACGGTGTCCTATTCCGATGTGGTGACCACCGCCAGCGCCGCCTTCAAGGGACACAACTACTATCTGCTGGAGCGCGCGGCCGGCGCGGTGGCGGACGCCATCCTCGCCGCGTTCCAGCGCATTTCCGCCGTCAAGGTCACGGTCCACAAGCCGCATGCGCCGATCGCGGCCATCTTCGAGGATGTCGGCGTCGTCATCACCCGCGCGCGGTCCTGACGTCGTGGCCAGTGTCCTGATCGCGCTCGGGGGCAATGTCGGCGACGTCCGCGCGACGTTCCGCAAGGCGATCGCCCATATCTGCGGCATGGCGCAGGCGGCGCTGGTCGCCCGCTCGTCCGACTACGCCACCCCGCCGTGGGGCGATGCACAACAGGACCGCTTCATCAACGCCTGCATCGCCATCGAGACCGGGCTCGATCCGCACGCTTTGCTGTTCGTGCTGCACAAGGTCGAAGCCAAATTCGGCCGCGACCGGGCGCATGAGCGCCGCTGGGGACCGCGCACGCTGGATCTCGACATCATCGCCTATGACGACATGCGCCTCGACAAGCCGGAATTGACGCTGCCGCATCCGCGCCTGTTCGAGCGGGCCTTCGTGCTGGTGCCGCTGGCCGAAATCGCGCCGGATCGGCCGATCGCCGGCCAGACGCCGCGCCAGGCCCTCGCTGGCCTCACCACCGATGGCATCGAACGCCTGCCCGATTTGCAGGAAATGCCATAACAAACAATTGGCTTGGGCTCCGCCCCATGGCATTTTCCCGGCCAGACAACACATCGCTCCGGGAGCAACCGTCTGAATGCCCACGACAACCGACGACCTCGTCCTCGCCGCCGAATTTCCCGCCGCCAGCCGTGACGACTGGCGCAAGCTGGTAGACGGCGTGCTGAAAGGGGCCCCGTTCGAGAAGCTGGTCGGCAAGACCTATGACGGGCTGCAGATCGAGCCGATCTACCAGCGCGCGCGCCACGCCGCGGTCGTTCCCGCCCGCGCCCCGGGCGCTCCCTGGCAGATCATGCAGCGTGTCGATCATCCCGACGCAGCGGCGGCCAACGCACAGGCGCTGATCGATCTGGAAAACGGCGCGACTGGTCTCACGCTGGTGTTCGCCGGAGCAAACGGCGCGCGCGGCCATGGCCTGCCCCCGACGGCGGAGGCGCTGGCGCGGGCGCTCGACGGTATCTACCTCGATGCCGGCATCGCCATCGAACTGGAAATCGGTTTGCAGTCGCGTGACATGGGCCAGCACGTCGCCGAGTTGCTGGCGGCGAGGAACATCAAGCCCGCGGACGTGCAGATTCGCTTCGGTCTCGATCCCATTGGCGGCGGCGCCGTGCGCGGCGGCAGTCCCGGACCCTGGACCTCCACCGCGAAAGTATTCGGCGACAAGATCGCAACACTGGCAAAGTCCGGCTTCCACGGCCCGTTCGCGGCCGCCGACGGCCGCGTGATCCACGATGCCGGTGGGTCGGAGGCGCTGGAGCTTGGCTACGTGCTGGCGGTCGCCACAGCCTATCTGCGCGCGCTGGAAGCGGCAGGCATCCCACTCGACGACGCGCGGGGCATGATTTACGCGCGCCTCGCCGCCGATGCCGACCAGTTCCTCACCATGGCCAAGTTCCGCGCGCTGCGTCTGTTGTGGGCGCGCGTTGAGCAGAGCTGCGGGCTCACGCCGAAACCGCTGTTCATCGCGGCCGACACCGCATGGCGCATGCTGACCCAGCGCGATCCTGACGTGAACATGCTGCGCGCCACGGTGGCCGTGTTCTCCGCCGGGCTCGGTGGCGCCAACAGCATCAACGTGCTGCCGCACACGCTGGCGCTCGGCCTGCCCGATCCGTTCGCGCGGCGCGTCGCGCGCAACACCCAGCTGGTGCTGCTGGAGGAATCCAACCTCGCCAAGGTGTCCGATCCCGCCGCCGGATCGGGCGGCATCGAGGCACTGACGCAACAGCTCTGCGAAGCGGCATGGACTGAGTTCCAGCAGATCGAGCGCGCCGGCGGGGCCTTTGCCGCGCTTGAGAAGAATATCATCCAGCCCAAGGTCGCAGCGGTGCGCGCCGCGCGCGATGTTAATATTGGCCGCCGCAAGGACGTGCTGACCGGCGCAAGCGAATTCCCCAACCTGCATGAGCGGGTCCCAGCGGTGCTGGAAGCGCGGCCGGTGGCCCTGCCGCCGGCCGAGGCGCCCGCCGTCAGTTTCCCGCCGCTCTCGGCCATCCGCCTCGCCGCCGCGTTCGAGGCGCTGCGCGACGCCTCGGACAACGCCCTCAGGACCAAAGGCGCGCGCCCCCGGGTGTTCCTCGCCAATCTCGGCACCGCAGCGGACTTCACCGCGCGCGCCACCTTCGCCAAGAGCTTCTTCGAGACCGGCGGCATCGAGGCCATCAACGGCGACGGCTCCACCGATCCGGCCGCGCTCGTCGCCGCGTTCAAGGCGTCCGGCGCGACACTGGCCTGCCTGTGCTCGTCGGACAAGGTCTATGCGACAGCGGCCGTGGCCGCCGCGCAGGCCCTTCACGCGGCTGGCGCCCACCATATCTATCTGGCAGGCCGCCCCGGCGAGATGGAAGCCGGCCTGCGCGCCGCCGGGGTCGGCGACTTCATCGCCGCCGGTGGCGACGCGCTCGCGACACTGAAGGCCGCCTATGCTAAAATGGGTGCAGCATGACCCGCATTCCGAACTTCGCCGACATCGCCTTCGCACCGGCCGCCCCCGCGGGCGTCGCTGGAGACGCTCCGTCATCTGACAAATCCTGGCTGACGCCCGAGGGCATCGCGGTCAAGCCGTCCTACAGCGAGGCGGACCTCGTCGGCATCGACTTCCTCGATACATGGCCCGGCATCGCGCCGTATCTGCGCGGCCCCTACCCGACCATGTACGTCAACCAGCCGTGGACCGTGCGCCAGTATGCCGGCTTCTCGACGGCGGAGGATTCCAACGCCTTCTATCGCCGCAACCTCGCCGCCGGCCAGAAGGGCCTGTCGGTGGCCTTCGATCTCGCCACCCATCGCGGCTACGACTCGGATCATCCGCGCGTGTCCGGCGACGTCGGCATGGCGGGCGTCGCCATCGATTCCATCTACGACATGCGCACGCTGTTCGCCGGCATCCCGCTCGACCAGATGAGCGTGTCAATGACCATGAACGGCGCGGTGCTGCCGATTCTCGCGCTGTTCGTCGTCGCCGCCGAGGAACAGGGCGTGCCGCCGGAAAAACTCGCTGGAACCATTCAGAACGATATTCTGAAAGAGTTCATGGTGCGCAACACTTACATTTATCCGCCGACGCCCTCGATGCGGATCATCTCGGACATCTTCGCCTATACCTCGCAGAAGATGCCGAAGTTCAACTCGATCTCGATCTCCGGCTATCACATGCAGGAGGCCGGCGCGACGCAGGACCTCGAACTCGCCTATACGCTGGCCGACGGCGTCGAATACGTCCGCGCCGGCATGGCGGCGGGGCTCGACATCGACAAGTTCGCGCCGCGGCTGTCGTTCTTCTGGGCCATCGGCATGAACTTCTTCATGGAAGTGGCCAAAATGCGCGCCGCGCGGCTGCTGTGGGCCAAGCTGATCAAGCCGTTCAATCCGAAGGACGTGCGCTCGCTGTCGCTGCGCACCCATTCGCAGACCTCTGGCTGGTCGCTGACCGCGCAGGACGTGTTCAACAACGTAATCCGCACCAACATCGAGGCGATGGCGGCAACGCAAGGCCACACCCAGTCGCTGCACACCAACGCCCTCGACGAGGCCTTGGCGCTGCCGACCGATTTCTCCGCCCGCATTGCGCGCAACACCCAGCTTTTCCTGCAGCAGGAAAGCGG
>JAFKES010000181.1 GCA_017308495.1 Afipia sp.
ACACCATCAAGGCCGGGCGGCGCGGCTCGCAGTCCGGCACCATCATCGTCGACGGCGTGCAGGGCCACGTCGCCTATCCGCACCGCGCGTCCAATCCGGTGCCGGATATCGCGACCCTGATCGCGGCCCTGTGCGCCGAGCCGCTCGACAAGGGCACTCTACACTTCCAGCCGTCCAATCTCGAATTCACCTCGGTCGATGTCGGCAACCCGGCGTGGAACGTCATTCCGGCGCAGGCGCGGGCGCGTTTCAACATCCGCTACAACGACTGTCACACCCGGGAATCGCTGCGGGCGCTGATCGAGGCGCGCCTGGCGAAAGCATGCGGCAACCGTATCAAGGCGCATGTGACGTGGGAGCCGTCCAACGCCGATGTGTTCCTGACGGAGCCCGGGCCGTTCACCGATATCGTGGTGGCGGCGATCGAAGGCGTGACCGGCCGCAGGCCCGAGCTGAACACCGGCGGCGGCACCTCGGACGCGCGCTTCATCACCCATTATTGCCCGGTGCTGGAATTCGGCCTCGTCGGCCAAACCATGCACCAGATCGACGAGCGCACGCCGGTGTCCGATCTCGACGCGCTCACCGCGATCTATCGCGGCGTGCTCGATCGCTATTTCGCGTGATGCGGCGGTCATGAGCGGCCGCGTCCTCGTTCTCACCGCCATCCCCGACGAACTCGACAAGGCGCGCGCGCCATCCGGCGTCGAAGTGATCTATACCGGCGTCGGCAAGGTCAATGCGGCGAGCGCCACCACGCTGGCGCTGCTGGCACTGCGGCCGCGCCTTGTCATCAACTACGGCACTGCCGGCGCGATCGTGCCGGCGCATCGCGGGCTGGTGGAAGTGCGCGACGTGGTCCAGCGCGACATGAGCGCCGAGCCGCTGGCGCCGCGCGGGCGCACGCCGTTCGCGCCGGAGCTGGACCGGCTGTCGTCGCGTTTTGGTGATGTGGTGTGCGGTACCGGCGACAGCTTCGTCACCGCGACGGACCCGTGGCTGGCGGCGAACGGCGTCGACATCGTCGACATGGAGCTGTTCGCCATCGCCCATGTCTGCGAACGGCACGCCGTGCCGTGGCGCGCCTTCAAGTTCATCAGCGATACCGCCGATGACAACGCCGCCGATCACTGGAGCGAGAATGTCGCTGGTGGCGAAGCCCTGTTCTGGGACGTGCTGAAGACGCTGTGATGGTCACGCCGTGCGGCGCTGCGTCAGCGCCGCCAGCGCCAGCGCCAGCCAGCTCGCCATCAGGAGCGTGCCGCCGGTCGGCGCGGCCATATAAAACAGTCCGTGCCCGGCGAATTGCCGCAACGTCAGGTCGCCCGCGAACAACGCCGCGCCGGCAATGAAGCCGCAGGCGGCGCTCCAGCCGAGATGGCGCTGCAACGAACCGCGCGCGGCCAGGAGCGCAGCAAGCGGCGCGGCGCTGGCGTGGAACAGCAGCATGGATGAGGCGGAGGCGAGGCGCGTCGCGTCGGGCAGGTGCGCGGACGAAGCCGCCAGCGCGACGCCGCAGGCCCCCATCACGCCGGCAACAACGACAACGATGCGAAGGGCTGTGGCGGCGGACATCATTTGCGCTCCCGGAGCAGGCGGATCATGGCGGCGCGCAGTTCCGGCATGCCGAGGCCGGTGCGCGAGGAGGTCGCCAGCACCTGCGGAAACGCCGCCGGATGAGTGGCGAGCGTCGCCACGGTCGCGGCGATGGTCTTCTCCAGTTCGGCCGCCTTCACCTGGTCCGCCTTGGTCAGCACCACCTGATAGCTCACGGCCGACTTGTCGAGAGTCTTGAGCACGTCGGCGTCGACGTCCTTGAAGCCGTGGCGGGCGTCGATCAGCACATAGACGCGGGCGAGATTGGCGCGGCCCTGCAGGAATTTGTGGATCAGCGTCGTCCATGACGCGACCTGCGTCTTCGGCGCGGAGGCGTAGCCGTAGCCCGGCATGTCCACGAGCCGCAGGCCGGCGTCCTTGCCGTCGGCTGGGGTTGGGCCGTCAAAGAAGATCAACTCCTGGGTGCGGCCCGGGGTGTGCGAGGTGCGGGCGAGGCCGTTGCGGTTGGTCAGCGCGTTGATGAGGCTGGACTTGCCGACATTGGAGCGCCCGGCAAAGGCGACCTCGACCCCGGCCATGGGCGGCAGGGTTTCGATCGAGGGCGACGCCCAGATGAAACGCCAGTCGCCGGCGAAGATCTTGCGCCCGGCTTCGATCAGTTCGGAATCAGGGGCTACGGCGGTCATCGCGCGTCCAACAGTCGTCTATTCATTGGGTCTGATGTGATCATGCCCGGGACGAGCCCGGGCATGACGATGGTGGACCTGCCAGCGCGGCGGGGTCAACAAGCGACGCGCTATGTCGTCTTCTTCTTGGCGCCGAAGGTCGTCTTGAGGTTGTCGAACAGCTCCACCTTGGCGCCGTGCTTGCGCATGATGTAGCCCTGCTGCAGCACCGACAGGGTGTTGTTCCAGGCCCAGTAGATCACGAGACCGGCCGGGAACGACGCCAGCATGAAGGTGAAGATCAGTGGCATCCAGTCGAAGATCATCTTCTGCGTCGGGTCCGGTGGCGTCGGATTGAGCTTCATCTGGAACCACATGGTGATGCCCATGATGATCGGCCATATGCCGAGCGCCAGATAGTGTCCGATCACCGGAATCTGAGTCGGATCGAACGCCAGCAGCCCGAACAGGTTGAACAGGTTGGTCGGGTCGTGGGCGGACAGGTCGCGGATCCAGCCGAAGAACGGCGCGTGCCGCATTTCGATGGTGATGAACAGCACCTTGTAGAGCGAGAAGAACACCGGGACCTGGATCAGGATCGGCAGGCAGCCCGCCACCGGGTTGATCTTCTCCTTCTTGTAGATCTCCATCATTTCTTGCTGCTGCTTCATCCGGTCGTCGGGATACTTCTCCTTCAGCGCGGCGAGTTGCGGCTGCACGGCCTTCATCTTGGCCATGGACGCATAGGACTTGTTGGCGAGCGGGAAGAACACCGCTTTCACCAGCACCGTCACCAGCAGGATGGAGACGCCGAAATTGCCGACGATGCGGAAGAAGAAGTCGAGCAGCCAGAACATCGGCCGGGTGATGAAGTAGAACCAGCCCCAGTCGATCAGGCGGTCGAACTTGTTGAGGCCGAGGTCGCGGTCGTAGCCGTCGACGATGGCGCTTTCCTTGGCGCCCGCGAACAGGTTGGTGGAGGTGGTCGCGGTGCCGCCGATGGCGACGGTGATGGGATCGAGCAGGTAGTCGGTCTGGTAGGTACGCAGGCCGTTGACGAGGTTCGAGGAGAAGCGCGCCTGCACTGCGGCCTTGGGGTCGGGCAGCAGCGTGCCGGCCCAGTATTTGTCGGTGATGCCGAGCCAGGCGTTGGTGACCTTGAACTCGACGTTCTTGGCCTCGTCAATCTTGTGGTAGCCGAATTCCTGCAAGCCTTTGTCGCCGAGCACGCCGATCAGGCCCTCGTGCAGGATGTAGTAGCCCGAGACCGGCGGCGTGCCGTGGCGCGAGATCAGGCCGAACGGATACAGCGTCACCGGCGCGTCGCCGACGTTCGAGACCTCGTCCTTGATGGTGAACAAGTATTTGTCGTCGACCAAGATGGTGCGCTTGAAGGTCAAGCCCTGGCCGTTATTCCAGGTCAGCACCACCGGCGTCGTGGGCGTCAGCGCGTTGCTGCCGTCCTGCGTCCACACCGTGTTGCGGTCCGGCATTTTCACGGTGGAGCCGGCGGCCGGCACGAAGCCGAACTCGGCGTAGAACGGATCCTTGGTGCCCGATGGCGAGAACAGTTCGATGGCCGGCGATTTCGGGTCCACCGTTTCGCGGAACCGGACCAGCGAAACGTCGTCGATTCGCGCTCCGGTCAGCGCGATGCTGCCGGCGATGTTGGGAGTCTCGATCCTGACCCGCGGCGAGGCGGCAAGCGCGGCGCTGCGGCCGATGATCGGCGCGGCTGCTGCTGCGGCCGGCTGCTGGGCGGGCGTGGAGGCCGAGCCGGCGGGCTGGTTCGCGGCCGGCGGCGTGCCGGCCGGGGTCGCCGCCTGCTTCTGGGCGAGTTCCGCCTGCTGCGCCGCGCGCTGCTTTTCCATCGTGGGAATGTTGTAGAAGTACTGCCATGCCAGGAGCACGAGACCCGACAGCACGATGGCGAGGATGGTGTTGCGATTTTCGATCATCGTTCAGGTCTCGTCATTCATTCGGGCGTGCGGGAAACGGGGTTCTGTCGATTGTCTGGCCGGCGGCTGCCCAACGGTTGTCCCAGGGGGCCGAGCGCCGAGCGCAGGTCGTCGAGCATGACTTCGAAGCCGCGGTCGAGGGCGGCCCGGCGGCCTACTAGCACATAATCATGGTGAGGGCGCATGGATATGACGTCGAGCCGCTTCACCAGTGCGCGAAGTCGGCGCCGGATGCGGTTGCGCTCGGTGGCGGTGCCGACCTTTTTGGTGACGGTGAAGCCGACCCGGACCGGGCCGTCGTCGTCGCGGGAGCGGGCCTGCACCATGAAAGCAGGTCTGGCCATGCGCGGGCCCTTGGCGGCGGCGATGAAATCCGCGCGCTGCCTCAACCGGTCCATGGTTTCAACCGGCGCATGGAAGGTGTCTCGGATGAGGTCCGCTCAGGCGCTCAGGCGCTTGCGGCCGCGGGCGCGACGGGCGGCCAGAACCTTGCGGCCGCCGGTGGTGGCGGTGCGGGCGCGAAAGCCGTGACGGCGCTTGCGCACCAGTTTGCTGGGTTGATAAGTCCGCTTCACGGGTCGTTCTCCGCTGCCGAATAGTCTGTCCGAATGACCCGTCCGAGCATTGGCCGGGGCAATTCGCCGATCATGATGATGAAATCCCGCGATGCCGGCCCTGAAGTAGGCCAATTTCGATCCAAAATGAACCGGCCCGGTCGAGCCGGGCCATCTGGGACAGTTGGCGCGGCTTATACGGGAGCGGCCGGTTTTCGTCAATCTTCGGGGTGAGCCCGTCGGCGCCGTCCCGGTGGCGCGGCCGGCGGATAAACCTTAAGTTTTCCCGGGGTTTGACGGAAGGCCGGGGGCGGGCGCATGCTGCCGGCCGAAATCACCGGGCAGGAGAACATTGGGACAGATGGCGGTTTCCGGCGAGGACACCAGTGTGGCGGCGTCAGGGCCTCGGCCGGGGCTGCGCTTCAGGCTGTCCGCGAAGCTGCTGCTCCTGACGATTCCGCTGATCCTGATCGTCGAAGTCCTGATCTATGTGCCGTCCATCGCCAACTTCCGGGTCAATCGGCTGAACGACCGGCTGGCCGCGGCCAATACGGCCGCTCTGGTGCTCGACGCCGCGCCGCGCGGCATGGTGCCGGAGGCGCTGGCCCGCGAGATTCTCGACAGCATCGGCGCGCGTGCCGTCGCCATCAAGAGCGGACAGCAGCGCCGGCTGCTTGCCTCCGCCGACATGCCGGCGCGGATCGACCACCACATCGATATGCGCGACATGGGAGCGTGGGCGGCGATCGTCGGCGCGTTCGAGGTGATGCTCGACAGCGGCGACGAGACCATCCGCATCCTCGGGCCCGCGCCGGGTAGCGGTCAGTTCATCGAGGTGGTGATCGACGAGAAACCGCTGCGGGCGGCGATGTTCCGCTTCTCGCGCAACGTGCTGCTGCTGTCGCTGGTGATGACCAGCATCACCGCGGGGCTGATCTACTACGCGCTGCATCACCTGTTCGTGCGGCCGATGCGGCGCCTCACCGCCAATCTGGTGGCGTTTCACGAGAACCCCGAAAGCACGGCGCATATCATTGCGCCGTCGCAGCGCGGCGACGAGATCGGCGTGGCGGAGCGGGAATTGTCCGACATGCAGCGCGATCTGGTGTCGATGCTGCATCAGAAAAGCCATCTCGCGGCGCTGGGCCTCGCGGTGTCGAAGATCAATCACGATCTGCGCAATCTGCTGGCCTCGTCGCAATTATTGTCCGATCAGCTCGCCAGCGTACCCGATCCGCGGGTGCAGCGCTTCGCGCCGAAACTGATGCGCTCGCTGGAGCGGGCGATCGCGTTCTGTCAGTCCACCTTGTCTTACGGCAAGGCGCAGGAAGCGCCGCCTGACAGGCGCCTGATCCTGATCGAGCCGATCGCCAACGAGGTGCGGGAATCGGCGGGGCTTGCCGCCGGCAGCGCGATCACATGGGTTAATGCGATCGAACGCGGCCTCAC
>JAFKES010000182.1 GCA_017308495.1 Afipia sp.
GAGCCCTTCTCGGGATCGGAATACTCATCCGCGACGATCGGGATCAGGCGGCCGACCAGCGGCAGCACCGCGAAGCTGCCGACCAGATGGCGGTAGCGCTCGTCATCGGGGTTCACCGCGATGGCGGTGTCGCCGAGCATGGTTTCGGGCCGCGTGGTCGCGACCACGATGAAACTCGCCGGATTGCCGGGATCGAAGCTGACGCCTTCGAGCGGATAGCGCAGGTGCCAGAGGTTGCCCTTGACCTCGACCTGCTGCACCTCGAGGTCAGAGATCGCGGTGAGCAGCTTCGGGTCCCAGTTGACCAGCCGCTTGTCCTTGTAGATCAGCCCTTGATTGTAGAGTTCGACGAACACCTTGGCGACAGCGCGCGACAGCCCCTCGTCCATGGTAAAGCGCTCGCGCGACCAGTCGCACGAGGCGCCGAGGCGCTTCAACTGATTGACGATGGTGCCGCCGGATTCGGCCTTCCACTGCCACACGCGCTCAAGGAACCTGGCGCGGCCCATATCGCGGCGGCCTGGCTCCTTGCGCTCCATCAACTGCCGCTCGACCACCATCTGGGTGGCGATGCCGGCATGATCGGTGCCGGGCTGCCATAGCACGTCGCGGCCGCGCATGCGCTCGAACCGGCACAGGATATCCTGCAGCGTGTTGTTGAGCGCGTGGCCCATGTGCAGCGAGCCGGTGACGTTCGGCGGCGGAATGACGATCGTGAACGGCTCGGCATCGCGCCGCTCGGCGCGGCCGGCCTTGAACGCGCCGGCGTCTTCCCAGGCGCGGGACATGCGGCCCTCGATCTCGGCCGGCTGATAGTTTTTCTCGATCATGGCACTGCAATCAAAAGGAGAAACACCACGCTAGAAACCTGCCAGCGCGGTGCAAGTCAACCTGTGGACGCGGGGAAGGCAGGAACAAATGGCCGGGATCACCGGCCCCGGGAGACCCGCTCGATCTCGGCCTTGACGATCCGCTCCACCAGATTGGGCAGATTGTTGTCGAGCCAGGATTTCAGCATCGGGCGCAGCATCTCCTTGACGAGATCCTCCAGCGTCCGGGCATTGTTGCTCAAAACGGTAGTGGCGAGCGCATTGAAGGCGGATTCGACCGCCGTGGCCGTGGAATTTGATATCATCTGCTGGTGTGGCATCTCTGGTGGTGCGGGCTCGCGGAAGGCAGGCGGCTCGACCGGCCGGACACGGGGTTCGGCCTGCGCCACCGGCGCCTCGACGATATCGAGATCATCGTCCGGCGCCACCGTCCGGAACGCCGCCGCATCGGGCAACGCCATCTGCTCGGTCAGCTCGAACACATCGGCATCGGCGTCCTCCGGTTCCGCCTGCGGCGGAGCGGCGGGCGTATCGAAGCCCGCCATCATGGCGTCGATGTCGTCCTGGTTGTTCTTTGCCGCGGCGGCCGGGGCCGGAGCGGGCCGGGCCGGAACGATCTTCGACGGCGGAATCCCGGCCATCACCGCCTTGCCGGCCGGTCCGGGCTTGACGATCCCGGGTTTGACCTCGGGCTTCATTGTCTCGGGTTTGACGGCCTCAGGTCGGGGGATATCCGCCTTCGGAGCCTCCGCCTTGACCGACGACGGGGCGGCGGCCGCAGCAGGCTTGGCTTCATCATCGGAGATGATCCGCCTGATCGAGGCCAGAATCTCCTCCATCGAGGGTTCCTGCGCCTTTGCCGGTTGCGTCATGTCCGACTCCACCTGATCGGCCGCCAATGTTGTCGAAATCGCTGGCGAAAGCCGCTCGCCCCAGCGCACGAATCGCTCTGCGACTCTTCAAGAAGGTATGTCAGGGCCATAAATGAATGCAAGCAACGGACTGGGGAGACAGCCCGTTGAGCACATGCTTGTCGGGGGAAGACTAGCGGCCGTCGGGCGTGCGCACGCCGCCCCAGCTGTCGCGCACCTGATGATAGTGCACCTGCGGATCGTACACCGTGGTCGCGAGATTCATGACATTCGGCGACAGCCGGCCGATCGCATTCAGCACGCTGTAGGACGCGACCACGCGATCGTGCTGCGCCGTCACCAGCGCCACCCGCGCGTTCACCAGCGCCTGCTGCGCGTTCAACACGTCGAGCGTGGTGCGCTGGCCAACCCTCGCCTCCTCGCGAACGCCATTGAGCGCGATTTCCGATGCGCTCACCTGCGACTGCGCGGACGCTACCTGCGCCTTGCTGGCGACGAGCTGGCCCCAAGCCTGCGCGATGCTGGCGCGGGTCTGGTCGCGGACCTGCTCGAGGTTGAGCCGCTGCTGCGCCAGCGTTTCCTTCGATTGCCGGATGAGCGCGTATTCCGCGCCGCCCTGATAGACCGGCACCGTCATCTGGGCCACCGCCGACGCGCCGAACGAGCGGTACAGCGACATCGTGTTTTCATAGGACTGCTGGACGCTGCCCTGAAGGGTCACCGTCGGAAACAGCGCGCCCTCGTTGACCTTGACTTGCAGGAAGCTCACGTCGATGCCGTACATCGCGGCCGTGACGTTCGGGTTCTCGATCAGCCCGACATTCACCGAGCCCTGCAGGCTCGGCGGCAGGAAACGGTCCACCGGCGAGCCCGGCGCCAGCGCATTGGGTTCGCTGCCGATGATGCGGCGGAAATTCGCCCGCGTCGTCGTCAGATTGGATTCAGCGGTGAGAAGCTGCGTCTTGCCGGCGGCGAGCTGCGCTTCGGACTGCGCGACGTCGGTGCGCGTCACCTCGCCGACATTGAAGCGGTCGCGGGTCTGTTTCAGCGTCTGCTCAAGCACGCGGACGTTGCTACGCTGCACCTCCACGATGGCGGCGTCGCGCAGATAATCCATGTAGATGGTGGCGGCCGACAGCAGCACGGTCTGTTCCAGCACGCGCAAACCTTCGCGCGCAGCCGACACCTGGCTTTCGGCGGCGCGGGTGCGATTCGCCGTCTGACCGCCGTTGAAGAGGGTCTGCGACACCGTCGCGCCGACCGAGCGCGGGGCATTGACGCCATGCAGGCCCATCCTGCTCAGCTGGCCGCCGACGGTGGTGTTGTTCTGAATGTCGGTATACTGGGTGCCGGCGCTGGCGGTGACCGCGACGCGCGGCCGATAGCCGGACAAGGCCTGGGGAACGTTTTCGTCCGTCGCACGAACCGATGCGCGCTGGGCGTTGAGCTGGGGATTGTTCTGATAGGCGCGGACCAGCGCGGCTTCCATGGTGTCCGCCATGACAGGCGCGGTCATGACACAACCGACCATCAAAGCCGCGAGGGCACTCCCCGCGCTGAGCTTGAGTCGAAATCTGACTGGCATTCCATCCATCCCCAAACCGTTCCGCCGCACCCGCAACAGGCACGCAGACCGGGCAACCGAGTCGGGCCAAGGCCCCGATTGCGTCAGTCTATGCATCGGGCGACAAAGCCGAAACCCCTGCCCCGCCCTCCGGAGGCACAATCCCCAGCGGTGGGACATTGCGGCCACACCGAGCTGAACGAAAGGGAAATATTCCCAAATCGATCAGAAGCTGAACGCCGGAACGCGCTCGAAACCGGGCAGAACCGGCGCATAGGCATCAAAAAGCACCCGGGTGCCGAAATCGGCCGGCGAATGGGCGACCAGCATGGCGCGCGGCGGCGTGACCCCGGAGAACACGCCGACCAGCCGGCCACCCAGCTTGAGCTGACGGTAAAGCGGCTGCGGATCGACCTCGGTGGCCCCGTCAATGACAATGACATCGTATGGCGCATGGGCCGAATCACCGGCGGCCGGGCTGGCCGTTGTCACCGGTACATTCGAAAATCCGACAGCCGCCAGATTGGCCTTGGCAGCAGCGGCCAGCGCCGGGTCCGGGTCGGTCGCGAACACCTCGCCGGCGAGATGCGCCACCACCGCCACCGAATAACCGCTGGCGCAGCCGACGATCAGCACCCGGTCGGTGTCCGAAATCTCAGCCGCCTGGAGCATCCTGGCGAGAACAACCGGCTTGATGAGGTATCGTCCGGGGGTGCCCTTGGCGGCGACGTCAATGTCCATGTCCAGATACGCGACGGGACGCAGATGCTTGGGCACGAAGGTCTCGCGCGGAACCGCAAGCATGGCGTCGATGATCCGCAGGTCGGTCACGTCGCTCGGCCGCACCTGCCCGTCGACCATCTTCTGCCGCGCGGTCGCAAAATCTGACATGGCATATCCTCAAGAATGAGACGGGACAGTTGACGCAGGAGGCCGGAACTGGCGCTGGCCCCAAGTCGGCAACCCGGCCGGAACCGAACGCACGGCATATTTGCTGCAAGTGCGCAGACGATGCAAGCCTGCGGCTGGCCCACGGCGCACAACCGTGACACCGCCACTGCGGCATGCAAGGACACCCCGGATCGACGCGACAATCGCGACCAGACCAAAGGGATATTCGATGTGAAGAAGATGCGGCGCGGCGGCAGCGAAAGGGCGGATGAAAGCCGCCCGCCCGCCCCGGATCGGACGGCGAAGGCCGCCCCCGTCAAGCGGCTCTCCACGGTACGCCGGCTGATGGACCGGTTCGACGACCTGCCACAGCCGGTTCGCCAGGCACTGTCATCGGCCGACGCGCCCAGCGACCAGATGGTGGAGGTGCTCTGCACCATGCATGAAAGCGGCTTCCCGGTCGACGCCCTGCTCAAGGTCATTGACGCCAGCAATGCCGAAAGGTGACGGCGGCTAGTTCACCCAACCGGCGCGCTGGGCATAGAGCACGCCGACAATCACCACGAGCGTCACCGCGGTCGCGATCAGCATCGCGCGACCACTCAGGCCGCGGCCGATCCACCACAGCAGCGCGGCGCACATCACAACCGGGACGACGATTTCGAGCGACACGCTGACCTCTCCATGCGGAACTTTCCGGAACGCACCGCGAGCTTACGATGATCGCTCACCGGGGCGCAGCGAAACTTCGCACGAACGCGGATACATGCAACAGCGAACAATCGCTCTGCGCCCTGCAGTGTTGACGATCAAGCGCGCACGCTGCTACCGCACCAGATCAGAACTTCCGGGGCGACATCCATGCATATCGTATCGGCGGCGGATGATAATTATCTCCCGCATTTTTGCGCAATGCTTCATTCCGCGTGGCTGTATCATCCCCAAGCCCATTTTTATCTTCTCGATTCCGGAATCTCGGAGAGCAACCGGGCGCGGCTTGAAGCATCCGCGCGCTCCCAAGGCATTGATCTCACGATTGTCGAATGTGCGGCCCGATTGACCAACGCGCTTGGTGATATTCCGAAACGCTCTCACTATGCCCGCCTGCTGATCCCGGAACTGTTGGGCGATCACGAGCGGGTGCTCTATCTGGATGCGGATATAACGATCACCGGGCCGCTTGACGAACTTTTCGCGACCGACCTGCAAGATCGGCCGTTCAGCGCAGTTCGGGATATCGAACTGACACGGCAGATCGACAGCGCAAGACAGGGCGTTGCTTTCGACGCCACCTATTTCAATTCAGGTGTACTGCTGATCGATATCGGTCGCTGGAAAAGCCTGCGCATCACCGAGCAGGTTTTTCAGCATGCGCGCAATTTTCATCAAACTTTCTATCTTTCGGATCAATCGGCACTGAACGCGGTTCTTCTTCAGAACTACAGGGAGATTGACCAAAAGTGGAACTTCTTCAAATTCCACGAGCACGATGCCGTCGTGGACGTGCACGTGGTCCATCATACTCTGTACGAAAAGCCATGGCGCTCGGCCCAGACCGCTTTCACCGATCTCTATAAATTCCATCGCGACTGCACGCCGTGGCCGTTCACGCATGAGATAACGCGGGAGACAGCGCCACAGGAGAAAAAACGCCCATTCAAGATCGCGCGCCGAACGTTGCTGGGGATGCTCGGCGTCAAGCGACACCGCAGATGGCTTGAGGAGAAGCGACAGGAGACCCAGCGGCTGAACGAGGAACGACGGATGATGGACCTCGTCAGGGCCAAGTTCGCTGATCCTGCTCTGAAGCGCGCCCGGGAAATGGCGCAGCAGCGGGCGGGCTGATCCCACGGCGTCCGGTCGCGGCACCTCGTCGCTTGTTTCACGGATCTGCCCGGGGAGCATCCCGTCAGGATATCTTTTCGAGTGCGGGCTCTCAGCCGCGGTTGCTTCGGAAGCGGAGCTTCGGTAAGAACTGCCGCCAGTGAGGCCACGTGGCGGAGTGGTTACGCAAC
>JAFKES010000183.1 GCA_017308495.1 Afipia sp.
CCTGCTCGCGCCGCAGACGAGCGACGGCCTTCTGCATCAGCTCGGCGTGACACTCGCCACCGGCAACGTCGCGGTGATCGACGCCGGTTGCGGCCTCGCGCGTCCCGCGCTGCCAGCCGGCGTTGCGGCGCGAGTCGCGTGGAGCGGGGACTGGCGCGCCGAAGGTCCGTTCGCGGCCGCGCTGGTGGAAGGTGATGCGGCGCGCATCCTGAAGCTCAGTCGAACCATCGCGGATCTACCGGGACCGCTCGTGCCGGTGCACGCGGCCTCGTCCGATGCGTTACGCGATGATCCCGAAGCCTATTGTCTCGACTGGCTGCTGGAAGAAGTCTCGACATCGATCAACACCACCGCGGCCGGCGGCAACGCGGCGCTGATGGGGATCGGGTGACGGCGCGCGCCGCCATCGGTGCCGCAAAGCGTGGAGAAGGATTTCCGCTTCGCGCATCCGCAGGGAGGACAAATCTCTCTTTTCCACGCTCCGTGGGCAAGAATATCGTTTGTTTTTCAGCGATATGGACCTGTTTCACGCAAGCGAATAGGTGTGGCCGTGTTTCAGCAGTTGATTGCCTGAACGCGAGGAAACACCGCCATGCCCGGTCTGTCCGTCTCCGCTGGTTTTGTCATCGGCCTTGCCTTCGGTGCGGTCGGGCTGTTGAGCGGCTTCTGCCTGATGAGCAGCCTGCGCGACTGGTGGACCGCCAATGACGGTCGCAAGGTGCGCAGCTACGCTGTGGCGCTGGCGGTGGCGATCCTCGGCACGCAGTGGATCGCGGGCGCGGGTCTCGTGGACATTGCCAAGTCGCTGTATTTGCAACCGTCGTTTTCCGCGCCGCTGATGTTCGTCGGTGGCGTTCTGTTCGGCGTCGGCATGGTGCTGTCCAACGGCTGCGCCTCGCGCGCGCTGGTTCTGCTCGGCAAGGGCAATTTGCGCTCGCTGGTGGTGATCGCAGTGATCGGCATCACTGCGCCGATGACGCTGAAGGGACTGATTGCGCCTGCGCGTCTCGCCTTCCTGCAAGCGACGCAGACCACGCCCGCCGCGATCTCCGCGCCGGCGCTGCTCGCAAGCATGGGCGTCAGTGAGTTCGCCGCGCGCATCGCCGTGACGCTGCTGGCCAGCGGCGCGCTGCTGGCGTTCGCGTTCTCGGACCGCTCGTTCCGTCGCGCCTATGGTCACATCGCGGCGGGTGCCGCGGTCGGCGCGCTGGTGGTTGCGGGCTGGCTGGCCACCGGATGGCTCGGCGCCGACGAGTTCGATCCGATTCCGGTGACGTCGCTGACCTTCATCTCGCCGATCGCCGACACGGTGCAATACACCATGCTGTCCACCGGCCTGTCGCTGTCGTTCGGCGTCGCGCTGGTGGTCGGCGTGCTTGGCGGCAGTCTGGTGACGGCGCTCGCCACCGGTCGCTTCAGCCTCGAGGGCTACACCTCGGCGCCCCACATGCTGCGCTCGATCTCCGGCGCGGCGCTGATGGGGATCGGCGGCGCGATGGCCTATGGCTGCTCGGTCGGGCAGGGCCTCACCGGCCTGTCCACTCTCGGCATGCCGTCGTTCATCGCGGTCGCGGGCATTCTGTCGGGTGCGGCGCTTGCGCTTCGCGGCCGCGTCGCGTTTCCGGTGCTGGCGACGCGCTGAATCGTCGGCAAATCCCTTGTGGTCGTCCGGGCGCTACGGCATCCTTTCGCCGTCACGCACCGGAAGATTGAAACGCGATGTCCCTCCGCACGTTTGCCCGTTCTCTCGTTATGGTCGCGCTGGTGGCTGCGCCGTGCGCGGCGGTGGCCCAGACCGCAAGCCCGGAGCGGGCGCGGCCCGCGGCCAAGCCGCCCGAGGACAAGCCCTTCGCCGAGCATTTCATCGTGCTTCAGTTGTCCGATTCCGATCCGAAGAAGGAGCGGCTGGTTTTGAGTGTCGCGAGCAATCTGCAGAAGGCCTATGGCCAGGATAGAATCGCCATCGAGGTGGTGGCGTTCGGGCCGGGCATCGATCTGCTGCGCGTCGCCAACAAGAACAGGGCGCTGGTGGACAGTCTCGTGACCCAGGGCGTGCGCTTCTCGGTCTGCGGCAACACGCTCGACACCATCGAACGCGAGACCGGCAAGCGCCCCAAGATCAACCCACATGCCGTCGAGGTGCAGGCCGGCGTCGAGCGGCTGCTGACCCTGAGCGAAGGCGGCTACACCATCGTTCGTCCCTGATATCGTTCGCCCCTGACATGGAGATTGAGAGATGAAACCCCTGTTGCGTGTGGCCGCTGCCTTGGTAGCGCTGGCGGCGGTGGCGTCGCCCGGCGTCGCCGCCGACAAGAAAGAGCACCGCATCGCCATCCAGGTCGATCAGAACGATCCGGCGGTGATGAATCTCGCGCTCAACAACGCCGCCAACATCATCGAGCAGTACAAGGCGCAAGGCGAGACGGCCGAGATCGAAATCGTCACCTATGGCCCCGGCCTGCACATGCTGCGCGCCGACACCTCGCCGGTGCAGGACCGGATCAAGCACGCGGTGGATGCGAGCTTCCCCTCCAGCGTCAAGTTCATCGCCTGCAACAACACCAAGCAGGGCATGGAGAAGCGCGAGGGGAAATCCGTCGGCCTCGTCTCCCAGGCCGAGGTCGTGCCCTCGGGCGCGGTGCGGCTGGTGGAGTTGCAGGAGCGCGGCTGGAGCTATCTGCGGCCGTGAGAGCCGCATAGCGCTGCGCTATTCGGCGGGATCGCTTCGGCCCAGCAGATGCGTCCAGCGCCGCTGCAGCATCGTGCGCGGCGAGTCGTCGACGAGAATGGCGATGCCGAGCCGTGCGCCGACCACCATGCCGCCGATGGCCAGCGGAGCGGACAACGCCAGCATCGATCCCGCGGTCAGCCCCTGGCCGATGGTGCAGCCGCCGGCGAGAATGCCGCCCATCCCCATCAGCACCGCGCCCGCGAGATGCCGCCGCATCTCGTGATCGTCGTCGAAGGCTTCCCAGCGCACCTCGGCCGCGCGCCACGCCGCCAGCCATGATCCGGCGATGACGCCGAACACGGTGCCGACGCCGAAATCCGCGAAATTGGTGATGCCGAGCAGCCCGGCGTAGAGCGCTTTGCCCACGGTCGAGACGAAGGTCAGACTCTGCGGACGCGGCGGACCTGCGAACTCGTCGACCCATGATGTGGTCACGATCCACCCGGCGATCACCATCAGCCCGAGCACGACGCCCGCCGACAGCAGGCGCGGAGCGCGTCGCAGCCGCGCGTCGCCGAGCGCAAGCCAGCACAGCCCGACACCGGCCACGATCGCGAGAACGGCGCGGACGTTCAAACCCAGCGCCAGCGCGGACAGCGAGGCGGCGTCGGAGCGTGCGCCATCCGGCATGGCGAGCGACAGCGGTTCGAGAAATCCGATGCGGACGTCGGCGAACACGCCGCGCAGCGTCGCGTAGGCGGCCCCCCCGAGAACGAGGATCACCACCAGGCTGCGCAGGTCGCCGGTGCCGAGCCGCACCAGCGAGCCGAAGCCGCAGGTGCCCACCAGCGCCATGCCGATGCCGAACATCACGCCGCCGATCAGGATCGCGACCAGCGGCAGCGCGGTCGGTACGTAACTCGTCAGCTCGGGGTCGAAGAAGCCGCCCACGATCAGACCCTGGGTGCCGAGGATGGCGATGCCGAGCGCCAGCCCGAACACCCGCAGCCGCCGGCTGTCGCCGCCCATCAGCGCATCCTCGATGGCGCCGAAGGTGCACAGCCGCGCGCGGCGCACGGCAAAACCCGCGGCCATGCCGATGGCAAAACCGCCAAACGCTTGCATCCAGGCAGACATGTTCTGCATGGCGTTTCTCCCGGATCGGCGCGGAGTTCGACCTTGCGGGTCGCTCCGCGTCCGCCTGCCGCTGCGGCAGGGTTATGTCATTTCGTCTGCTCTGCGTCGGTGGAGCAGAAGATGCCGTAGACCACCGAGATCACCCGGCGCACGTCGTCGTCGGCAAGGCTGTAATAAATCGTCTTGCCGTCGCGCCGCGTATCGACCATGCCGTCGTAGCGCAGCCGCGCGAGCTGCTGCGATACCGCCGACTGGCGCAGCGACAGAATGTTCTCAAGCTCGGTGACGGAGCGCTCGCGTTCGGCGAGCAGGCACAGCAGCAGCAGGCGGTTCTCGTGCGACAGCGCCTTGAGGAAGTTGCTGGCTTTGCGCGCCTTGCGCATCAGCCGATCGAGCTCGGGCGAATATTCGGCGCCGTCGCGAAGTTCGGTTTCCAGTTCGGAGGGCAGGATCGACATCATGGCTGCGGCCGTCTTTTCAGGAAATGACATCACGCGTGGTCAAATGCGATGGGGCCGGGATGCGCCGGGCAGCTTCGCCGCCAGCGCGGTGAGCAGGCCCCAGAACGCTTCGTCGTTGCTGTAGCCGGTGATGCGTCCGACCTCGCGGCCGTCGTCCACCACCACGAAGGTCGGAGTGTAGCGGACCGGCGACGCCAGCGCGATGCCGCTCGCTCCCTGGCTGCGGATATCGACACGCCGCAGCGGCAGAGCCCTCGCTTCGTCGGTCTTGCCGTACAGCGACCCGACATCGTGATTCCAGCGCTGGCAATGGACGCATCCCGGCTGCTCGAACATCACCAGTTCCGACGCCTGCAGCGCCGGCGACGCCATCAGGGTGGCGGCGAAAGCGGCGGCGCCGAAGGTTCTTGCGCGTGTTCCAGCAATCATGTGATACATATATACGAATTCGCATGTATCTGCCAGAGCGGGAAAGCCGGTGGTTTCTTCCATTTCCGTGATCGGCGCGCTGGGGGCGGGGGTGCTGTCGTTCCTGTCGCCTTGCATTTTACCGCTGGTTCCCCCGTATCTGTGCTTTCTGGCCGGCATCAGCCTGGATGATCTGACCCGCGACGATGCGCGGCCGTGGTGGCGGCCGGACTGGCGGGTGGTGTCGCTCGCCTTCGCCTTCGTGCTCGGCTTCGCCACGGTGTTCGTCGCGCTCGGTGCATCGGCCTCCACCCTCGGCAAGGCGGTGACGGACTATTTCGACACCCTCGCCATCATTGCCGGCGTGGTCATCATCGTCCTCGGCCTGCATTTCCTCGGGGTGTTTCGCATCGGCCTGCTGTTTCGCGAGGCGCGGTTTCACGCGGCGGCGAAGCCGGCCGGGTTTATCGGTGCCTATGTGGTCGGCCTCGCCTTCGCCTTCGGCTGGACGCCGTGCGTCGGGCCGGTGCTGGCGGCGATCCTGATGGTCGCGGGCATCGAGGGATCGGCGACGCGTGGGGCGCTGCTGCTCGGCGCCTATGCGCTCGGCATCGGCATTCCGTTCCTGCTGGCGGCGCTGTTCTCGGCGCCCTTCATGCGGGCGATGGCGCGGCTGCGCCCGCACATGGGCATTGTCGAAAAGGTGATCGGCTCCGGCCTTGTGCTGACGGGCGTGCTGTTTTTGACTGGCGCCATGCCGCGCATTGCCGGTTGGCTGCTGGAGACGTTTCCGGTGTTCGGATCGATCGGCTGAAGGGAGGCTTCGTTGCACAAGCAGAAACAGGGTCTGACGCGGCGGCATGCGCTCGTCGCTGTGGGCGCGGGCGCGCT
Organism: Afipia sp.; assembly: GCA_017308495.1. Classification (GTDB taxonomy): domain Bacteria; phylum Pseudomonadota; class Alphaproteobacteria; order Rhizobiales; family Xanthobacteraceae; genus Afipia. The sequence continues at coordinate 5,569 of JAFKES010000183.1, forward strand.
GGCCCTGCGCAGCGCTCCGTCTTTCGCCAAGGCGACGCTCGGCGACGACGGCATCTACCACATGGACTGGTATCTGGAGAGTTTCCTCGACGTCGCCGACGATCTCGCCGGCGCGACCGCCAAGGGCAAGCGCTTCGCCATCATGTGGGGCCTGAAGGGCTGTCCGTCTTGCAAGCGGATGCATGAGGTCCACATGATGGATCCGAAGATCGAAGCCTATATCCGCGACAATTTCGAGATCCTCCATCTCAACCACATCGGCGCGCGCGAGGTGACCGATTTCGACGGGCGCAAGCGCAGCGAGAAGGCGTTCGGCGAGGCCTATGGCATCCGCTTCACCCCGACCATCCAGTTCTTCCCCGAAAGCACCGACGGGCTGGCGGCGCGCGCGGGGCAGGCGCGGGAAGTCGCGCGGATGCCGGGATTGCTGGAGCCCGCCGAGTTTCTCGCCATGTTCCGCTACGTGCGCGAGAAGGGCTACGAATCGATGCCGTTCCCGGACTGGCTGAAGAAGCAGGCGTGAGGGCGGCGCAGATCTTTCGTCCCATCGTG
>JAFKES010000184.1 GCA_017308495.1 Afipia sp.
GAGCCATCACGTGCCACGCCCATGTCGCCGGTGGCGACGCCGCGTACCTCGCCGTTCTCGCCGTAGAGCATCTCCACCGCCGCGAAGCCCGGATAAATCTCGACCCCGAGCGCCTCGGCGCGCGGCGCGAGCCAGCGGCACACGTCGCCGAGCGAGCCGATGTAACAGTGGTGGTTGTTCATCAGCGGCGGCATCAGGATATTCGGCAGCCGGATCGCGGCATTCGACGTCATCCAGAAGAACTGGTCGTCGTTGACCTGCGTCTTGAGCGGACAGTCGGCGTCGTCGCGCCAGTCCGGAATGAGCTTGTCGAGAGAGACCGGATCGATCACCGCGCCGGACAGAATGTGGGCGCCGACCTCCGAGCCTTTCTCGACCACGACCACCGACAGGTCGGGATTGATCTGCTTGAGCCGGATCGCGGTGCTGAGACCCGACGGCCCGGCGCCGACGATCACGACATCGAATTCCATGGAATCGCGCGGCGGCAGCTCTTCGGTGCTCATGATGGGCTCTCGAAATGGCGTTTCAGAATGTTTCTAAGCATGGTTCTTTCCGATTTTTTTCGCAAGAACAACCCCGTTTCGCCGTGGCGCGATCCGGCCTAGAGTGCGGTCGTGACCATGCCCGAGCCCTTCCCCGAACCGATGCCGACCGCCCGCGAGCTGCTTGCCTTCTATCTGGAGGCGGGCGTGGACTGCGCCCTGTCGGACATCGCCGTGGACCGCCTGTCGGAAGAGCCGGCGGCCGAGGTGCAACCGTCGGCGCGGCCTGCACCGTTCCGCACTGCGAACCTCGCTCCGCCGCCTCCGTCCGTCGATCCCGCGCCCGCGCCCGACGCTGCGATCCAGTCGGCCCGCGATCTCGCGCCCCAGGCGGCGACGCTGGAAGAACTGCGCGGACTGCTGGACCGCTTCGACGGCTGCGCGCTGAAGGCCACCGCGACGCGGCTGGTGTTCGCCGACGGCAATCCGCAGGCGAGGATCATGTTCATCGGCGAGGCGCCGGGGCGCGACGAGGACCTTGCCGGACTGCCCTTCGTCGGCCGCTCCGGCAAGCTGCTCGACCTGATGATGGCGGCGATCGGCCTCGACCGCACCAGCGCCTATATCGCCAACATCATTCCGTGGCGGCCGCCAGGCAACCGCGACCCCTCGCCGCAGGAAACCCAGATCTGCCTGCCCTTCATCCGGCGGCAGATTCAACTGGTCGATCCCGACGTCATCGTCTGTCTCGGCAAGCCGTCGTCGCAGGCGATCCTCGACCTCAAGGATGGCATCATGAAAACGCGCGGGCGCTGGTTCGACTACGACACCGGCACGCGCAGGATCAAAGCCATGGCCACGTTCCACCCGGCCTATCTGTTGCGCCAGCCGATCTACAAACGCCTCACCTGGCAGGACCTGCGCGCGGTGAGGAAGGCGCTTGAGGGCTGACGCCCGCAACCCGCGCGCAGAAGGGCAAGCCCCCCATGCGCGGAAGCCGTGTAGCGCCAGCGCCCGGATCGGGGCATAAGCAGCCGGGTTGCGCGTCTTGCAGCCCTGCAGGGCGCGGCTCATGAACATGCACGTTCCGGAAATGGTGATCGACGATACCGTGGCGCGGGCGAACGTGCGCCGGCTTGCCGCGGCGCAGGCGCTGACCGGCGCCAACGCTGCCGTGATTTTCGCAACCGGCTCGATCGTCGGCGCGCAGCTTGCGCCCGACATCTCGCTCGCAACCCTGCCGCTCTCGATCTTCGTGCTTGGCCTCGCCGCCGGCACGCTGCCGACGGGCGCCGTCTCGCAGGCTTTTGGCCGCCGCGCGGCTTTCCTCGCCGGCGCCGGCAGCGGCGCGGTGTGCGGCGTGCTCGCGGCCTACGCCATCCTCAAAGGCTCGTTCGTCCTGTTCTGCATCTCGACGTTCCTTGGCGGGCTCTACGGCGCTGTGTCGCAATCGTATCGTTTCGCCGCGACCGACGGGGCGAGCCCGGCCTATCGGCCGAAGGCGATCTCGTGGGTGATGGCGGGCGGCGTGTTCGCGGGCCTGCTCGGTCCGCAGCTCGTGGAATGGACCATGGACATCTGGCCGCCCTACCTGTTCGCGGCGAGTTTCCTGCTGCAGGCCGTGGTGGCGCTGGTGGCGATGGCGGTACTGGCGGGCGTCCACGCCCCGAAGCCACCGCCCGCCAATCTCGCCGGCGGACGCAAACTCACCGAGATCATCGCCCAACCGCGGTTCATCGCCGCTGCGCTGTGCGGTGCGGTGTCCTACGCGATGATGAACCTCTTGATGACATCGGCGCCGCTGGCGATGAAATTCTGCGGCCTGTCGCTGACCGATTCCAATTTCGGCATTCAGTGGCACATCGTGGGCATGTACGGACCGAGCTTTTTCACCGGCTCGCTGATCGCGCGCTTCGGCGCGACGCGAATCGCCGCGCTCGGGCTCGCCCTCGAAGCCGTCGCGGCCGCGATCGGCCTTGCCGGCATCAGCGCGGGGCATTTCTGGGCCGTCCTGGTGATCGTCGGCATCGGCTGGAATTTCTCGTTCGTCGGCGCCTCCGCTTTGATTGTGGAAACCCATCGCCCGCAGGAAGGCAAGAAGGTGCAAGCCTTCAACGATTTCATCGTGTTCGGCCTGGTGGCGGTCGGCTCGTTCTCGTCGGGCCAGTTGCTCGCGCATTACGGCTGGTCGACGGTCAACGCCGTGGTGTTCCCGTTGGTCGCCATCGCGCTGGCGGGCCTTGCCATCGCCTCGTTCACCCAGCGGCGCACCGAAGCGTAATCACTGCGGCCGCACGATGGCCCAGCCGATGCGCAGGAGCGGCTGCCGGCCGCGGATCATGCGGTCGAACACCCGCGGCACTTCCGGCACGAGGCCGGGAAAGCGTTGCGCGATGTCGGCGGGCGGCGTGCCCGCGGTATCGGCGGCGCGCCATACCACCACGCCGCCGGTCTGATTGAAGCGCGCAACGCTGAACCACGGCGTCAGTTGCGGCGTCGCATCGAGCAGGACATGGGGCCGCGACGGCGCGGCATAGCCGATCAGGAGCGCAATCTGCGGATCGCCCGCCACCGCCTGCAGCGGGTGGCCGGTGCGGCGCTGGAAATTCTCGCCGAAGAAGGTGCCGATCTCGCCGGCGGGCAGCGCAGTCGGCACCTCGGCGCGACCAGTCCACGGCTGGATCAAGGCGATGCCGAGTATCGCCACGGCGGGCGCGGCCATCACCAGCAGCCATGCCGAGCGCAGCACCTGCTGCCGGCGCAGCGCGATGACATCGCCCGCCGCGACCACCACCGCGAGCCCCACGAGCAGCAACGCGACCCCGTCGCCGCCGCTCACCTCGTCCTGGCCGAGCAGCGCCGCGATCAGGCTGAGCAGCAGCGGCGGCGCAAGCGCGAAGACAAAGACGAAACTCCGCGCGAACGGATCGAGCGGCGGGCGCAGGATCAGCGGCGCTTCGTCGGCGTTGCGGTCCAGCGCGCGGGCATTGACGATCACGAGCAGCGCCATGCCCGTCAGCGCGAACGCCAGCCCGGCCCCAAGCCAGCCCCACCGCAACAGCCGGTCCGTGACATCGGCCAGCGCCGGGAGCGCGGGCAGCGTCGCCGCATCGGCGCGCAGCCACCAGATGGCATAGGGCAGCACCACCACCGCGACGACTACCAGCGCATAGAGCGGATCGCTTGATGCCAGCGCGTGGCGGCCTTTGCGGGTGGCGGCCATGAAGACGACAAGCAGCGCCAGCAACGGGATCGCCGCCGGGGTTGTGAGCAGCAGCAGCCCGGCCGCCACCGGCAGCGCGAACCAGGCTTGACGCCGCCCCTGCCCGACGATCTGCCAGGCGTGCAGCAGCACCAGCGCCCATAACGGCCGCGCCAGAACCGAGGGCCCGAACGCCACGCCCGGGAACGAGAACGAGGTGATGGTGGCGGTGAGCAGCACCGCGAGCACCGCCTGCGGTCCGCCGACAATGGCGCGGCCGAGCCGGAACAGGGCCCAGAACGTGACCACAAAACAGACCTGCGCCAGCAGGTAGACGCCGAAGATGTGATGGCCTGCGAGGCGGAAGGCGACGTCTGCGAGCCAGAAGGCCAGCGGCGGCCCGAGCGCGGTGCCGACCTGATACTCGCGGCCGACGGCAAGCACCATCGCCACGTCGCCGGGCGGGCTGCTGTAGAGCAGAACCGGCAGCAACAGCCACAGCGCCGCCTGCCCCGCCACCGCCAGCCGGAAGATCAGCCGGGGATGGGCACGGATCAGTTCGACGATCAGGGATGTGAAACGCATGGAACGCCTGAACCGGCCGCGCGAGGGATGTGCAGTGATAAAGCGCAGGGCGCGATCAGGCAACCAAGGCGCTCAGGCCAGCGCGACGACCGGCTCCAACGTCACGGCGACGGCGTCTTCGCCCTCCGCCCTGCCGTGCTTGCGCCACGCGGCGGCGACCGGCGCGAACAGGCGGCGGTGATGGACGGTCGGCCCCAGCCGATCGAGCGCATCGAGATGGGCCGGTACGCCGTAGCCCATATGGCTGTCGAAGCCATAGCCCGGATGTTCGCGGGCGAGCGCGCACATCAGCCGGTCGCGCGCGACCTTGGCGACAATGGAGGCCGCCGCCACCGATAGGATCGCGCCGTCACCGCCGATCACCGCCTCGCAGGCACAGGTGGTGTCGATGCGGTCGCGGCCATCGACGAACACATGGCGCGGCGCTTCCGGCAGGGCGCGAACCGCGCGCGCCAGCGCCCACAGCGAGGCGCGCAGAATGTTGTCGCGTTCGATCCGCGACGGCGGCGCCGCCGCCACCGCCACCAGCGCGGTGGCGCAAATTTCCTCGAACAGCTCCTCGCGGCGCTCCCGCGTCATCCGCTTGGAATCGTCGATGCCTTTCGGAATCCGCTTCGGATCGAGAATCACGGCGGCGGCCACCACCGGCCCCGCCAGTGGGCCGCGCCCGGCCTCGTCGCAGCCCGCGACCGGCCACACGCCCTGCTTCAGCAGCGCCCGTTCGCGGCGGAAACTCGGCGCAGCCGCAGATGGGCGCGCCGCAGATGGCCGCATCAATGTGGCGGCTTTCGCCGCGCGGGACGTTGCGGAAGAGGTATCGCGACTCATGCGGCCATGGTTGCGGCCCAAAGCACGATCCCGCAAGCCGGAACTTGCAGTCGTGCCCGCTATTCAGGGCAGCGCCACCTGCAAAATATCGAAGGCCGCACGGCCTCGTGCGCCAAGCTGGCGCGGCTTCAGAACAGGTCGAGTTGCTCGTTGGCGCGCCGGGGCCGGACGAAATGGCTGGTCGTGAGCTTGGTGCGGCGCTTATTGAGGCCGAGCTTGTCGCAGGCGATCTCGAAGCGACGACCGATCATCCAGGCCATCGGGCCGGTGCCCTTCATCCGCGTCCCCCACTGCGAATCGTAATCGCGGCCGCCGCGCATATCGCGGATCAGGGTGAAGACGTGGCGGTAGCGGTCCGGGTAGTTCGCCATCAGCCACTCGCGAAACAGGTCACGCACCTCCAGCGGCAGCCGCAGCAGCACATAGCTCGCTTCCTTGACGCCGGCATGGGCGGCGGCATCGAGAATCCGCTCCATCTCGGAATCGTTGAGCGCGGGAATGACCGGCGCGACCATCACCGTGGTCGGAATGCCTGCCTCCGCCAGCAGGCGCAACGCCTCCAGCCGCTTCGGCGGCGTCGCGGCGCGCGGCTCCATGGTCCGCGCCAGTTTCGGATCAAGTGTGGTGATCGAGAGCGCGACCTTGACGAGCTGGCGCTGCGCCATCCGCGCCAGAATGTCGATGTCGCGCACCACCAGCGCCGATTTGGTGACGATGCCGACCGGATGCCCGACGCGCTCCAAGACCTCGAGCAGGCCGCGCATGATTTTGTGCTCGCGCTCGATCGGCTGGTAGGGATCGGTGTTGGTGCCGATGGCGATCATGCGCGGCTCGTAACCCGGCGCGGCCAGTTCCTTTTCCAGCAGTTCGGGCGCGTCGGGCTTGGCGAACAGCCGACTCTCGAAATCGAGCCCCGGCGACAGGCCGAGATAGGCGTGGGTCGGCCGCGCGAAGCAATAGATGCAGCCGTGCTCGCAGCCGCGATAGGG
>JAFKES010000185.1 GCA_017308495.1 Afipia sp.
GCGCCTGAAGAACGACTACATCTACGGCTACGCCAGCCAGGGCGGCGAAGTGGCGGAGCGGGCGGCCATCACCGGCGCGCTGTCGCTCTACCTCAACTTCATCAACCTGTTCACGCTGCTGCTGCAGCTGCTCGGACAGCGCAACTAGAGCCATCGCAGCGTTGCTGCGACAGAACCCCGGCCTTTCGGCCGGGGTTTTTGTTTGGGCCGGTGCCGCGTAGGCTGCGCGCCATGTCAGCCTCTTCGATTCGCCCCGCCGCGCCGGCGGACATCGCCGCCGTCACCGCGATCTATGCCGAGGCGGTGCGCCACGGCACCGCGACCTTCGAGCTGGAGGCCCCCGACGCCGGCGAGATGCGACGGCGCTACGACGCGCTCGCGGCGGATGGGTTTCCCTATCTGGTGGCGGAATGGGATGGCCGGATCGCCGGCTATGCCTATGCCGGCGCCTACCGGCCGCGCCCGGCCTATCGCTTCACGGTGGAGAATTCGGTCTATCTCGATCCCGCCGCCCAGCGCCGCGGCATCGGCCTCGCTTTGCTCACCGAGCTGATTGCACGCTGCGAGCAGCAGGGCTTCCGCCAGATGATCGCGGTGATCGGCGATGCGGCCAATGCCGCATCCATCGCCCTGCATCGCCGCGCGGGGTTCGCCATGATCGGCACCCACCCCGACGTCGGCTTCAAATTCGGCCGCTGGCTCGCCACCGTGATGATGCAGCGGACGCTGGGCGACGGCGGCGTCACGCCGCCGCGCTGACGGCAGGACGTTGGCTGCTCAGGACGCGCGATTCCACGGCATGAGCCGACGCCAGAGCGACGTCCCCGACGCTGACGCCGCTGCGTCCCGCGTCACCGGCAGGCCGGCGGCTTTCCACGCCGCGATGCCGCCGGTGAGATTGTAGACCGGGTGCGGGGCCGCGGCCGCGATCGCGACCCGGCAGGCCTGCGCACTGCGGCCGCCCCGCAGGCACTGGAAGATGACCTTGCGGCCGGCCGGAATCTCCATCCGCCCGAACTGGCCGGGAACCGACGCCAGCGGCATCGACGTCGCGCCGGCGATGTGCTCGGCCGTGAACTCGCGCGGCTCGCGCACGTCAATGAGGATGGCCTCGCCCGAAGACAGCCATTGCGCCGCCTCGCGCGGCGACACGGTCTTGGCTTGCGTGTCTGACATGTCGATCAATCCTTTCGGCAGAAGTTGTCGTAGAGGACGCCCATCACCGCGCGCGCGGCGTCGTGGGCGATAAAATAGAACAGGCTGCGGTGCTCCCGCCGCACGCCGAGGATGCCCTCGGCCTTGAGCTTCGCCAGATGCTGGGACATCGACGTCGGCGCGATGCCGGTAACCTCGATCAGCTCGCTGACATTGCGCTCGCCGTCACCGAGAGCGCAGAGGATGAGAAGCCGGTGCGGATTGGCCAGCCCCTTGAGGAAGTCGGCGATGGCATCGGCCTTTGCCGGCATGTCGCTATTCGGAGTGACCGGCGTCGCTTTACAATTCATATTTTTCTAATATTATAAAAATATGAATTGTCAAGAACGAGGACATGATGCCCAAGGACTACACGTCGATCACCCACGACATTTCCGAATTCACCCGGGAACTCGGCAAGCTCGTGCCCGACACGATGAAGGGCTTCTATGCCCTGTCGAAGAGCGCCAGCGCCGACGGCCATGTCGACCAGAAGACCAAGGAACTGATCGCACTCGCCATCGGCGTGACCCAGCATTGCGACGGCTGCATCGGCTTCCATGTCAGGACGCTGAAGAAGCTCGGCGCCAGCCGTGAGGAGATCGCGGAAGTGCTGGGGATGTGCGTCTACATGGGCGGCGGCCCGGCGCTGATGTACGCCGCCGACGCGCTGCGCGCCTACGACCAGTTCGCCGCCGCCTGAGCGGGCGGCCGTCAGACCAGCGCGAGCTTGCGGTCGATCGCCAGCAGCACGCGCTCGAGGTCATGTCCGCGCCGCAGGATCTGGCCGCCGGCGCCGATCACGCTGTAGGCCCCCTGACGGCGCGCCAGACGGGGGTCCTTCTCGATGCGGTAGATCGGCACTTCCGACGCGCGGCGGAAGATGGAAAACACCGCACGATCCTTGAGGAAGTCGATGGCGTAGTCGCGCCACTCGCCGGCGGCGACCATGCGGCCATACAGATTGAGAATGCGATTGAGTTCGACGCGGTTGAAGGTGACGTTCTGGGGCGGGAGCGGCACCGTGCTCCGCTCCGGCCCCCGGCCCTCGCTGGGCTCCTGATCGCCCGACACAAGATTCATCGGCGCCTCCTGTCATCTCCGCGCATGATCCATCCGTCCGCGCGACGCTGCAAGCGGGATTTGGCGGCCGACCGGGCCAGCCGCGTAGTCACCATCGCATCACGCGGACGTTAGCCAAATCATAATGCGGCCTGAATTCGGTCAAGCCGCCGCCGTTCTGACTGGCGATAAACAGGCACTGCGTTGACCCGGTCCTTTCGGCACCGGATTCCTCAGCCCCCAGCCCCCCGGGGTCGTCAGGATCGGGTCTATTCCGCAGCAGGTAGATCCCCAAATCTTCGGCCGGCGCAAGCTGGCCTTTTTTGTTGGCGGGACGAAAACCATTCCACATCACGACACGATCGACAGCCGCTCCAAGCGGCGCGCGAATCACGCGCATGTGCGCGACGCGCATCGACCTGAACCTGAATTTTCGGGATGATCAGTTGAACGCGGTGAAGGCTGCGCCGAGCATGGCGCCGGGCTTGTCGCGGGTACCGTCCTGAAGATACACCGCCGCCGCATCGACGCCGTCGCGGGCGATGTTTTCCAGCGGCACGTTCCAGCTCGTCGCCTTGCCGTTCCAGTCGCCGACCTTGAGCACGTTGCGCACCACGTTGTGATACGTGACCTGCTTGCCGCGATTCTCGCCGCGCGAAATGGTGATCGGCACCTGCTGCGACACCGCGCAGATCCATACTTCGCCGCTCTTGATATCGCTGCGGCCCTCGGCGTCATCTACCGACACCTTGATCTGCCGGCCGGACTTCGTCACCGTCACCGGCACCGACATCACGCCACCCGCGCCACGCGTGCGTGCGGCTGCATTTTCGATAGCGGCGCGGTCGCTGCCGAGCACATTGGCGGTGCCGTTGACGATGGCCTGCGGCGTATAGACGCCGCGATGACCGTGCACGCGCGAATAGGCTTTCTGCCGCGCGCTGAACCGCGCATCGGCCAGCGTGTCCTTCCAGCCGAGATAATCCCAGTAGTCGATCGGCAGGCTGAGCGCGATGATCGAAGGATCTGCCGCGAGTTCGCCAAGCACCCGATCCGCCGGGGGACACGCCGAACAGCCCTGCGAGGTGAACAGTTCCACCACCGCACGCGGTTCCGCCACGGCCGGCATCGCGACGGCGACGATCGCGCAGAGACCGAACACCGACGTGCCCACCGCGCGCCACAGCCGCGACGCGACAGCGCCCGGCATCGTCGGCTTCGGTTGCGGCAGATCAGACTCCGGCATCGTGTCCGTCCTCACGACCTTCCCTAGCAGGAAGGCGGCCCAGTCATAGGCCGCGCCCCCGATGCGTGCCACTCACGTCGCGGTGAGGCCGTTCACGGATGCGTTGGCGAACCGCGGCATCACGCCGCGAGCCTGCGCAGCACGTAATGGAGAATGCCGCCGTTGCGGTAGTACTCCAGTTCGTCGAGCGTATCGATCCGGCACAGCAGCGGCACTTCCTTGCGCGCGCCATCCGCGAACACGATGTCCGCCGCCAGCATCTGGCGTGGCTTGAGATCGCCTTCGAGACCGCGGATCGTGACCTTCTCGTCGCCCTTAAGGCCGATCGACTGCCACGACGTGCCGTCTTCGAAGGTCAGCGGCAACACGCCCATGCCGACGAGGTTGGAGCGATGGATGCGCTCGAAGCTCTGGGTGATCACGGCGCGCACGCCGAGCAGGCGCGTGCCCTTCGCCGCCCAGTCGCGCGACGAACCGTTGCCGTATTCAGCGCCCGCGAACACCACCAGCGGCACCTGCTCCTGCTGATACTTCATCGCCGCATCGTAGATCGACATCACTTCGCCGTCGGGCCAATGCCTGGTGTTGCCGCCTTCCGGAATATTGCCGTCGGCGCCCTTGAGCATGAAGTTCTTGATGCGGATGTTGGCGAAGGTGCCGCGCATCATCACTTCATGGTTGCCGCGGCGCGTGCCGTACTGGTTGAAGTCGGCGGGACGCACCTGATGCTCCGACAGATATTTGCCGGCGGGCGAGGTCAGCTTGATCGAACCGGCCGGCGAGATGTGGTCGGTGGTGATCTTGTCGCCGAACAGCGCGAGGATGCGCGCGTCGACGATATCCGTCGTCGGCTCCGGCTCCATCTTCATGCCTTCGAAGTACGGCGGGTTCTGCACGTAGGTCGAGCTCATGTTCCACTTGTAGGTGTCGCTCGCCGTGGTCTTGATCTTGCGCCAGTTGGTGTCGCCCTTGAACACGTCGGCGTACTTCTTCTTGAAGATCGTCGAGGTGACGTACTTCTTGATGAAGGCGTTGATCTCGGCCGAGGTCGGCCAGATGTCCTTGAGGTAGACCGGCTTGCCGTCCTTGCCGGTGCCGATCGGCTCTTCGTCGAGATTCTTGGTCACCGAGCCGGCCAGCGCATAGGCGACGACCAGCGGCGGCGAGGCGAGATAGTTCGCCTGCACGTCCGGCGACACGCGGCCTTCGAAGTTGCGGTTGCCCGACAGCACGGCGGCGGCGACGATGCCGTTGTCGTTGATCGATTTGGAAATCTCCTCCGGCAGCGGACCGGAATTGCCGATGCAGGTGGTGCAGCCGAAGCCGACGAGATTGAAGCCGACCGCATCGAGATCCTTCTGCAGGCCGGAGTTCGCCAGATACTCGGCGACCACCTGGCTGCCCGGAGCGAGCGAGGTCTTCACCCACGGCTTGGCCTTGAGGCCCTTGGCCGCGGCCTTGCGCGCGAGCAGGCCGGCAGCGATCAGCACGCTCGGGTTGGAGGTGTTGGTGCAGGAGGTGATCGCGGCGATCACCACGTCGCCATGGCCAAGATCGTCCTTGCGGCCCTCGACCGGGAAACGCTGGCCGTGATTGTCCGGCTTCTTGTATTCGGCGGTCAGCGCCTCGTCGAACAGGCTGGCGACCGTCGGCAGCGCGACGCGGCCCTCGGGACGCTTCGGGCCGGCGAGCGAGGGCTGCACGTCCTTGAGGTCGAGCACCAGGGTCTCGGTGAACACGGGATCCTTGGTCGCCGAGGTGCGGAACAGGCCCTGCGCCTTGGCGTATTTCTCGACCAGCGCGACGCGCGCCGTCGCGCGGCCCGAGGTCTTCAGATAATCCAGCGCCGCCTTGTCCACCGGGAAGAAGCCGCAGGTGGCGCCATATTCCGGCGCCATGTTGGCGATGGTCGCCTTGTCGGCCACCGACAGGTGATCGAGGCCGGGGCCGTAGAATTCGACGAACTTGCCGACCACGCCGAGCTTGCGCAGCATCTGGGTGACGGTGAGCACGAGATCGGTGGCGGTGACGCCTTCCTTCATCTTGCCCTTGAGCTTGAAGCCGACCACGTCGGGCAGCAGCATCGACAGCGGCTGGCCGAGCATGCAGGCTTCCGCCTCGATGCCGCCGACACCCCAGCCGAGCACGGCGAGGCCATTGACCATGGTGGTGTGCGAATCGGTGCCGACCAGCGAATCCGGATAGGCCACTTCGAACGTGCCGGTCTTGCGGCCGACCTTGAGCTTTTCCTTCCGGGTCCACACCGTCTGCGCCAGATATTCGAGATTGACCTGATGGCAGATGCCGGTGCCGGGCGGCACCACGGAGAAGTTCGAGAACGCCTTCTGGCCCCACTTCAGGAATTCGTAGCGCTCCTGATTCTGCTTGTACTCCTCGGCGACGTTCTTGCCGAAAGCCTTGTTGTCGCCGAAGAAGTTCACGATCACCGAGTGGTCGATGACCAGATCGACCGGCACCAGCGGGTTGATCTTTTCGGCGTCACCGCCGAGCGCCTTCATGGCGTTGCGCATGGCGGCGAGATCGACCAC
>JAFKES010000186.1 GCA_017308495.1 Afipia sp.
TCCTTCTGCTCGACGTCCGACAGCGGCTTCACCTGGGCGATGCCGGCATTGTTGATCATGACGTCGAAGCCGCCCAACGCGGCTTCTGCGTGATCGATCGCCGCGTAGACCTCATCGCGCTTACTGACATCGGCGATGTAGGTCGTCGCCTTCGCGCCCAGCGCCTCGACTTCCTTTCGGACATTCTCGAGCTTGTCGGCCTTGATGTCGACGAGCGCGAGATTCGCACCGTTTTTCGCCAGCCTCAGGGCGATGCCGCGCCCGATGCCCTGGCTGGCGCCGGTGATCAGGATCGATTTGTTCTTTACGGACATGACAGATACCTCCTTCAGGGGTGTGCAGTTCGGTCGCGAGCGAGGCTTGATCCGAGCCTCAGAAATGCGCGTAGATATCGACGACGTCAATCAGCTTGTGATTGACGAAATCCTTGAGGCCGAGGCCGATCAGCTCGCGGCCATAGCCGGAGCGGCGGATGCCACCGAACGGCAGGTCGGCCTCGACCTTGGTCGGATGATTGACGAACACCATGCCCGTCGAGATGCGCCGGGCGACAGTGGCGCCATGGGACGAGTTGGTGGTGAATACCGAACCGCCCAGCCCGAACGGCGAATCGTTGGCGATCCGCACGGCATCGTCCTCGTCCTTCGCCCGGAACAGCAGGGAAACGGGTCCAAAGAACTCCCAGTAGCGGGCCGGGTTGTCCTCGTGCACCTCCGTCAGGATCGTCGGCTGGACGAAGGCGCCCCGGTTGGGCACCGCCGGTCCGACCTCCTCGGCCCTTGCGCCATGCGCCACCGCCTGCCGGATCTGCTCCTTGAGATCGTTCGCGGCCTTTTCCGACGACAGCGGCGCGAGCGTCGTCTTCGGCTCGAAGGGATCGCCGGCGATGAGACCGGCGACACCCTTGCGATATCGTTCCAGGAAGGCGTCATAGACCGGATCGACGATGATCAGGCGCTTGGAGGAGCAGCAGACCTGGCCACCGTTCCAGTGGCGGCCGAACACCGCCCATTTCGCGGTCTTCTCAAGATCGGCGTCGGCCAGCACCACGAAGGCGTCGGCTCCGCCCAGCTCCATGGTCGACTTCTTGAGCGCCTTGCCGGCCTGTGCCGCGACGACCGAGCCGGCGGCCTCCGAACCGGTGAGTGCGACGCCGTGGACGCGATCGTCGTTGATGATCAGCTCGATCTGCGAGCGTGTGGCATAGAGATTCTTGAAAGCGCCCTTCGGCAGGCCCGCGTCCGCCATCAGCCTTTCGAAGGCGGCCGCCGACTGAGGCACGTTGGAGGCATGCTTGAGCAGGACGGTGTTGCCCGCCGAAAGCTGCGGCGCGAGGATGCGGGCGATCTGGTAATAGGGAAAGTTCCACGGCTCGATCGCCAACAGCACGCCCAGCGGCTCGTGCACGAGAATGGCGTCGCCCTCGGCTGGATCGAGAACCGGCAGCTTCTCTGGCGCCAGCAGCGCCGCGGCGTTCCTGACATAGTACTCGAAGATCTTGGCTGACAGCTCGACTTCGGCCTTCGCCTCGGCGAACAGCTTGCCCATCTCCAGCGTCAGCAACCGCGCGTAATAGTCACTGTCGCGGCGCAGCAGGTCCGCCGCCGCCTGCAGAACTCGTCCCCGCTCGGCGAACGACGCCTCGCGCCACTGCAGGAAAGCGTGGTGAGCAGCGGCGATCGCGGTCCTGACCTCGTCGTCCGTCGCATCTTTGAAGGTCGCCAGGGTTTCTCCGGTGTAGGGATTGATCGTCTGGTAGGCCATCGTCATCATCCTTTTCTGTAAAACCGCCTTATGTTGGCCGGCTCTGCGCGCTCTGGTCCTTGTCCGTTCGTCATGGTGCGTGAAGGTTTGGGCTCGGAAGGCCCCGAGCGGGCGATCTCTTCCAAGCTGATGATAACGTCGAAGACCGCTTGCAGATGCAGCAGCGTATCGTGCCATTCGACATTCGCGGGCAGATCGGCCGTGACCGCCATCGTGGGGGATGCGGGCTGGACACCGGCGAGGGCGGCGCATCGTGCAGCCGCATTGGCAATAGCCTCCGCCAGTCCGTCCGGTACGGGCGCTGCGTCCTTGCGAACGTCATTGGCGAGCGCCTCGCCGAACAGCAGCGACGATGCGTAAAGACGAATGGCGCGCCGGTCATAGCGGGCGGCGGTTTCCGCAACGGTGTGCGCTGCCAGCCTGCCCCTGAGGGACCAGCGGGCGGCATAGCGTGCCGCGTCGATGCCCGCTCCGAGTGCGATCAGAGCGTCATGCGCCGCCGAGAACGATCTCAGTGCTGCCTCGGCCTTTGAGACGTCACCCCTCCGGAGACCATCGGCCGCTTCATGGAAAGCCTTGGCGAGTCGCAGCAGCAGGTCGTCCGCCGCTGCATCGATCTCGCCGACGGGATCGGGGGTGAGCAGCACCTGGCTGAAAAAGAGGCCGACGGCTACCCCTATGGCGACATCCTCCATTCGTGTGAGGCCCGCATTTTCGGGGCCCAGCGCGAGGACGAGCACTGCTGATACGCCAGCCTGGATCGGGACGACCGCGGGCTGCCCGAACAACGACGCGACAAGCATTGAGAAGAAGGTGGCGAGGGTCAGCCGCAGCAGCGAGAGCCCTTCCGGAACCAGAAGCCCTTGCGGCAGCAGCAGCGCCAGCTCGCCGACGACGATACCGGTCGCGACGCCGAGCATGAGTCCAACTGCCTGTCTGCCATGGCTCGGCAGACCTGGCGACAGGCAGACGATGGCGGTGACCGCCGCGAAGAGGGGATGCGGATGGCCGAGCAGCCGGACCGCGAGAATCCAGGCGATCGCGGCGGCGACGGCGGAGGCGGCCGCGTCGCGCCAGGCCGTACGCAACCGTCCGGCCAACCTGGGGAACTCCGATCTTGACCCCATCGGGACTGCCCTTCCTATCGGAGCACGTGCGCGACGAACGGCGCCGCCATGACGTTGAGCAGGCCGACCAGCACCATGACGAGGCCAGCGACCGCGCCTTCCGTTTCGCCGATCTGGTGCGCTCGGGCCGTCCCGGCGCCATGAGCGCCGACGCCAAAAAGGGCGCCGCGCGCCAGCGCCGAGGCGAGCGGGATGCGTGCAAGTATCATGTCGCCGATCAGCGCGCCGGCGATGCCGGTGACGACGACGAACACCGCCGTCAGGTCGGGGATGCCGCCGATGTCGCCCGACACCTCCATGGCGAAGGGCGTGCTGATCGAGCGCGGCAGGAGGCTGAGCAGGACCGTGCGGTCAAGGCCGACCAGCGTCGCCAGAGCCCAACTGGTGACGATCGCGGTCAGGCTGCCCGCGACCATCCCGACGAGGAGCGTAGGCCAATGCCGACGGATCAGCGCTCGCTGCTCGTAGATCGGAATTGCGAAAGCGACGGTCGCGGGGCCGAGCAGGAGAACGAGCCAGCGCGTGCCGCCAATGTACTCGTGATAGTTCGCGTGAAACGTCAGCAGGGTGACGGCGATCAGGATCGGCGTCACTGCGAGCGGCATCAGCCACCATCGCGGCCATTTCCCATAGACGTGCTTGGACAGCCCATAGAAGCCGATCGTGACGACCGACCAGACCAGCATCTGGAATGCCGGTTCAGCGAGAATGTGGTCCAACCGGTGCATGGTCGATCCTCCAGCGATAGCAGCGCTCGACGGCAAATGCCGTCACCAGCATGACGACAGCTGTGCTCACCGTGATGACGAACAGGATTTTGAGGCCGACGATCCCGAGGAACTCGCGATGGTCGAGCACGGCGAGTACGGCCGGAACGAAGAACAGCAGCATGTCCGCGAGCAGCCAGTCCGCGCCCCGCCGCATGCTCGCCGCGCTCAACCGGCGCGTGACCAGTAGCATCAGCAGGAGGGCCAGTCCGACGATCCCGCCCGGCACCGGCAGGCCGAGCACGCGCACGGCGGCCTCGCCAGCCAACCAGAACGCAGCAACGATGCCGAGCTGCAGCATGGCGCTGCGCTGAATTAACCTGGTGGCTCTGTGACGCGTGCTCATCGAAAAACCTCGTCTCGACAAGCTATTGCGCAATGCACTATGATGAAAATGAATTGATTGACTGATTTTCATTCCTATAAGGACTGATCATGGAGTTCCGGCCGCTGCGCGCTTTCGTCGAGGTCGTTCGCCAGGGCGGCTTCTCCCAGGCGGCCAAGACGGTGTTCGCCACGCAGTCGACGGTGAGCAAGGCGGTCAAGCAACTCGAAGAGGAGGTCGGCGTTCCGCTGCTCGACCGGATCGGTCATCGCAGTGTGCTCACCGCCGCGGGAGAAGTGGTCTACCGCCGCGGCGTCAAGCTTCTCGCCGACCGTGACGATCTTCTGGCCGAGCTCAACGAAATCCGCGGGCTGAAGCGTGGCTCTCTGCGGCTTGGCCTGCCGCCGGTCGGCAGCAACAAATTGTTTGCGCCGCTTTTCGCCATCTATCGTCAGCGTTATCCCGGCATCGACATCACGCTCGCGGAATATGGCAGCGCCCAGCTTGCAGACCGGTTGCAAGCAGGGGAGATCGATTTTGCCGGAGCATTGCTGCCGGTGGCGGACGAATTCGAGTGGCAGATGGTCCGGCGCGAACCGCTGGTGGCGCTGCTTCCGGCAGCCCACCCTCTGGTCGAGCGCGGATCTATTGTGCTCTCAGATCTCAGGGATACGCCCTTCATTCTCTTTGACAGCGATTTCGCGCTGCATCGGGTGATTCTCGACGCCAGCCGGCACGCAGGGTTCGAGCCTCAGATCGTGGCCGAGAGCAGTCAGATCGACTTCATGATAGAACTGGTCGCCGCAGGACTCGGCGTCGCGTTTCTGCCGAGGATGATCGCAAGCCAAAGGCCCAATGCGGCAGTCCGGCAGGTCAAGCTCGGCGGACCGGAAACCGAATGGGTCATGGCCATGGTCTGGCGCCGTGGCGCCTACCTCTCCGGCGCCGCCAGAGCCTGGCTGGCGCTCGTGCGGGAAATCCATGGCGACGGTCGATCGGGACAGAATTCTATTTCCGACTGAATTATAGTCGACCAATTCATTTTCATCATATCGCAACGCAGCGTAGCCTGTCTCTGAGTTCGTCGAGGGTCGTCCAATGATCCTTGAACTCGGAACCAAGGCTTTCGCAGATGCTCACAAGCGCCACCCGAACAGCCCGGCATCATTCGACGGCAACAGACCCTTCGTCCGCGAGCCTGCCCTTGCTTGCGCTCGCAGCGGCGTCGTTCGGCATCGGCACGACCGAATATGTGGTGATGGGCCTTTTGCCCGATGTCGCCGTCGATCTCGGCGTATCCGTCCCGAAAGCGGGACTGCTTGTGAGCGGCTACGCATTGAGCGTCGCCTTCGGCTCGCCCTTTCTGGCTGTGGCGACCGCACGGCTTGACCGTCGACGCGCGCTGCTTGCATTGATGGCGGTCTTCATCGTCGGCAATCTCGCTTGCGCGCTGGCGCCGACCTATGCGCTGCTGATGGCGGCACGCATCCTGACCGCCCTGTGCCACGGTGCCTTCTTCGGGCTTGGCGCCGTCGTCGCGGCAGCCATCGTAGCGCCGGCCCGCAAGGCGCGGGCGATAGCCATGATGTTCGCGGGCCTGACCCTCGCCAATGTCCTCGGCGTGCCGTTTGGAACAGCCATTGGCGAGGCCTTCGGCTGGCGTGACACCTTCCTCGTCGTGGCGGCGGTCGGCGTGTCTGCGGCCTTCGCGCTTTATCTCTGGCTGCCGCGTCATCTTCCGCTGCCGCCCATGAATCTGAGACGGGAAGTCCTCTCGCTCGCAAACGCGCAGGTCGTTCTCGCCATGCTGATCAGCGTGGTTTCGTCGGCAGGCCTGTTCAGCGTCTTCACTTATATCACGCCGATTCTGGAGACTGTCACGCGCGTCTCTCCGCACGACGTGACGCTCAT
>JAFKES010000076.1 GCA_017308495.1 Afipia sp.
CGGCGCCGATCAGGCGATGGCACGGCACCACGACGCTGATCGGATTGGCGCCGTTGGCGAGGCCCACCGCGCGCGCCGCGTTGGCGAGCTTCAACCGCGCCGCCATCTCGCCATAGCTCGCGGTCGCGCCGGGCGGGATGGCCTGCAGCGCGCTCCAGATCTTGCGTTGGAACGGCGTGCCGTTGGTGTCCCACGGAATCGCGGCGAGGCAGCCGAGGTCGCCGGCGAAATAATCGTTTAGCGCCGCGGTGATCGCTTGCGGCGCGGGCCCGGCTTTGAGGATGATCGCGCCGTAGTGCCGCCGCAGCAGGCGATGCAGCCGTGCCTCGTAATCCGACCAATCGAGGGCGCGCAGCCGGCCGGCGTCGTCGCAAACCAGGAGCGCGGTGCCGATCGGCGTTTTGAGATGGTCGAGAGCGAGGCAGCGGGGCTGGTTCGAAGACATGTTGCGTCTCTGCGCGTTGCGTGGCGCGCATCATCGCCGCATCCGCGACCGGCGTCATTCCGTTTTCCGACATCACGCGCACCGGCGCGCGAGGCCATCGCCTGATCCGGATGCAGCATGATAGGATTCGCATCCAATCGGGCGGGGGCATCGCATGACACTTGTCGCCAACAGTCTGGTCGCGCTGGTCGCGGCGCTTCATCTCTATTTTCTGGCGCTGGAGATGTTTCTCTGGACCAAGCCGACGGGACTGAAGGTCTTCGGCAACACGCCGGAGAAAGCGCAGGCCTCCGCCGTGCTCGCCGCCAATCAGGGGCTTTATAACGGCTTCCTCGCCGCCGGGCTGATCTGGGGACTGTTCCATCCCGATCCCACGGTCGGTTTCCAGATCAAGGTGTTCTTCCTGCTCTGCGTCGTGGTGGCCGGGCTGTACGGCGGCTATTCGGTCAGCCGGCGCATCATCATGGTGCAGGCGCTGCCGGCGGCCGTGGCGCTCGGTCTGCTGTGGCTGTCCTGATCCGGCTTTTGCATCGCACCTTTGCATCACAGTGACGCGAAGTCTAAAGCCGCATTAACCTTTGCTTAACGTGCCCTTAAACCGCCATCGCTAGCCTGCACCCTTTCGGGGCAGATCGGTCGGCGTAGGCGCGTTTGGATGGCGTTGGGGCACAAAAAGAAAGGCGGCCGCAAGGAGCCGAAATTCGACGGCGCCGCGTCGCTGGACAGCGTTCACCTCAACCCGTGGGACCGCGTCGGCGGCCCGGAGGACGACTACGAGGACAAGCCGAAGCGTCGCAAGGCCAGAAGCCGTCCGGCGAATGACGAGGACGACGCGCCGCCGCCACGTTCGCGCAAATCGCCCAGTCAGCCGCCGCGCAAGGCGAAGTCGGCTGCGAAGGAACGCTCGCGCTGGCGCGTCGGCCGCCTGATCTATTGGGGCGCGGTGCTCGGGCTGTGGGCGGTGATCGCGGTCGCGGGCCTCGTGGTCTATGTCGGCGCGCATCTGCCGCCGATCCAGTCGCTGGAGATTCCGAAGCGGCCGCCGACGATCCAGATCGCCGGCATGGACGGCAGCATCATCGCCACCCGTGGCGAGATGCCGGGGGCCAATGTCGCGTTGAAGGATCTGCCGCCCTATCTGCCGAAGGCGTTCATCGCCATCGAGGATCGCCGGTTCTATTCCCATCTCGGCGTCGATCCGATCGGCATCCTGCGCGCCGCCGTCGCCAACATCCTGCATCGCGGCGTGTCGCAGGGCGGCTCGACGCTGACCCAGCAATTGGCCAAGAACCTGTTCCTGACCCAGGAGCGCACCGTGCAGCGCAAGCTGCAGGAGGTGGAATTGGCGCTGTGGCTGGAGCGCAAATATTCCAAGCAGGAAATCATCGAGCTCTATCTCAACCGGGTCTATTTCGGCTCCGGCGCCTACGGCATCGAGGCGGCGGCGCAGAAATATTTCGGCAAGTCGGCGAAAGCGGTCTCGCTGTCGGAAGCGGCGATGCTGGCGGGCCTCGTCAAATCGCCGTCGCGGCTCGCGCCCAACCGTAATCCGGACGGCGCGGAGAAGCGCGCCCAGACCGTGCTGGCCGCCATGGCCGATGCCGGCTTCATCACACCAGCGCAGGCGCAGGCCGCCATCGCCCATCCGTCCTATGCGGTGAAGCCCGTGGGCGCGGGCACCATCAACTACGTCGCCGACTGGATCGGCGAGGTGCTGGACGATCTGGTCGGCCAGATCGACCAGAACATCGTGGTGGAAACCTCGATCGATCCCAAGCTGCAGAGCGTGGCCGAAACCGCGATCATCGACGAACTCGCCACCAAGAGCGTGAAGTTCAACGTGTCGCAGGGCGCGCTGGTGGCGATGACGCCGCAGGGCGCGGTGCGCGCCATGGTGGGCGGCCGCAACTACGGTGAAAGCCAGTTCAATCGCGCCGTCACCGCCAAGCGCCAGCCGGGCTCGGCGTTCAAGCCGTTCGTCTATCTCACCGCCGTCGAGGCCGGTCTCACGCCCGATACCGTGCGTCAGGATGCGCCGCTCGACGTCAAGGGCTGGAGGCCCGAGAACTACAGCCGCGAATATTTCGGCCCGGTGACGCTGACGCAGGCGCTGTCGATGTCGCTGAACACGGTGGCCGTGCGCCTCGGCCTCGAAGTCGGCCCCGCCAATGTGGCGCGCACCGCGCACCGTCTCGGCATCGCCTCGAAGCTCGAACCCAACGCCACGCTGGCGCTCGGCACCTCGGAGGTGTCGCTGACCGAACTGGTCGGCGCCTATGGGCCGTTCGCCAATGGCGGCTTCGCCGCCGCACCCCATGTGATCAACCGCATCCGCACGCCCGAAGGCAAGGTGCTCTACGTCCGCCGCGCCGATCCGCCGGCGCGCGTGGTCGATCCCGCCGCGATCGGCATGATGAACGTGATGATGCACGAGACGCTGGTCACCGGCACCGCGAAGAAGGCCGACATTCCTGGCTGGGCCGCCGCCGGCAAGACCGGTACCAGCCAGGATTTCCGCGATGCCTGGTTCATCGGCTACACCGCCAACCTCATCACCGGCGTGTGGCTCGGCAACGACGACAACTCGCCAACCAAGAAAGCCACCGGCGGCGGGCTGCCGGTGGAGGTGTGGACGCGGTTCATGAAGGTGGCGCATCAGGGCGTCGCACCGGCGCCGCTGCCGGGGTCGTACCAGCCGCGCAGTGCGGGTGGTCTTCTCTCCACCCTGTTCCCGGACAATCCGCGCGCCGCGCCGCCGCAGCCTCCGCCGCCGCCCTCACCGCAACAGGCGGGCGCTCAGGGTTATCCGCAGCCCACGGCGCCGCCGACGCAGGGCCGGCCGCCGGTGACGCCGACATCGGCGCGGCCCGAAGCCGCCGCCGGGCTCGACGGCTGGCTGGTGGACCGCCTGTTCGGCGGCCGGCGCTGACACCGTCCAGGATTGCCGGATCAGTCCTTCACGCCGTAGCGGTGCAGATCGTTGCCGTGGGTGTCGAGCCATTTCTTGGCGCGCTCGGTGGCCGGGCAGATCCGCGCCACGATCCGCCAGAACCGCGCCGAGTGATTCATCTCGACCAGATGCGCGACCTCGTGGGCGGCGAGATAGTCCAGCACGTAAGGCGGCGCGAGAATGAGCCGCCACGAATACGACAGCACGCCCGCCGACGTGCACGAGCCCCACCGGCTCGACTGGTCGCGGATGGTGATCCGCTTCACCTTGACGCCGAGTTCGCCGGCATAGCGATGGGAAGCCTCGGACAGCGCATGGCGGGCCTCGCGCTTGAGGAAGTCATGCACGCGGCGATCGAGATGGTCGACGCCGCCGGCGACGCAGAGAATCCTGTCGCCGCTGTCGCGGGTCTCGGTCCACACCGTTCCGCGCTCGCCTGCGCGATGCACGATCCGGTGCGGCGCGCCGCGCAGCGGGATCGACGCACCGGGTGAAAACGGCGCAGCCTTCGGCAGGCCGCCGAGACGCGCGGCGATCCACGCACCATGGCGCTGCGCGAAGTCCTTGGCGTCGATCAGGTTCCCGCGCGGCGGCATGGTGAGGATGGCTTCGCGCCGGCTCGGATGAATGCGCAGCGTGTAGCGGCGCGCGCGGCGGTGCCGGCGCAGTTGAATGGTGTAGATCGCCGCGCCGATGCGCACCGCGAGGGTGCTCGGCTCGGTCGGCCGGCGATAAAGAAGCGCGCGAAAAGCCATGTCAGTCAGTCCCGGCGGCAGGAGTTCGCCGGGATTCTGCCATATCCGCCGCCAGCGAAATTTGTCGGCGCAAAAACAAATCATTTGCCCAACATATCGCAATCGCGCGCCGGCAGCCTCCCATATCAAGGGGCTCGGAACACGCAATCGCGATTCATTCCTAGGCTGGAACCGGCTGTGGACGGAGTGTGGATAAGTCACTCCCGCCCTCGTTGGGACGGAGCGATATTTTCAAGTAAAATCAAATGCTTGCGCGGACGACAGCCGCCCGACACACTGCAAAGGCCCGGAAGTCCGCATAAAATGCGGCTTTTCCGGACATCCGGGCGATCGACCAGGCCTATTCGGCGGCCACTAGCGACAGCCGGCTCTGGGCCGAGTTCTGCATGAAATTGGAGATTCGCGGCAGGATTTCCGACTTGAAGCGCGTTCCGTTGAACACGCCGTAATGGCCGACGTCCTTTTGCACGTAGTGCATGCGACGCTGGTCCGGAATCGCCGTGCACAGATCGTGGGTCGCTTCGGTCTGGCCGAGACCGGAGATGTCGTCCTTCTCGCCTTCCACCGTCATCAGCGCGACGCGCGTGATCTTGGAGGGTTCGACCAGCTTGCCACGGTGACGCATCTGTCCCTTGGGCAAAGCGTGCTTGATGAACACCTGATCGACGGTCTGCAGATAAAACTCGGCGGTGAGGTCCATCACCGCGAGATATTCGTCGTAGAACTCGATGTGCTTGTCCACCCTGTCGCCGTCGCCTTTCACCAGATTGGCGAACAGATCCTTGTGGGCATCGACATGGCGGTCGAGGTTCATGCTCATGAACCCGGAGAGCTGAAGGAAGCCGGGATAGACGTTGCGCATGAAGCCGGGATGCGGGAATGGCACCTTGGTGATGACATGGCTGCGGAACCAGTTGATGCCCTTCTTCTCCGCGAGTTCGTTGACCCCGGTGGGGCTGCGCCGGGTGTCGATGGGACCGCCCATCAGCGTCATCGAGGTCGGGAAATAGGGATTTCTTTCGGCTTCCATCACCGAGACCGCGGACAACACCGGCACCGACGGCTGGCACACCGCGACCACATGGGTATTGCCGCCGAGCGTGCGCAGCATGTCGATCACGTAGTCGACGTAGTCATCGAGATCGAAGCGGCCTTCGGCCAGCGGCACCATGCGGGCGTCGGCCCAGTCGGTGATGTAGACTTCATGGCCGGGCAGGAACGCTTCCACCGTACCGCGCAGCAGCGTCGCGTAGTGGCCCGACATCGGCGCCACGATCAGCACGCGGGGCTGCGTCACGCGCACCTGCTCGGACATGTGGCGATGGAAATACAGCAGCCGGCAGAACGGCTTCTCCCACACGACATGAACATCGACCGGGACGCGGACGCCGTCGACCTCGGTGTCGTGCAGGCCCCATTCCGGCTTGCCGTAACGACGCGTGGTGCGTTCAAACAGTTCGCAGCCGGCCGCGACCGATTTTCCCACCGAGGTGTTGGCGAGCATGTTGAGCGGATTCTCGAACCACAGCTTGGTCATGTCCGCCAACGCCCGCGCCGGATTGAGCGAGGCCTGGCCCATTTCGTACATCCAGTACATCGGCGTGGTCAGCGCGGGGCTGACATCTGAGGCAGGGGGCCTGCCAAACTCGCCTATCGGCATGGTGATTCCTCGATCCCGGTTTCGCGTCGCAACATACTGTCGGGACGGCGACAGGTCGTCAATCCGTCAAAAAGCTGGTCAGATAGGAAAGATGGGATGGCAGCCGGGGCGCACAAGGCATTTTGTTCTCGCGTTTTTCGCGCTGCGAGAATGACGATGTCGTCGGAACCCGTCCGGTCCGCACCGAAGCGGACGCCTGAGGGCCGTTTGTGATCGGACGCACCGGACGTTAAACAGGATGGCATGAGCGAACGCATCACCTCGGACTTTCGCCAGCCCCGGCGTTATGTGCGCCTTGACACGATCCTGCGCCTGCGCTGGCTGGCGGTGCTGGGCCAGCTTGTGACCATCTTCATCGTCACCGAGGGGCTCGATTTCGATGTGCCGGTGGCGCCCTGCATCGCCATCATCGGCCTGTCGGCCCTGTTCAATCTGGTGCTGCAGGTGAGCATCGATCCGGTCTACCGGCTGGAACCGCCCTATGCGGCGGCGTTGCTCGCCATCAATATCGCCGAACTGGCCGCATTGCTGTTCCTGACCGGCGGATTGCAGAATCCATTTTCATTTCTTTTCCTCGCGCCGGTGCTGATCTCGGCCACCGCGCTGCCGACCCGCATGACGCTGGGCCTCGGCCTGTTCGCGGCGGCCTGCGCCACGGCGCTGGGCTTCTTCCACCTGCCGCTGCCATGGGCCGGCGACGAGCCGCTGGTGCTGCCGCGGACCTACATGACCGGTGTCTGGCTTTCCATCGTGCTGGCCATCGGCGTCACCAGCCTCTACGCCTTTCAGGTCACCGAAGAAGCGCGCAAACTATCGGACGCGCTCGCCGCCACCGAACTGGTGCTGACCCGCGAGCAGCACCTGACCCAGATCGACGGTCTCGCCGCCGCCGCCGCCCACGAGCTTGGCACGCCGCTGTCCACCATCTTCCTGATTTCACGCGAACTCGAAGCGGCGGGCCAGAGCGGCAGCCTTGACGACACCATCCGCAACGATCTCAAGACGCTACGCGAGCAGGCGCAGCGCTGCCGCGAGATCCTCGCCAAGATCACCCAGCTGTCCTCGGAGGGCGCGCCGTTCGATCGCATGCCGCTGTCGACGCTGATCGAGGAGGCGGTCGCGCCCCATCGCGACTTCGGCATCACCATCGCGGTGCGGATCGCGTTGTCGCAGACGTCGGAACCGGTGGGAATGCGCAATCCCGCCGTTCTCTATGGCGTCGGCAACATCCTGGAAAACGCCGTGGACTTCGCCCGCGAGCGTGTCGAGGTCAACGCCTGGTGGAACGCCGAACGGGTGGAGATCGTGATCTCCGACGACGGGCCGGGCATCCCGCCCGACATCCTCAAGCGGATCGGCGAACCCTATCTGACGCGGCGGCGGCGCAACGTGGAAGGGCAGGACAGGCACGGCGGGCTCGGGCTCGGCGTCTTCATCGCCCGCACCTTGCTGGAACGAACCGGCGCGAAAGTGTCCTTCACCAACCGGACGTTTCCGGCGCACGGCGCCGTCGTTTCCATCGTCTGGCCGCGCAGCGACTTCGAGACCACTGAAGTTCTGTCCGCGGCGCTGTCCTAGGGTCTGCTTCAACAGCGCTGAATCAGACCCGCCGTTTGTCTTTTGTTTGAGCATGATCCCTCGGGTCGAGCCCGAGGGCATGCTTTTCCGAGCCGAACGGCCGCGACGCGCAAACCGGTTCCGGCTTGACGGGATCATGCTCTGGCGCGGCACCATGTCGCGACTTTTGACCGCCAATCCGGCGGTTTGGCCTTGGCAGTGCCAGATTGTCTCGCCATATCGGTAAGGACGCACCAGGAGGCATCAAACCGTGACCGCAGCCACCGAGTTGACCGAAACCGCAGACCGTTCGCTGCTGATCGTCGAGGACGACAAGCCGTTTCTCGAACGGCTGGCGCGCGCCATGGAGACCCGTGGTTTCACGGTGACCGCATGTGACAACGTGCCCGATGGCCTGAGCCAGATCGAGAAAGCGCCGCCGGCCTTCGCGGTGGTCGATCTGCGGCTCGGCAGCGGCAACGGCCTCGATGTGGTGTCGGCCCTGAAGCAGCAGCGGCCCGAGGCCCGCGCCATCGTGCTGACCGGATACGGCAACATCGCCACCGCCGTCACCGCAGTGAAGCTCGGCGCGGTCGATTATCTGTCGAAGCCCGCCGACGCCGACGACGTGGTGGCCGCCCTGCTCGCCAGCGGCACTGACTCGCAACTGCCCGAGAATCCGATGTCGGCGGACCGGGTGCGCTGGGAGCACATCCAGCGCATCTACGAGATGTGCAATCGCAACGTCTCTGAGACCGCGCGGCGGCTCAATATGCATCGCCGCACCCTGCAGCGCATCCTGGCCAAGCGCGCTCCGCGGTGAGCATGATCCCGAAAAGTGGGAACCGGTTTTCGGATAAGATCATGCTCAAATAAAAATCGGGGTGGCTATTCGTCGATATCGCCGTGACCCTGCGGATCGGCGAGCCTGTTGATGCGCCGCGCCGCCAGCAGGCCGAAGCTCACGATCATCGCCTTGCGCGTCGCCGCCGGCAGCCGATGCTCGGGCGCATCGCAGTGCAGGTGCGCGCCATAGGCGTCGGCGACAATCAGCCCGGTGTCGGGCGGGAACAGGTCGCACGGCATATCCTGGCTGAAGGCGAAGAACAGCCGGTCGCAATGCAGGCGGTAGTCCTGCCATTTGTGATCAGCGCGCAAGTCCTCCACCGACGACTTGATCTCGACGATCCACAGATCGCCGCGCGCGTTCATGGCCACCAGATCGGCGCGGCGGCCGGACGGCAGAGACAGCTCGCTGACGCAGGCAAAGCCGAGCGAACGCAGCAGCCGCGCGGTGCCGCGCGCCACCGCCAACGCGGTGTCGGACTGGCGGCGGTCCGGCGGCAGGGCCGGATCAGGGGAGGAGAAAGGCGCATGCATGATTCCGGGGAGACTAGCAGAGATGTCATGCGGTCTCAGCCTCCGAATGTCGATTGTCGTCGTCCGCGACGACGGCGGGAACCGAGGCACCCGCTGCCGGAAATGCCGGAAATAAAGTCCCACAACCGGCTTGGCGTTGCGCGAAAAATCGGCATTGTGCGGCCATGACAGAACAAGCTCAGACCTCGACTGCAAAAGCCGGCGCGATGATCGTGCCGGTCACTCCGTTCCAGCAGAACTGCACGCTGTTGTGGTGCGAAGCCACCAAACGCGCCGTGGTGGTCGACCCCGGTGGCGACGTGCCGCAGATTCTCGCCGCCATCCGCGAGGCCGGTGTGACGGTGGACCGGATCTGGCTGACCCACGGCCATATCGATCATGTCGGCGGCGCGGCCGAACTGCGCGACGCGCTGAAGGTGCCGATCGAGGGCCCGCACATCGCCGACAAGTTCCTGCTCGACAACGTCGTCGCCAGCGGCGCGAATTTCGGCATGACGGGGGTGCGCAATTTCGCACCCGACCGCTGGCTCGACGAAGGCGACACGGTGCAGATCGGCGAACTCGCTTTCGCGGTCTATCACTGCCCGGGGCATTCACCCGGCAGCGTGGTGTTCTTCAATGACGCGATGCGCTTCGCGCTGGTCGGCGACGTGCTGTTCAGCGGTTCGGTCGGGCGCACCGACCTGCCGGGCGGCGATCATGCCGCGCTGATCCGCTCCATCACCGACAAGCTGCTGCCGCTCGGCGACGACATCGGCTTCATCTGCGGCCACGGCCCGGGATCAAGTTTCGGTCAGGAACGCCTGACCAATCCGTTCCTCACCGGCGGCCCCGGCTGAACGGCGCGATCAGGCGGGGACCGCGGCCGCCACCGCCCGCATCAGTTCAACCTGGCGGAACGGTTTCGCCAGCTTCGGCAGGCCCGTCTCCGCGCCGGGCGGCAGTTCGGCGTAACCGGTGGCGAGGATCACCGGCATGTCGGGCCACTCCGTCCGGATCGACGCGGCAAGCTGCGCGCCGGTCATCTGCGGCATGGCGTAGTCGGTGATCACCAGGTCCACCGGCTTCTTGCCCCGCAGAATGTCGAGGGCCTGCCGCGCCGACGTCGCCTCGATCACGGCATGGCCGAGATCCTGCAGCATCACGGCGGTGTTCATCAGGACAAGACCGTCGTCGTCGACCGCGAGCACCACCAGCGGCCGGATGCTGACGGCGCTCTCCGCGCCGCCGGCCGCGGGGGCGTTGCGCCCCGCTTTCGCCAGCGCCACCGGCAGCCACATCTCGGCGGTGGTGCCGCGACCCTTGCGGCTTTTCAGCAGGAAGCGGCCACCGGACTGTTCGGTCATGCCGTGCACCATGGACAGGCCCAGTCCCGTTCCGCGGCCCACGCCCTTGGTGGTGAAGAACGGCTCCATGGCGCGCAGCAGCGTCGCCCGGTCCATGCCTTCGCCGGTATCGGTCACCGACAGGCAGACATAGTTTCCGGCCTTGAGATTCGCCATCGCTCCGGCGGCGACCGTCACATCGCGGGCGGCGATGATGATCGAGCCGCCATCCGGCATGGCGTCGCGCGCATTGACCGCGAGGTTGAGCAGCGCCATTTCGAGCTGGTTGGCGTCGGCGTGGACCGGGCTCAGCGGCAGCGGAAACTGGGTCTCGATGCGGATCGATGGGCCGATCGAGCTTTGCAGCAGGTCGGTCATGCCGCGCACCAGAACCGGCACGTCCACTGGCCGCAGATTGAGATCCTGATGGCGCGCGAAGGCCAGCATGCGCTGGGTCAGCGCCGCGCCGCGCTGGGCCGCCTGGGTGGCATTGGCGATCAGCGGACTGACCCGCGGATCGTCGGGCAGCCGTTTGCCCGCGAGTTCGAGACTGCCGAGGATCACCATCAGCAGGTTGTTGAAGTCGTGGGCGATGCCGCCGCTCAGTTGCCCGATGGCGTCCATCTTCTGCGAATGCGCCAGCGCTTCGCGGGTCTGGTCGAGGGTGATCTGGGCTTGACGGCGCTCGGTGATGTCACGCGTGATCTTGGCGAAGCCGATGATGCCGCCGTCATCGCCATAGATCGGGTCGATCACGACATGAGCCCAGAACTGCGTGCCGTCCTTGCGCACGCGCCAGCTCTCCTTCTCGAAGCGGCCCTCCCGCCGCGCGATCTTGAGCGCCTGTTGCGGCTCGCCCTTGTCCCGGTCGGCCGCGGTGTAGAAGGTCGAGAAATGCCGGCCGATGATCTCGTCCGCGGCGTACTGCTTGATCCGCTCCGCGCCGGCGTTCCAGCTGCTGACGCGACCTTCAGGATTGAGCATGTAGAGCGCGTAGTCGGTCACGCCCTGCACCAGCAGGCGGAACTGCTCCTCGCTGGCCCTGAGGCGCTGTTCGGCGGCCCGGCGCTCGGTGAGGTCGCGCATGAGCATGGCAAAACCGACAAGGACGCCGTTTTCGTCGCGGATCGGATCGATCGTCGCCTCGGCCCAGAACCGGCTGCCGTCCTTGCGCAGGCGCCAGCCGTCGCTTTCAAGCTTGCCGGCGCGCGTAGCGGCTTCGAGCGCGCGGGCGGGAAGGCCGTCCCGGACGTCGTCGTCGCTGAAAAGCCGGGACAACGGGCTGCCGATGATGTCGGCCGCGCCATAGCCGGTGCACCGCTCCGCGCCACTATTCCAAGTGGTAATTCGGCCTTGCGGATCGAGCATCACGATGGCGTAGTCACCGACTGCCTCGACCAGAAGTCGATAGCATCCATCCCCCGCCGGGGATGTCTCGGTGCGATTGATCATATCCATCGGTTCGTCAATCCGCCTGCCCGCCGGGTCTCAGCCTGCTCGATTCCGTTAAACGCGGCCCCTCGCGGAAAGTTCCACACCTTGCGGCCCGGGCGAAAGCTGCGGGCAAGCCACGCCCGGCCGGACCCCGGATATGTAGCGGTCGCGCCGGCGGCCGGGGTCGGCTGAGCCTATCGGGGCCAGTGCGCTTGAGGTAATGTCGGGCGTGTTCACGATGTGGAAGACCGATGTCCCCTGTTTCGCTGTTTCTCAACATTCTCTGGGTCGCACTGGGTGGATTCTGGATGGCGCTGGGCTGGGCGGTGGCCGCCGTCATCATGGCCATCACCATTATCGGCCTGCCATGGGCCCGCGCCGCCTTCAGCATCGCGGCCTATACGCTGTTTCCGTTCGGCCAGAAGGCGGTGTCGCGCGAGGCCCATTTCGGCCGCTCCGATGTCGGCACCGGCGTGCTCGGCCTGATCGGCAATATCATCTGGCTGGTGCTGGCGGGGTGGTGGCTGGCGCTGGGCCACGTCGCCACAGCGATCCTGCTGGCGGTGACCATCGTCGGCCTCCCGTTCGCCTGGGCCCATCTCAAGCTGGCGGGCATCGCGCTGTGGCCCATCGGCAAGGTCGTGGTCCCGGCCTAACCGGGCGTTGCCCACGCGGCCTCAATCGGCTAAACGAAGCCGACGCACCCGTAGCTCAGCTGGATAGAGCGTTGCCCTCCGAAGGCAAACGCAAGCTCTTTCTGCTGAACATCAGTGCAAGGAAAATCGAGTGAAACCAAGCGATTGGCAAAACTCGAAGGAAGCACGAATATCGCGTTCGAGGTCGCGGAAGCACCACGGAAGCAAATGCAAAGGAGGTTGTGGAGTACGAATGGCGACAATTGGCAGGGTTTAAGCCCGCGTCATTTGAGCCGATTTGATCGTTGAATTCGGGATTGACCTCGATCAGTCTCGGACACTATCTGAACATCGATGCACCCGTAGCTCAGCTGGATAGAGCGCCACCCTCCGAAGGTGGAGGCCACACGTTCGAATCGTGTCGGGTGCGCCAAATTTCAGTCTTCCACGCCGCATTTCCCCGGTCTTGGTCACAAACTAGTCGTTCCACCTGCCCAAATCATGGAGGATCAAGTTCGATCGCCGTGACATGCTGGATCGCAACCTAAAATGATCAGGATGGTCCGCTATATCGGTTGGTAAGCGTTTTGTGGTGAGACCTTACGAAGTGCAGCGATTTTCGATCAGTATGCCAGTTGTCCTTACCTCCACTACTGTCGTGGGGCTTCTAATCGCCCTCGTCGGTACCTGGTTGCTGAGCGGCGACGCAAGGGTGAACACCATCGGTATCGGAGCGGCTCTCGCTTATCTGGCGGGCGGAGTCCCAGCCGGCAGGCGGGCGCTGAAGGCGCTGTGGAACGAGCATATCCTCGATATCGACCTGTTAATGATCGTTGCAGCGATCGCGGCGGCGGTCGTTGGTGCTGTGGTCGAAGGCGCGGTCCTGCTGACATTGTTCAGCCTGTCAACGACCATGGAGGAGCGTGCAATGGGGCGGGCTCGCCGTGCGATCGAGGCGCTGATGGAGCTGCGCCCGGAAACGGCATTTCGTAAATCCGTGGAAGGCGCGGTGGAGGAAGTGCTGGCCGCGCAGCTTGACGTCGGCGATATCGTGGTGCTTCGCCCCGGCGCGCGCGTCCCGGCCGATGGGACCGTCCTGCGCGGACGGGGCGCGCTGGATGAATCCACCATCACCGGTGAATCCATGCCGGTCGGCAAAGAGCCCGGTGGCAAGGTATTCGAGGCGACGGTCAATCTCGACGGCGTACTAGAGGTACAGATCACAAAATCGCTCGAACAGAGCACCGTCGCGCGAATGATCGCGCTGGTGACGGAAGCGCAGGCCGCCAAGGCTCCGTCGGAACGGTTCAGTGCCTGGTTTGGTCAGCGCTATACGATTGCGGTACTGGTCGGATCGGTCGTCGCCCTCGGCGCTTTCTACGGGCTTGGGCGGGACTGGGAAACAGCGCTTTATCGGGCGGCGACATTGCTGGTTGCAGCAAGCCCGTGCGCAATCGTCATTTCAGTGCCTGCCGCCATCTTGTCGGCATTGTCAGCGGCGGCGCGCGGTGGGGTGCTTTTCAAGGGTGGCGCGGCGCTAGAAACCTTGGCTGCCGTCGACATATTTGCCTTCGACAAAACCGGAACATTGACGACGGGCCGCGCGGAGGTGACGGGGGTTGTCGCTCTTGGCAACAGCGAGACGGCTTTCCTGTCCACCTTGGCCAGTGTCGAAGCCCACTCGGAACATCATATTGCTGAGACGCTTCGGCGTGAAGCGGCGCGCCGCGGGCTGGTCCTCCATGACGTGCATGATGTGAAGGCAATCCCGAGCGCTGGCATCATCGGGCGGAATGCCGATGGTCCGGTTTGGGCGGGGAACCGGCGAATGGCGGACATGATGGGAGCATCGCTCGATCAGGACGCGCTTCGGGTGTTTCAGGATGGGGCCGAGACCGTGGTCTACCTTGGGCGTGAAACACGCATTCTTGGCGCGGTCAGCGTCGCCTACAAACTCCGCGATACGTCGGCTGGCGCTCTCGCAGCCTTGCGGGCGAGCGGCGTCAAGACCATCGCCATGATGACGGGCGATCGGCGGGCCGTTGCCTTGCGCATAGGCAGGGCGTTGGGGCTAAAGCCAGACGAAATCTATGCCGAGATGCTGCCGCAGGACAAAGTCCGCCTTGTCGGCGAGATAGCCGAGGGGAGAAAGATTGCCTTCGTTGGTGATGGTGTAAACGATGCCGCAGCACTGGCGCGTGCTGATGTCGGCATTGCCATGGGAGCCGCTGGTTCGGAAGTCGCGCTTCAGGCGGCCGACGTCGCATTGTTGTCCGAGGATATGGAAAGACTGGCAGCCGCACATCGACTCTCGAAGCGGACTGTGTCGATCATCCATCAGAACCTAATCTTGGCCATCGGGGCGATGCTCCTGCTGGTCACTGGCGCAGCCTTCCTTGAATTGCCGCTGCCACTGGCCGTGCTGGGCCATGAAGGCGGTACCGTCCTTGTTGTTCTTAATGGTCTGAGACTGCTGAGCGATCCTATCTGCAATACGAGGCGACCCGTGACTGATCGGGAGTCAGTTGAACAGGGACACGACGACAAGGCACAAGCCGGTGCGTCGAGCCAACTGCGGAACGCCGACGCAACAACTACAAAGACCTCCACAATAACCTAGCGGTGCCCAGTTTCATCCTCTTCGGCACGCTAGTTCAACACCACGCCGAAAACTGTTGCCAAGCGTTGGTGGGCTGCGTGATCGTTCCTCACGGCCCCATTGAATGCCACGGCCAGGAAACAGCCAGCGCTGCGGCCGCGCGGGCCACCAATAACTCCGCAAAATCCTCAACAATTGCGGAGAGAGAGTATGACGTAACGGTCAGCCCTTACCCTGCTCTGCCCAGATTACCATCCGCCGGTTGTCGATGTCGGTAATCTTAAATAGAACCACCTCCGACATGCACAGTACGGCAGAATAGACCGTCGTCAGCGCGGTGCGGCTCTTCAGGCTTGGACTTGTATCCAGGAAGCACGCGACCTTGTCGATGCCCAACGCCACCGGCAGCTTGCTCGGCTGGCGTGCATAGCTGATGCGCTCCGAAATGGCATCTTGGCCGAGCGTCACATCGTAGAAAAGGTGTTGCGCACACACGATCTGATCGAGTGCCGGCCAGGATATCTCGATCACCACCAAGTGGATCTGAAAGACGCGGATATCCTACAGCTCGGGACGATCAGACGACCGACCAAATACCGGCTCAACTTCGATACCGCGGCAAGGTCGAATCACTGCGTTGCGGCGACAGATTGCGAACCGTCATGCCCTCAATCATACGGCGGCAAAGAGGCTGATCTCAGCCATTGCGAAAACTCCTGTCTGAAGGATTGTGTTTCGAAAACCCGCGATCCTCTCACACAGGAGCTTGCTGTTGCGACTCTTCCCTCAATTGCCGCGCAAGCGACTTCGTTCAATCCAAAATCGATTCAACCTGAACCCATCCGCTTTAGTGCGCGGTTTCCAGAACCTTAAAGCTCATTCCGATTCTATCTCAGAAACTGTCTGAAGCGCCTCAACGACAGGAAAAAAAGAACTGATCCAATCACGATAAGCGCCAGGAGCTGCGGCCAAACCACATCAAGACCGGCGCCTCGAAACAGGATGGACTGCGCCAGCATCACGAAATGCGTGTTCGGCGCTGCCAGCATGATGTTCTGAATAATCTCGGGCATGCTTTCGCGTGGGGTCATACTGCCGGACAATGCCTGAAGCGGAAGAAGAACGAGCATCAGCAGCAAACCAAACTGCGGCATCGTACCCGCCATGGTGGCGAGAAAGATGCCCATGCAGGTGGTAGCGAACAGATGCAGCGTTGCGCCGAACAAGAAAAGTGCCAGCGATCCTTGTATGGGAACCGCAAGCCAGCCTTTAACGACGAAAACAAGGGAAAACGCGGAGGCGATCAAAACTACGAAGCCCATCGACCAGATCTTGCTTGCCATGATCTCAAATGGCGTGACCGGCATGACAAGAAGATGCTCCGTCGTCCCGTGCTCGCGCTCGCGGATAAGGGCGGCACCGGTCAGGACGATCGACAGCATGGTGATAGAATTGATCACATTATTAATTGCGCTAAACCAACTCTTGTTGAGCGTCGGATTGAAGCGGGCCCGTTGCGCAAGCTCGATGGGCACGGTACTTGCCGCCCGATAGTGCTTTAGAAATTCGTTTATCTCGCTGGTGACGATCGATTGAACGTATCCGCTGCCCGTGAAGGCCTGCGACATGCGGGTCGCGTCAACGTTGATCTGAATCGTAGGCGATTTGTTGGCCAGGAGGTCGCGCTGGAAGTTCGGCGGGATATCGAGCGCGAAGGTGTCCAGGCCAGCGTCCATGCGGCGGTCCATCTCTGATTGAGTAATCAGCTTCGGAATCGAAAAGTAAGGAGGATTGAACGCCGTGATGATGCGGGATGATATTGGTGACTGATCCTCGTCAACCACTGCAATCGCTGCTCGATTGAGTGTTTCCGGCATTGCTTTCGATGCGGTATAGATCGAAATGGTGAAAGCGTAGATGATCAGCGCCAGCATCATGGGGTCACGAATGAGTCCCCACAATTCCTTGATACCCAATTGAACGATATTGGTCAGGCGCATGGCTAATTCGCCTGCTTTTTGAGAAGAACAACGCCCAGTCCCAACAAGACGGGAATCGCGATGAAGAGAGGTACGAACGAACCAGCCAAGTCGGAAAATTCGAGCCCCTTGGAGAAGGTACCGCGCGCAATGGTGACGAAATAAGTGGTCGGATAAATCTTCCCGATGAACGCGCCGACTCCCTGAAGGGACGACACCGGATCGATAAGCCCAGAATATTGCATGGCAGGAATCATTGTCAGCAGGGCCGTACCGAAGATTGCTGCGATCTGACTGGTGATGAAAGCCGATATGACAAGGCCCATGCCGGTCGCAGCCACGACATAGAGGAATGCCGCACCGGTGAGCGTCATGAAGCTTCCCGTAAACGGCACGTGGAAAATAAAGATCGCAAAGATCACCAGCAGCAAGAAGTTCAGCATCGCAAGCACGACATAAGGGATTTGCTTTCCGATCAGGAATTCCAGTCGCGTGACGGGCGTTGTGTAGAAATTAATGATGGACCCAAGTTCCTTTTCCCGAACAACGCTGAGTACGGCGAGCATCGTCGGTATCATCAGGAGGAGTAGCGGGATCACGGCGGGCACCATCGCCACCAGACTCTTGACGTTCGGGTTGTATCGATAACGAAGCTGGATCTGGAAACTACCCGATGTTGCGGCGCTCCCGTAAAGCTCCCGAGCCTTTTGGGTCAGCCAATTTGCGTGCATGGCCTGCACATACCCGCTTATGGTTTCAGCGCGCGATGGCATGGCGCCGTCGATCCATGCGCCGATCTGAACATTGCGGCCGTGTGAGACATCCCGTGCGAACCCTGGAGGTATCTCGATCGCCAAACTAAGTTCGCCGCTGCGCATCCTCTGATCCAGATCGGCATAGTCAGTAATCGGCGCCTTTTCCGTGAAATAGCGTGAGCCGGCAATTTGGAGAATATAGTCGCGGCTGATCGTGGAGTTGTCACGATCGAGCGCCGCGAAGGAGAGGTTTTCAACGTCCATCGTGATGCCGTAGCCCAAAACAAACAACAGAATGACGCTGCCAAGCGTGGCGAGCGTGGCGCGTATCGGATCGCGACGCAGTTCGAGCGCCTCACGCTGAGTGTAGGCGAACATGCGCCGGAAATTGAAAAGCCGATTCGCCGTTGTTCTTCTGTCGACTTTATTCTGTGTGTCAGCTGCCGCGGCCGAAGATAGCGGCACAGGCGTTGTTGTGGGGGACGATTTTTCCTTCTGTCCGCTGGCATCCAGGAGATAGGCAACGAAAGCGTCTTCGAGCGTTTTAGCGCTTCTCTTCTGTGTTATTGCAGCCGGAGTGTCGCTGATCAGGACCTTGCCTGCGTGCATGAGCGAGATGCGGTCGCAACGCTCTGCTTCGTTCATGAAATGCGTGGAAACGAAAATCGTAACATGATCCTTGCGCGAAAGGTCGGACAGAATTTGCCAGAAGCCATCGCGTGCGACGGGATCGACACCGGATGTCGGCTCGTCAAGGATCAGGATATCGGGAGAGTGAATCATCGCGACTGCAAGCGATAGTCGTTGACGGATACCGAGCGGCAATGCGTCCGGCAAAGAATCCATAACAGCGGCGAGATCGAAGCGCTGCGCCATCTCCTGGGTTCGCGCGGGAATTGCATCCAAAGGGATGCTGAATAAACGGGCGTGCAGATCGAGATTCTGCCGAACCGTCAACTCCGAATATAGCGAGAAGGCTTGCGACATGTAGCCGACACGGCGCCGGACAGTCATATCGTTCGGATCCACTTGGTGTCCGAACAGCCTCGCGTTGCCCTGGCTGGTCGACAGCAGTCCAGTCAACGCCTTCATTGTCGTTGATTTGCCGCAGCCGTTCGAGCCGAGGAAGCCGAAGATTTCGCCTCGGCTGATGCGAAAGCTGACGTCATCAACCGCCGTGAAGTCTCCAAAGCGGACGGTAAGATGCTCGGCCTCGATGGCAATCTCTTCATCGTGCTCGAAGGAGCGAGGTGGAATCACCACTTCCCTGTAATCCGCACGCTCCTTTTCCGGGAGCAGGCCGATGAATGCGGCATCGAGATTAAGAGCGCCGGTCTGCTCCAGCAGGTCTGTGGGCGTACCGGTTGCGAGCACCTTGCCCGAATCCATCGCCACCAGCCAATCAAAGCGCGCAGCCTCTTCCATATAGGCGGTCGCGACAATGACGCTCATACCCAAGCGGTCGTACCGAATCCGGTCGATCAACTCCCAGAATTGCCGCCGTGACAAAGGATCGACGCCGGTCGTTGGTTCATCGAGGATCAGGAGATCAGGATCATGGATCAGGGCGCAGCAAAGACCAAGCTTCTGCTTCATACCGCCCGAAAGTTTACCCGCTGGTCGATCCGCAAAAGGAGCCAGGCCGGTACTTTGCAACAGTTCGCCGATGCGACGCTCGCGCTCTTGCCTGTCTTGACCGAACAAACGGCCAAAAAAGTCAACGTTCTCGAATACCGAAAGTGTCGGATAGAGGTTCTTTCCGAGTCCCTGCGGCATATACGCAATGCGCGGACAAGCCATCGCCCGGTGAGATGCGTCGGCAATGTCTCCACCCAGCACGGTAATACGGCCTTGCTGAATGGCGCGAGCGCCCGCAATCAGCGAAAGGAGACTGGACTTGCCGACACCGTCAGGTCCGATCAGCCCGACCATGCAGCCCGCCGGCATATTGAGCGTAATGGAGCCGAGTGCCCGGGTCTTTCCGTATGACAGCCCGACAGTGTCCAGGCGGACGACCGGCGTCAAAGCCAAAGGGTGGTCTTTGGGCTGCAGGTCGCTCATTGTGCCAGCGTTCTCTGCAGACTGGCTGGCCATTCCACTTTCTGGTCGAGCCGGACATAGGCCATGCCCGGAAGGCCGGTTTTGACCTGCTGGATATATTTTCGGAGCAATTCCGGAGCAATTTGTGCCTTGACTCGGAACATAAGCTTTAGCCGCTCTTCTTCAGTCTCGACTGTCTTGGGCGTGAACTGGGCGACATCGGCGACGAAAGTGACTTTAGCCGGAATGACATACTGAGGAGCGGCATCAAGTATGAGACGCACATCGGCGCCAATTGCGACGCGCCCCGCCTGCGCTGTCGGCAAGAAAAAAGTCATGTAGACGTCGCCGAGATCAACGAGATTGAGAACCCGCCCACCCGCGGAAAGAACTTCGCCGGGCTGCGCCACACGATATTGAACGCGCCCGTCGCGAGGTGATTTTAAGATACTATCGTTGATATCGGCGCCGATACTCTCGAGGGAGGCTTTGGCTGCTTCGACCGCGGCACCGGCATCAACCACCTGTGCGTTTGCTGCACTGATCGCGGCCTCCGACGCGGCAAATTGTGCTTTTGCCGTTGCTACTGCAGCCTTTGCCCCTTGGGTATTCGCCCGGTCGTCGTCCAGCACCTGCTGAGAAACTGCGTTGGTGGTGATTAACTGCTCGGATCGCGCAAGCTTTCTCTGAATTGAGTCAAGCTGCGCCTCGCGCTGGGCGACAACCGAAGCCGCCGCCGTTCGTTCGGCCTCCCGCTGAATGACAAGGCTCTTGGCGGTATCAATGCTGATTTTTGCCCGATGCAGTTGCGCCTCGGCCTGGCGACGCTGCGCTTCGAGCTGCTCCGTATCCATACGGGCAAGCACCTGCCCGGCGGTAACGAAATCCCCCTCATTGACCAATATTTCTTTGACGCGTCCCGGCGCTTTAGTCGACACGTCAATCTCGATCGCCTCGATCCGGCCGTTGCCACGCGCTATCCCTTCAAGAGGATCGCTTCTGAGGAATTTCTGCCAAGCATAATAGCCGCCCCCGGCGAGGATCGCGACGAGAGCGGCAATAAGCCAAGGCTTTGTGGATTTCGTAATGGTCATCAATTGCCCTTCTTGTGAATCTGCTCAGCAGCGCATCGTTCGCGAAATGCTAGACTGCCTGTTCGGATAACGTCTAGCAGCACGAAATGTCATCCCGCGTACGGGCAAGGATAAAGGTTACTTGCCCTGCGCCGCGGAAGGCAGATTCTCGCGCCAAGCCTCAAAGAATTTCGATCCGTCACTGTAGGATTTCTTCCATGCATTTTGCATGAACTCAGCGGAATATTTTAGCGCTTCGGCGACATCCGTGCATTCGGATAGCGCCTTTGCATAATCGGCCTGTTCCTGGAGGCGAGATGCGGTGAAGCTAAGTGCTTGGTTCCACACGCCATATAATCTTCTAGGATTTTCAGAAAAAGACTTCAGCCACTCTGTACTGCTGAAGAAAAGGTATTTCAGATCGGCCACAGGTGCTTGCGCTTCAGGGGAGTCGTTCTCGATCGCCATTGCCGTCTCCATGCTCTGCCTAATTTTCTAATCGCGTAACTTTAGCTAAGGCGACAGAGCGCGATGTTGACCCACATCAACCACTGTTGACCAGATTTGACTGTACGATAGTAGTGCGATATGGCAACTGGTTTTTGATAACGTCGCGGAGGCCGATCTGGCCGATGGCGCGCGCGCACTCGACGAAGAGAACGGCGCCAGAATTTTAGCCGATCGATCCCGGGCACACGTCACCGCCTCCCTATCCGCGACATGTCTTGGGTGACGTCAGATGAGACCGCGGCCCCTCCTAGATTTGATATTGACCCAGATCAAACATAGTTTGGCGCGGCCTGTTAATCAGCGACAGGAGATCATGGAGGCGAGGAGTAAAGGTTATGCAAAGCAACACCCACTTCTTTACAAATTGGGCCAAGGAGCGTCTCGACGAAATGGACGCAACGTTGACCTCGCTTGAGGGCAAGGCTGCCCAGGTGCAAACCGATGTCCGCGACAAGGCCAAAAAGGTTCTTGCTGACCTGCGCAAGCAGCGAGATGACTTCCGCGACACCATGAAAAAGCAGTCGGAAGCTAACGAAGCCGCCTGGATCCAGGCAAAAGCAAAACTAGCGACCGACTGGCGCTTATTCGAGACCGAGGTCGAGAAGTATGTCGAAAGCTTCGGCAAGCAAATCGAGCACCAGCAGGCGACGTTCAAGCTTCAAGCCGATGCCCAATTGAAAGCGTGGCGCGAAGCGGCCGACAAGCTTGAAAACGATGCGAAGAAATTCGCTTCTGAGCGTCGGGGCGATATCGACGCCGCCGTTAAGCGCATGACAGCCGATGCAGCCGAGGCGGAGAAAAAACTCGAGAAGTTGAGCCAGGCGGGAACCCAGTCATGGTCCGCACTCATGGCGGCTTTGACGGAAACGCGCACTGCTTTTGATCGCGCCAATGAGGCTGCGCGGGAAGCGTTCAAACGAGCTGCTTGATCAAGCCCCGGTTAGATGCGGAGAGACCGCCGCGAGGCGGTCTTTTTATTTTGCTCGAGTCACCGCCGATGCCCTCACGGATAGCGGCATCCGCGCTGGCTGCCCTATCGCGGCAGAGCAGGCCGATCTCGAGAGGAGCTGGGGTCCACGATCTTCAGATCGCGCGCTTTATGAATCAGCCCTTTATCAAGGTCACGAGCATCGCGAGTATGCTCACCATTTCATTCACCAGCAATCGCACCCCCTACGAGACTAAATGGGGTGGAGAGCGTGGTGCCGACCGTATTGAAGATAAATGCACCAGCGCGGCGCATATCGTGGCCCGCGCCGCCTACCTCGGCGTGAGTCAGCCGGGAATGGAGCGCGGCAAGTCTAGCGAAACGATCGTGATTGAAGCCGTCGGACGCCTTCAGGCTGGAAATATCTACAATCTGCAGATTTGCCTTCAGTGCCGCCTCCTGAACTCTCGGATCATCCACATCGAGAACACCAAGTCTCGGCCGCTCTCCTGCGATCTTGCCGGATATTTTGAGAGCAATGTCATCTCGCGACACAAGCACTGTCATTGGTGGTGAAAGCGGACCGATCACTTCCATCTGGGAGCGGAACACATCGACGTCGATGTCCGGAGCAGCAAGTATGACATTCAAGCGATTGATTGCGGCATCGTTGCGGGCCAAGCGAAGTTGGCGCAACGCTTCCACCGTCAGCCATGCACCCATGCTGTGCCCGATCAGGTTGATCCCCTCAACGGACGTCTTGCGCGAAAGCGTCGTCAGAAGTTCGGCCAATCGATCCCGAGAATACGTCACCGCCTCCTTGTCCGCGACATATCCGGTCGCCTTTGCCGCGGATGGCCAGGCGAAGAGGATCGGTACGCCATCGACATCAGCGTCAGCTGCCATTTGCGCGAGCCGGTAAACCGCTTCCTGGAAGTTTGTATTGAACCCGTGAACAAAAACGCCGACCTTCGCACGGCTCGAGCTGCTTGCCCCAGACGTAACCCGCCGCTCGAAAGTCTGCTTGTCCAGAATGCTCTGCTGCACGGTCGCAAAGCTGATCGCCGGATCAGGGTTCCCTATTGGCCATTCGATATTTCCGGGCTGGTGCCGCGGCGGGATCGAGATCTTGAACTCCGCATAATTCAAACTTCGAGCGCGGCCGTTTGCGAAGATATTGCTATCAGGAATTTCGCGCTCGGCCGTTGTCGCGACATACACCGTTACCATTTTTGCGCCCGGCAGCGCGGTCGGCACCGGGTTCAACACCTCGGGTCCCGGGCGGGCAGCACATCCCGCTAGCACAAGGCCAACAGTAAGAGCTGCGAACCGCAGACAACGAACAACACCATCGCCGCGCCCGAGAACGCGCTCGAGGCGCTTATCGTCGAAGGTGTCGGTCATTTGCCTTCTTTTATTATGCCGGAAGCTACCGCACGACAAATGTGTCACTATGCTATAGTGTGAAAACCGTTATCGGCATAGATGATCGAGCCAGAGAGGGGCGCACCGGCACCGCTGACCAGAAAGGCCGCGACGCGGCCAATCTCCTGGATCGTTACGAGTTGACCTGCCGGCGTGCGCGCACGGACTTCATCGAGCAATTCGTCAAACCTGTCAATGCCGGAAGCAGCGCGCGTCTTGACCGGCCCCGCCGAGATCGCGTGAGCACGAATCCTTCGATCTGCAAGTTCAGCGGCGATATAGCGGACACTGGATTCGAGGGCGGCCTTCACGGGTCCCATCAAATTGTAGTTTTCAACGACACGATCTGCCCCGTAGAAGCTGACTGTCAGCAGACAACCGCCGTCGGTCATCAGCGGAGCTGCTAACTTCGCCATGCGAATAAAGGAATGACACGAGACGTCCATGGCAAGCGCAAACCCTTCGGCCGAGCAATTGACGATACCGGTGCGCAAATCCTCGCGTGGCGCAAAGGCGATGGAGTGCAGCACAAAGTCGAGCCGGCTCCATTGTCTCTCGATTGCCTCGAACACGCTCTCCAACTGTCCCGGAATCCGAACGTCGCAGGGAACGATGATTGGTGCGGCGAGGGAGTCCGCGACGGGCCGCACATACGGTTCCGCCTT
This sequence comes from Afipia sp., assembly GCA_017308495.1. GTDB lineage: Bacteria > Pseudomonadota > Alphaproteobacteria > Rhizobiales > Xanthobacteraceae > Afipia. Next base: position 24,116 of record JAFKES010000076.1, read on the forward strand.
TTCGTTGAGATAGGTAATCGCAAGTTCCGCCCCCGCCTGCGAGAACGCCGCCGCGCATCCCGCGGCGATACTATGGTCGTTCGCGATACCCACGACCAGACCGCGTTTGCCTCCCAGATCGACAATGGCTGTCATGGCGCTGGAGCCCTCTCATTCAGAACCGAGAACGCCTCATCCGCGATGACTTGTTCTTCGTTGGTTGGAATGATGTATGCCGAGACGGGGCTTGAGCGGGTGCTGATTTCTTCCGCATTTGCTGCATTGGCAGCGGGACTAAGTTTCAGGCCGAGCCATGCAAGCCGATCACAAATCTCAGCGCGGATTTGAGGTTGGTGCTCGCCGATACCTGCTGTGAAGACCAGTGCATCGATACCACCCAACGTTGCCGCGAGCCGCCCGATTTCACCAGCGATTCGAAAAGTAAAGAGCGCGATTGCTTCCCGCGCTTCCGGTTGATCGCTCATCAAAAGTTCCCGGCTGTCAGCACTGATTCCCGATACGCCGAGAAGCCCGCTCTGATGGTAAAGTGTGTCCTCGACCTCGGTGATTGTGCGGCCTAACGGACCGAGCAGATGCAGCAACACGCCCGGATCGAGCGCGCCGCAACGAGTCGCCATGGGAATGCCATCGAGCGTGGAAAATCCCATGCTGCTATCCCGGCTGACACCATCCTCAATCGCACACAGACTCGCGCCGCTGCCGAGATGGGCGATGATCACCTTGCCCCACGCTACTCCGGGAGCGCGGCGCGCAAGTTCACCCGCGATATATTTGTAGGACAATCCATGAAATCCATAGCGCTTGATACCGGACTCATGCAGCGCGCGAGGAATGGCAAAGCGCCGAACGACGTCCGCGTTGGTGCGGTGGAATGATGTATCGAAGGAGGCAACCTGCACCACATCGGATCGCAATTTCTGAATCGCTCTGATCAGGCGCACGCATTGCGGCTGATGCAACGGTGCGAGCGCACTCAAGGCATCGATTGCCTTAATGGAAGTTTCATCGATTCGAACGGGTCCGGCAAAGGTATCGCCGCCATGCACCACGCGATGCCCAACCGCCGCGATGTGCCTGAGGTCGAAATGTTTAGCGAGCCAGCTAAACGTCTCGGCCAACACCTCGCTCAGATCATCCGTCGTCCTGGCCTTGAGATCGACCTTGAAGATCGCCGGCCCTTCTGTAACCCGAAAGCTCAGCGGAGTTTTTCTGAAATCGATCACCCCGCTTGCCAGTCGGCGGGACACGGCGCCATCGACCTCAAACAAACCGATTTTAACCGAAGAGGAACCCGCATTAAAGGTGATCAGCAGATCGGCGCTCACGACGGCAGGCCTTTCATGGCGCGTGGTTCAGCGACCAGTTTGGCAAGTGCAGCGGATGCAATCCGCGTCGTCATGGAATCAGACCGACTGGTCAACACTATAGGAACGCGTGCACCAAGAACGAGACCGGCGGCGGTCGCGCCTGCAAAATAGGTCAATTGCTTGGCGAGCATATTGCCCGCTTCGATATCTGGCACCAGCAGGATGTCGGCCTGACCGGCGACCGGTGAAAGGATACCCTTGGTTTTTGCCGCATCGAGACTGATGGCGTTATCAAAGGCCAGCGGGCCATCCACTTTAGCCCCGGTAATCTGACCGCGGGCCGCCATCACGGTCAGCGCCGCCGCGTCAAGCGTCGACGGCATCCTGGAGGTCACGGTCTCCACCGCTGCGAGCACGGCCACAAGCGGTTCTTTCATACCGAGCTTGAGCAGCAGGTCGACCGCGTTCTGGCAAATGTCGCATTTCTGCTCCAGCGTCGGCCGAATATTGATTGCGGCGTCCGTGACAAAAAGGGGCTTGTTATAGGCCGGCACATCCATGGCAAAGATGTGACTCATGCGCCGCCCGGTCCGGAGTCCGGATCCCACCACCGCCTCCATCAACTCGTCAGTGTGAAGGCTGCCTTTTACAAGTACGGCAACTTTGCCAGCAACCGCGAGTTCGACAGCATATGCCGCAGCGGCATGACTGTGCGCCACAGACTCAAACGCCATGCCGTCGAGCGAGACCTGTGCAACTTCGGCAGCGGCGCGAATTTTTGCCTCAGGTCCGACTAGAACCGGTTCAAACAGCCCCTCATCACGAACCTCAACAGCCGCAAGGATCGCCTCCGGAGAACACGGATGCACGATGGCCGCACTGATTGCGGGGCGGCTGCGAGCATCCATCACGAAAGCATCGTAACGATCATGACGACGAATAGAAACGTCTGGAACTCTTGCTCGAGGCCATTCGATCGTAGTGGCCGGCGCGATCACCGTCGCCGTCCCCGACAGCACTTGAACCCCGTGCTGATTGGTGCAAATCGTGTCAAGCAACACGATATGCTTTTCCGGCCGCTTCTCCTTCACGGTCACGGTGGCGGTGATGGTGTCGCCGGGAGATACAGGCTTCAGGAATTTAAGATCTTGTCCGAGATAAATTGTTCCTGGGCCGGGTAATTTTGTACCGAGCACGGCCGAAACCAGCGCGCCGGTCCACATGCCATGCACGATGATGTGGCCGAAGATGTCGGTTGCGGCATATTTCGGATCCATATGCGCGGGATTCACGTCGCCCGAGACCGCAGCGAATAAGGCAATGTCATCGCGTCCGACGACATGAGCCAGTGAAGCGCTTTCACCGATCTGCAGCTCATCGAATGTGACGTTCTTGAGCATTCCCGAATCCATCACGACCTCACCGTTGAAAGACGTAAGTGCCGGGCGCCTCTGAAACTGGTGCATAACCTTTGTCAGCCGCTCCCATCACGGGCGGTTGGACACGCGTCTGCGACGAATGCCCGACCAGCCAATTCTGCCAGTCGACCCACCACGATCCGGCTTTTTGAGTGGCGGCGGTTACCCACTCGTCAGGGCCGAGACAGGTATCCGTATTGTGTTTGAGTGCAGTCCGAAAACGACGACCAGCATGTCCCGGTTCACTGACAATGCCGGCATTATGACCGCCACTTGTCAGCACGAATGTAACGTCGGTATCGGCCAGTTGATGAATTTTGTAGACGGAGCGCCAGGGCGCGACGTGATCGCGCTCGGTCCCGACGACAAACATCGGAGCACGAATGTTCTGCAGTGCTGCCGGCCGTCCATCGACCATAAAGCAGCCTGCGGCGAGCTCATTACGCAGGTAGAGCTTCTCAAGATATTCCGAATGCATCTTATAAGGCATCCGCGTTGAGTCCGCATTCCACGCCATCAGATCGATCATCGGTGTCCGCTCGCCCATGAGATAGTCATGTACAAGTCGCGACCAGATAAGGTCATTGGAACGCAGAAGCGAGAAGGCTCCCGCCATCTGGTCGGCGGACAGGTAGCCTTTGCTCCACATGATGCTCTCGAGGAAATGCAACTGGCTATCATCGATAAATAGCGCCAGTTCACCGGGCTCCGAGAAATCCGTCTGCGCGGCGAGCAGTGTGACGGATGCCAGGCGGTCGTCACCGGTACGCGCCATCGCAGCGGCGGCAATCGACAGCAATGTTCCCCCCAGACAATATCCCGTTGCATGGACTTTACAGTCAGGAACGATGGCGCTGACAGCGTCGAACGCTGCCATGACACCCAACCGCCGATAGTCATCCATAGTGAGATCGCGATCACCGGCAGTAGGATTCAGCCAGGAGATGCAGAACACGGTATGTCCCAGCCCGACAAGATATCGGATTAGCGAATTCTGCGGTGACAAATCGAGAATGTAATACTTCATGATCCATGCCGGCACGATCAAAATCGGCTCCGCGAATACGGTTTCCGTCGCCGGAGAATATTGGATCAGTTCGATCAGACGGTTTCGGTAAACGACCTTTCCAGGGGTGATGGCGACGTCTTTTCCAACGACGAACTTCTCGGTGCCCACAGGAGGTTGCTGTGTTGCGACACGGCTCGCATCCTCAAGCCAGTTCCGGAATCCTTGAACGAAATTCTGTCCGCCGGTTGCGACGGCTTTCTCGACCACTTCTGGATTTGCGAAGGGAATGTTCGACGGAGAAAACATGTCGAGGAATTGACGCGCGGCAAAGGACACCACGTCTTCATGGTGCGGTGTAACGCCAGGCACCCCGTGCGTGACGTTGTGCCACCATTGCTGATTGAGCAAAAACGCTTGCGACCAGACATTATACGGCGGCTTACGCCAGCCCTCGTCTGTGAAACGGTAGTCGCCCGGCAACGGTTCAATACAGCGGTGCTCATCGCTGTAGATGCCTGCGGTCGCGATGTGAGCACCCAGCCGGGCCGCCTTTTGGCCGGCCTTCATTGTAAGCTCCAGGCACTTTCCCGGCGCGGACGCCAGATGGATCGACCAGTCCATGAAAGCCATCGCAAGCGACGCCGGCGAGAGCCCTCCAGTCGCCTGCGCGGTCAAAGCCTCGCGCACCCGATCTATGGCTCGAAACTTTTCCTCGCTGAGATGCCCTTCAGGCAACGGCAGCTTTGGCAGCTTCGGTTTCCCAATCGCAACGCGTGTCATGGCATCCATGGTAAGTTCTCCATATGATTGCAGCGCTCGTTCCTATCCGGACGAGCAATCCGCGGCTAATACGCCGTTGATGATTTGAGCAATGAGCGTTTCAAGTTCTCCACCTTCGACCTCGGTCAGCGGGTCAATGCGGAGCACATTTCTAAGTATTCCTATCCCCGCCAGCAGCGAGGCGATCACCGCAGCTCTGGTGTCGGTCTTTTGGCCAATCGTTCTTGCAAGTGGACGAATGATGTTGTCGCGGGTGAACTCCCGCAACACGCCGGACGCTTCGACGCTTGAAAGCGAGCGAATAATTATATCCAGCGGTCCAACGGTATTGCGCCCTCGCCCTCCATCTCGTGCAAAGATCTGCTTTGCAAGAAAGTCCGCAATATCTCCTGGAGGTCCGGCAAAGAGCTTTGCCGGCTCCATGGTAGCTTCAAGGGATTCGGCAAAGAGTCGTTCTTTTGAACCAAAACAACGATGCACATATGCGACATCGACGCCCGCATCTGCTGCGATGTCCCGTAATCCAACTGATTCATAAGAGCTTCGCGCAAACCGCAAGATCGTCGCATTCAGAATGCGGTCTCGCGTGGCGCTGCCTTTCCTTGCCAAAGCACTACGTGCCATCAGCGCCTCACAAAAATCCGATTGTCATATGGCATCACTATCATACTATAGCTGTTGGTCAACAGCGGTTGACATAAATCAATATGGCGCTCTGTCGCCTTAGCTAGAGTAGCGACGGGTAGACAGGGAATGGAGGCTGAAATGGCGATCGAAAGCAGCTGATCTGAAGTGTATGCATCTGCGACTGGCCCGAAATTGACCTTCTTCAGCAATTCGCAATGGCTGAAGTTGTTTGCTGGGAATCCAGCAAAGTCCTACGGCGTATGGAATGAAGCGCTCGGCCTGACGTCTTCACGCGTCAAGGAACAGGCCGACTACGCAAGGGCGCTATCCGAATGCATGGAAGCGCAAGCCAAGCTCGGCGCGATTTCCGGAACATGGGCCGAAACGAGCTGCGGTATGAGTGATAACGTTTCAAGCGGGCGAGCAGCATGTCATCTCATCCGCTGTCAACGCACCTTGCCGGTCGCAACTTGAGGCAACCAGCAGTCGCTATCAATCCCTTCATAAGGCGACATTCAAAGTGTCTTGATTGCGATGGTTCGGGGTTGAGCGGCGCAAGACGCATCACGATCGCAAGACGCCGAGGCCGAGCGACGTAATTTCTGCCTCTGTCAACCGTCCTACCCTCCCATCGCAGGAGAATTGTCATGTACGTCAAAAAGTGTGCGAAGCTCTTCATCCTGCTAATTTTGGCGATTGCGCCTTTCCCGGCCTTTGGCTACGAGCCTGCCAATCCTGTTACGCAACCTTCAGTCCCGCAATTCAACGAGTCCGAAACTGCGGCGATCCTGCGGGAAATCAAGGCATTTGGGAACGTTCGGGTGTCTGCCCGGCGTGCAATTGCAATAGCCGAAAAACGCGGCGCCGGCGCCAAGGTTGTCGACCTGAGTTTCGACGGAACTACCGGTCGCCTTGTCTACAGAGTGAAGGTCCTTTTGAACGAGGAACTGTGGGAAGGCAAGGTTGATGCTGCGACGGGAGTGCTCGTCGACGACGGGTCAACAACGTCTGCATTCAAGCTGGGCGAGGAGGATAAGGCTGCGCTCGCAGCCTTCGCCGCTGCCGCCTTGGATCTTTCCGAGGCTGTCGCAATCGCCGAAAAATACGGCTCCGGCAAAGCCGTAAGCGCAGGACTGCAGTTCGACGGCGGGAAGCTCGCCTTGATGGTAGTGATCGTCAGCAAGGGCACACTGAAGGGTCTGCCTCCGGCGGCGGCCACCTGGCGCTGAGCGCGAGTACGGCGATGATCGTGTCCATTTCTAATAGAAGCGGACACCATCACAGATGTCGGACGGCCATGAAGGAGATCCGGCGACGCTCGGGCGCAAGCGCCGGTCCTGGACGCTGGATGAGAAGCGCCGGATCGTCGACGAGAGTCTCGAGGACGGCGCCTCGCTTGCCGAGGTTGCGCGGCGTCATGATCTCAACGCCAACCAGCTCTTCACGTGGCGTCGACAGTTCGGCGTTGAGGCCGTCGAGCCGAAGAACCTCGCACCGATCGTTCCCGTGACGATTACACCGGATACGACCCCAAAGGAGAATGAGCCGAACGTGACCGGCCAAATGGAGATCGTGCTCGCCGAGGGCGATCGGATCCTGGTGTGGTCGGACGTCGATAGTGCGGCGCTGACGCGAGTGCTGAAGGCGCTGGCGCGGCGATGATCCCGGTTCCGAGCGGCGTACGGGTCTGGATTGCGACGGGCCACACCGACATGCGGCGCGGCATGCAGGGTCTGGCGCTGCAGGTTCAGGAGAGCCTGAAGCGCGATCCCTTTGTGGGCGATCTCTACATCTTCCGAGGTCGGCGCGGCGATCTGGCTAAGATCCTGTGGCATGACGGGATTGGGCTGTCGCTCTACGGCAAGCGGTTGGACCGCGGAAAGTTCGTCTGGCCATCGGCATCGGGCGGCGCGGTGTCGATCTCGGCGGCGCAGCTGGCGTACATGCTGGAGGGAATCGACTGGAGGAATCCACAGCTGACGTGGCGCCCGACGCGAGCGGGATGAGCGAAAATATGTGGAAAGCCGTGCATTTTGGGGCGCCACAAATCGCGAAAACTGTGATTCACTTCGTGTCATGGACGCCGCTCGCGACGCTCTTGCCGAAGAAAACGCCGCCCTGAAAGCGGAACTGGCGGTTGCGCGTGCGAAGGCGTCGGAGGATGCGGCGCTGATCGCGCAGCAGACCCTGCGTATCGCCAAGCTCGAGCGCCAGGTCTACGGCCCAAAATCGGAACGTTCGGCGCGGCTCATCGATCAACTGGCGTTGACCTTCGAGGAGTTGGCGGCGAGCGCGACGGAAGATGAGCTTGCCGCCGAACGGGCGGTCGCCGGGACGACGATTGTGCGCGGCTTTACGCGCCGAGCCGCCGAACGCAACACGTTCCCCGACCACCTGCCACGCGAGCGCGTTGTGATCGACCCGCCGACGGCCTGCGAATGCTGCGGAAGCAATCGTTTGCGCAAGCTCGGCGAGGACGTGACGCGCACGCTGGAAACCGAGCCGCGCCGGTGGAAGGTCGTCGAGACTGTGCGGGAAAAGTTCACCTGCCGGGACTGCGAGAAGATCAGCCAGTCGCCGGCGCCGTTCCACCCGATACCGCGCGCCTGGGCGGGACCCAGCCTGCTGGCGATGATCGTGTTCGAGAAGTTCGGGCAACACCAGCCCCTGAACCGCCAGGCCGAGCGCTACGCGCTGGAGGGCGCGCCGATCGCGCTGTCGACGATGGCCGACGCGGTGGGCGCAGTCTGCGCGGCGCTCGATCCGCTCCGTCGCCTGATCGAGGCTCATGTGATGGCGGCCGAGCGTCTGCATGGAGACGACACGACCGTGCCGGTGCTGGCGAAGGGCAAGACCGATACCGGCCGCTGCTGGGTTTACGTTCGCGACGACAAGCCGTTCGGCGGCGCCGGGCCGCCAGCGGCGATGTTCTACTACTCGCGCGATCGGCGTGGCGAGCATCCCCAAGCACATCTGGCGGAATATGCCGGCATCCTGCAGGCCGACGCCTACGACGGTTACAACAAGCTCTATCTGGCGGGTCGAAAACCGGGGCGGATCCAGGAGGCGGCGTGTTGGGTCCACGGCCGCCGACCCTTCTTCGCCATGGCCGATCTCGAGGAGAACGCGCGTCGCAAGGCTGCGGGTAAGAAGGAAATCCCCTTGTCGCCGATCGCGATCGAGGTCGTACGCCGCATCGACGCGCTGTTTGCAATCGAGCGCGATATCAATGGAAAGAGCCCCGAAGAGCGCGTCGCGGTGCGGCAAGCCATGAGCCGACCTCTGGTCGATGATCTCCATGCCTATATGCGCGAACAGGCGGCGAAGCTGTCGCCCCGCCACGATCTGGTCAAGGCGATCAATTACATGCTCAAGCGCTGGGCGGCCTTCACGCTGTTCCTCGACGATGGACGTGTCTGCATGTCCAACAATGCCGCCGAGCGCGGTCTGCGCGGCATCGCTTTGGGAAGAAAATCGTGGCTGTTCTGCGGATCCGATCGCGGCGGGCAGCGCGCTGCGGCGATGTACAGTCTCATCGTCACCGCCAAGATGAACGGCGTCGATCCGCAGGCTTGGCTCGCCAACGTCCTTGCGCGAATAGCTGCTCATCCTGCCCATCGGCTTGATGAGCTGCTGCCGTGGAACTGGCGTCGCCCCGCCGCGACCGACGCCGCGCTCGCCGCCTGACATGCACGTCAACAAGGTCTCTCACGTCACGACCATTGATCGTGTCGCTGCTGATCTCGGCGAGGATGTCGACTGGCTCCACGACGTCGCTTTGGATATGGATATCGAGGACGGCGTGATCTGGGTCTACGGAACAGGCGACGATCAAGTCTTGGCGTTCACCGACTTCGGCATCGACACGCTGGTCGACCTGATCAAAGAGCACCGCAAGCTCGCGCGCTCCAATCCCGAAACCTGATCACCTGCGGCCTACACCGGATGCGTACCACTGAAGGAAATCTCGGTCGAGCCGGGCGCAGAGCGGAGTCGTCCGCGCAAGGCGTCTGTCCGCAGAGAGAAGTAGCAGCGACCTGACTAACAGTTTCACGTGCTGTGCCACGGAGGCGCGCATAGGTCGCTCTTTTCGGTATCTGGCGAATAGAGCGTACTCGATCCCAATTCGATCATTACGCTTGGCAGTCTGGCATATAGTGCAAACGCGTCTGCGGCCATGATCGTTGAACGTTTATTCAATGTCGCGCTCGCGGCGCGATCCATGCCCTCACGGCAACTGAGACCCGGAGCAGACCTGGCGCAAGTTCAATGCCTGATCATTCGTTGGTCGCGGCAATTACTCTCCTAGTTGAATAACAGGGCCGATCGTAGTTAGGAATTCCGCAGTGTAAGAGAGTTCGCTTGCCATGGCAGCATGAATCTCAAACAGAGTGTCTCCTGCCGCTACGAGGTCCGCTAGTCGCACTTTCAAGAAGACCCCGGAGATTGCTGATCGAGGTGCCCCCGCAAGCTTCGCAACCCGCGACAAATTTCGATTATCAATGGATATGACCACTCCATCTCGCTCCGCGCGTACGGCCAAAACGTGGGTAGCTACACCGGGAGCTCGCATCCCGCCCTGCGCAATGCAAATCCTTCGGAATTTCTCCCAGGCAGCACCGCTTTCTAAGGTCGTGAGAGCACGGGTAAAGCCTCCACCCGCGCTCACAACCCCCCCGATCTCAAGCGCAGCTCCGGCGAGCGCGGCCGCACGGTCGCGCAAATCCGTAGGGGCTCCAGGAGAGTTTTGTAGAACCGCCAGAACATCATGAGCTTCTAGGGCTGGTCCAATGCCTCTACCGACAGGTTGGCTACCGTCGGTTTGCAAGCAGGTGACGGCGAGCCCGAAATGCTGTCCGACAGCAATCAGTCTGGCTGCCAAACTTTCAGCCGCTTCTTCTGTTCGAATCTTGGCCGTAGCCCCTACGGGAATATCGACGACTACATGAGTTGAGCCGGCAGCGATCTTTTTGGACAACACCGAGGCAACGAGTTGCCCTTCCGTATCAATGTCCAAGTCTCTTTCGACTCGGATAAAAATATCGTCGGCAGGACTGAGCTGCACCGCCCCACCCCAGACGATGCATCCTCCCTCCTTGTTCACGACACGTCGCATACTGGAGATATCCAGGTTGACGGGAGCAAGAGTCTCCATTGTGTCTGCAGTACCAGCTGGTGACGTTATCGCCCGGGAGGATGTTTTTGGCATAACCAAGCCATTTGCTGCGGCGATAGCGACAACAATCGGAGTCGTGCGATTTCCTGCTAAGCCTCCGATACAGTGCTTGTCGATGACGATCCGTCGATCCCAACTCAATTTCTCGCCAACCGCGATCATTGCAGCGGTGAGATCAATAGTCTCCTCGAGATTCAGCGGTGGCACCGCGCTTGCAGTCAGAAACGCTGCAAGATGCACGTCGGTATAACGCCGTGCAACAACATCTTTGATAATCGCATCAAGACCAGCACGCTCAAATCGGCCGCCGTAAATGCGTCTACGAATATGGCTAAGAGAATTGAGAGGTGGAGGGTGACTGACGAAAACCTCGTCGCCTTCATTGACGTCGAGCAACTCCCACGCAGCTTGCGACAAGCCGATATCGCCGATCGGCAACAAGTCGGTGTCGACCTGGAACAATTCCGCCTGGATGGATTTTTCGCCGGCGCGGACCAAAACGTGGGAGCGCGCCGTCAACCCCTCCGACTGGCAGGCAGGGCAGTCGGTGCGCATCACGGCAATGGCCTGATGCTGCGCGTGCAACCCCATGCGCCGCACGCGGACCGGCGGGTGCGATCGAGGTCCAGCGTTCACAGAACATACTCCTGCTCGTGCCGGGGCACGACGGCCGACCAACCCAGTTCGCGATTGATCCGCACTCGCAGCGCTTCCGAGGCGTCGGGCTCTCCGTGTACGATGAACACGCGCTTGGGCTTGTTGAAGCCCGAAAGCCAACGCATGAGCTCGTTGCTGTCTGCATGAGCCGAAAGCATATCGATCTGAGCGACTTCGGCATTGATCGGCACCCACATCCCGTGAATCTTCAACTCCTTCGCACCTTGTTGCAGAGAATGGCCGCGCGTGCCTATCGCCTGAAATCCAGCAAGCAATACGGTGTTCTTCGGGTCAGGCCCAAAAGCCTTAAGGTGGTGCAGCACACGACCGCCAGTCGCCATGCCCGAAGCGGAAATCACGATCTTGGGAAACCGGCTGGCAGTAATCGCTTTCGATGCCTCGACGTCACCCGTATAGCGCGCGATGCCGAATGCCTTGCGACAGGTTTCGCGATCGAGTCGATGGTCGCCCGCATGACGGCTCATCAGATCCGTCGCGTCGATCGCCATCGGGCTGTCGAGGAAGATCGGCACAGAATCGAGGCGTCCCGCCTCCTTCAACGTCCAGAGGTAATAGAGCAGTTCCTGCGCTCGCCCCACCGCGAAGGCTGGAATGACAAGCGTACCACCACGTTTTATCGTTCGTTCAACAACGGCTGCGAGCGCCTCGGCGGGATCACCTTCCGGGTGAACACGATTTCCATAGGTCGACTCGACCATGATGTAATCAGGATTCTTCTCGCTCGCCGAAACTGGATCTGCAAACAATGGGTCGCCATAACGTCCCACGTCTCCCGAAAAAACGATGCACCGACCGCCCCAATGCACCTCAGCGTGGGCAGCGCCGAGGATGTGACCGGCATGGCGAAACCGCAGTGACGCACCATTAGGAAGCTGGATTGTCTTATCGAACTCGACCGTCGAAAACTGCTCGATCGCGCGTTGTGCATCCCGGACGCCGTAGAGCGGCAAAGCGGGGCTATGCTTCGACAGGTGATGCCGGTTGAGAAAGTCGGCGTCCTTTTCCTGGAGATGACCGCTATCTTTAAGGATCAAATCCGCAACATCTTTCGTTGCTTCCGTTGCGTAGATCTTGCCCCTGAATCCGTCGCGGACGAGGCGAGGCAGATATCCGGAATGATCGAGATGCGCATGGGTAAGGATGACAGCGTCAATGTCGCGCGGCGAAATGGGTAGCGGCTCCCAGTTTAACTCGCGCAAGTTTTTCAAGCCCTGAAACAGTCCGCAATCGATGAGAAGGCGGCTACCGTCGCATTCAAGCAGATGTTTCGATCCGGTGACGGTGCCGGCGGCACCAAGCGATTTGAGTTTGAGCAATTTTGGCCTTTCTGCCGATTGAGTCATTACGATTCGAATTTGCGAGCTAGAGGTGGGATCGCCCGCTCTTGCATAGCGTCAAGAACCGTGTCGACAAGCGATATTGCGTTGCTGGCATGTTTGACGGAGTCCGTCGACACGGTCCTGCCGGCGAGGACCGAAAGCTCAGCGTAGGCTTCGTCTGCGAACAGGGCGTGGACCACAACGCAAATCGGTTTCGTGAAGCCTTGCGAACCGATTTGCCGCGCTGCCTCGATCAGAGTGCGGCCGGAGGAGGCGATGTCGTCCACGAGAACGGGTTGCCGACCCTTCCAAGCCGAGAGATCAGGCACTTCGATGCTAACCTTGCGGTCGCCGTGTCGCGTCTTCCTGAGCACTGTGAAAGGCGCGTCACATACGGAGGCGATGCCCTCGACCCATTGCGCGCTTTCATCGTCCGGCCCGATTAGAAACGGAGCAGTCACATTGTCGATGATCCACTGCGCCATCGCTGGCGCGGCGTGCAGGTTGCGGGCGGGAATGGAGTAGATTTCGCTGAGCGCGCCATAGCGATGCAGATGCGCGTCGACGGTGAGAAAGCCGTGGAATAACGATGAGACGAGGCGGGCGAACGTGCACGACGTTACCGCCTCGCCGTCATGGAAGCGCTTGTCCTGCCGCATGTAGCTCAGATAGGGAGCGATCAGATGTACCTCTATGGCACCGAGGTCCCGTGCGGTATCGGCAACAAAAGCCAGCATCAGAAACTGGTGGTCCGGACGCGCCAGCGTGCAGACGACATGCACGATCCGCCCGCGCACGTTGCTTGCAATGCGCACGTAAATCTCGCTATCGGGAAACTGGCGGGTTTCAAGATGACCCAGCTCGTAGCCGCCTGCGCTTGCCAGCTTCCGCGCGAAATCCTCGTTTCCGGGCATGGCAAGAATCAATCGATTGTCGCTGACCACTTTGGTTTCGTCAGTCAAAACTTCGCTGCTCCTCGGGCAATGTTGCAAAGTGCTCGGGAAGCTCTTGCGCCCGAAGCCTAGATACCAGATCTGATGAGAACACCTAACTGGCGCTTATGCCTGATCGTGGATATGGCCACTTCCATTCGGAGATGTCGGGCATATCCTTGCCATGTTCTTGAATGTAGGCCTTGTGCAGGACGAGGCTCTCCTGCAGCGCGGCGACGATCTCTGCACCTTTGCCTTTAAGGGCGGGCAGACGTTCAACAGCTTCGATTGCCAGATGGAAGCGGTCGAGCTCGTTCAGAACGGCCATGTCGAAGGGCGTAGTGGTCGTGCCTTCCTCGATGAAGCCGCGCACGTGGAAGTTCGGATGGTTGGCGCGTTTGTAGACCAGCCGGTGAATGAGATACGGATAGCCGTGATAGGCGAAGACCACCGGACGGTCGCGCGTGAAGATGCGGTCAAATATTTCATCCGCGATACCGTGTGGATGGTGCTGCGGCGATTGCAGCGACATCAGGTCGACGACATTAACGACGCGGATGCGCAGGCGCGGCAGGGCCTGCCGCAGAATGTCCACGGCAGCGAGCGTTTCCATGGTGGGAACGTCACCGGCGCAGGCCATGACAAGATCGGGCTCCAGCTCGTCCTCGGTACCTGCCCATTCCCAAATGCCGAGGCCTGCTTTGCAGTGCTGTTCAGCCTCCGGCATGGTCAGCCATTGCGGCGCGGGTTGCTTGCCGGCGACGATGACATTCACGCGATCCCAGGTCTTCATGCAGTGGTCGCCAACCCACAGCAGCGTGTTAGCGTCCGGCGGGAAATAGACGCGGACGATGTCGGCGCTCTTGTTGGCCACGAGATCGACGAAGCCGGGATCCTGATGGGAGAAGCCGTTGTGGTCTTGCCGCCATACGTGCGAGGTGAGCAAGTAGTTAAGCGAGGAGATCGGCTTGCGCCATTCTAACTCGCGCGAGACCTTCAACCATTTGGCGTGCTGGTTGAACATCGAATCGACAATGTGGATGAACGCCTCGTAGCAGGAAAAGAAGCCATGCCTGCCGGTGAGCAGATATCCCTCCAGCCAGCCTTGGCACAGATGCTCGGAAAGCACCTCCATCACCCTGCCGTCCGGAGACAGATGATCGTCACTCGGAAGCGTCTCGGCCATCCAGACGCGGTCCGTTGACTCAAACACGCTGCCGAGGCGGTTGGACGCTGTCTCATCCGGTCCGAACACGCGGAAGTTCCGCTCGGCCTCGTTCAGCCGCAATACATCGCGCAAATAGTCACCGAGCACCTTCGTAGCCTGCTCTTGCGTTGCGCCGGGCTCGCTCACCTTAACCGCATAATTGCGGAAATCAGGTGTCCGCAATTCCTTACGTAGCAAGCCGCCATTAGTGTGCGGATTGGCTCCCATGCGCCGCGTGCCCTCCGGCGCGAGTGCCTTGAGTTCCGGCTTCAATACACCATTCGCGTCGAAAAGATCTTCAGGATCGTAGCTCCGCAACCAGCCTTCGAGAATCGTGCGATGGCCTTCGTCCTCGCGGCAGTTGTCGACCGGTACTTGATGGGAGCGCCAGTGGTTCTCCACCATCTTGCCGTCTACCACTTTGGGGCCGGTCCAGCCTTTTGGGCTGCGAAGTACGATCATCGGCCAGCGAGGCCGCCCGACAGAAGACAAAGCCTTCTCGCGAATCTGCGCGAGCCGATCAAAGACAGCATCGAGCGTCACCGCCATCTGCCGGTGCATGTCCACAGGTTCGCTGCCCTCAACGAAGAGGGGCTCGTATCCGTAGCCGATGAACAGCTGTCGCAATTCGTCATCGGAAAGCCGGGCCAGCACGGTCGGATTGGCGATCTTGTAGCCATTGAGATGCAAGATTGGCAGGACCACTCCGTCGCGAGCTGGATTGATGAACTTATTGGAATGCCACGCGGCCGCAAGCGGGCCAGTCTCAGCCTCTCCGTCGCCGACCACGCAGGCCACGACCAAATCAGGATTGTCGAGCGCCGCGCCATAGGCGTGCACAAGCGCATAGCCTAGCTCGCCACCCTCATGGATCGAGCCTGGCGTTTCAGGCGCCGCGTGGCTCGGAATACCGCCTGGAAATGAGAACTGCCGGAATAACCGTTTCATGCCGGCGGCGTCCTCACCGATGTCGGGATAGATTTCCGAATAGACGCCTTCTAACCATGTATTGGCGACCATACCGGGGCCGCCATGGCCGGGGCCGCATACATAAATTACGTTTGCATCCCGCTCTTTGATGATTCGGTTCAGATGCACGTAGATGAAGTTGAGCCCCGGCGTCGTTCCCCAGTGGCCTAGCAGGCGCGGCTTGATATGGCCCGCCCTGAGTGGCTCGCGCAACAGCGGATTATCCATAAGATAGATTTGGCCCGCCGATAAATAATTGGCGGCGCGCCAGTATCGATCAATCAGGGCAATTTTATTCGAATCCAGATATTCTGCTATTGTCAACGTCAGTAGCCCTTATAGCGCGAATCACACCCCAACAGAATCATCCTGTTTGAATGGACTTTTTTGACGATGAATCCATAAAAACGATCAAACAGGCAGATTCATAATCACATCCAAGTCGACCCTCAACGAAAGGGGGAACATTGTCCATTGATTAGCGTGATAGCAATACGCAACGCGCCGATTCAGAGTTCGTCTATCAGGTCGTTCGCGGTGCCGTTCGCCCCCATAAGCTGCTTTCAGATGGACGCCGCCAGATCGGCGCCTTTCACCTGCCGGGGCGTGTTCGGCCTCAAAGCGGGTCCGAACCACTGGTCGACGGCAGAGGCCATTGAGAGGCTAGATTGCAACCGCCAGCCCCGCGGCCAAGGCGGCGGCGCTTATTCCACCGACAAGAAACCCGACTTTCCTGTTTCCAACAGAGCCGGCCACAATGGTCTTTGAGACAGTGTTGACAGCGATGGCGATCATGATGGCGTGGGCTGCCGTATTCGGATCGACGTCGCCACCTGCCATCCGGGCCATCGAGATCGTCACAGCATCGACATCCGCGACGCCGGACAGGGCCGCCACCACGAAAACGCCAATCCCGCCGAACATGCGACGCACCAATTCTGCTGCCAGCATCACCGCCGCAAGCAACGCGGCCAGCTTGATCGCGGTCCCGATTTCGAGCGGGTTTGCGATCTGAAGGTCTGGCGTTTCCTGCTGGACGCTTCTGAACCACAAAACGGCAGCCCCGATACCCAGCACTGCCGCAGCAGTCAACAGCGCGGGAAGAAGCGGCGAGAAGAGTGCTCCATTGAGCGCCAAGGCAATTGCACCTGTGCGCAGCATCATGACACCGCTGGCAACCAGGATGCCCGCGCTTAGCAATCCCGATGATGACGGATGTTCGCGAGCCAGCCGCGCCAAAGCGAGCGTGGTGGCAGTCGAGGATGCCAGCCCTCCCGCACCGGCCGCCATGAAGACCCCCAGTCGATTGCCTAGCGCCTTGACGGCGACGTAACCAGCAAACGAAATCGTCGCGATCATGATCGCGAAAAGCCAGATCCGATGTGGATTGATCGCGCTCCATGGATCAATCGGCCGGTTCGGCAGCAACGGGAGCAGCAGGAACGACATCGCGAGCAAAGTCAGGACGGCGCGGATTTCCTGCCAGCTCAGCGAGTTGATCCAGCGATGCAGCGGTTCGCGCAATGCCAGAAGGGCCGTCATGCCGACAGAGCAGGCAATGGCCAGTTGCAGATCCCCGACGACAGCCATGGTCCCGAGCAGGAAGGTCAGCATTCCCGCGACAACCGACGTTACGCTGGCACTGCCCTCACTCCTCGCTTCCAGCCAGTGAAAGGCCGCGAACGCTCCCATATACCCCAGGAAGACCCATCCAATCACAGCGGCACTGGTTTTAAGGGCGATGAGACCGGTTACACCGCCCAGCAATCCGGAAAGCGCGAAGGTGCGAAATCCCGCGGCGCGTCGATTGTCTTCCGCATCCCGCGTTTGCCAGCCACGCTCTAGCCCGACAAGGAGCCCGATGGCCAGCGCCACGGTAAGCCGACTGAGGGCTTCGCTATCCATGATTATTCCGTGCGATCATGCTGCGCGCCGAAATTGCTCGGCACACTGTTGACAACTCGTGTTGCAATCTAGTCCCGTCACCTGATGATCACACGCATGATCTGCGTCAATAGCCACTTCCGACATTTGTGTGATGCTTGTTAAAGACTTCTGCGCCAAGTCGCGGATCGACTGCGCACGCTATCCCGCAGCACGGATTATATCGCGCGCCTTGGCGGAGACGAATTCGCGATCATCGTGACCGACAGACATGACCAGGAAGGTCTCGTAGGCTATGCCCGGCGATTGATTGCAGGGATTTCGGAGCCCTTTGACCTTTCCGGTCAGATCGTGCGGATCGGTGTCTCAATCGGCGTCGGCACGACGACCCCATTCGGGCCCCAAGAGACCACGGAGTTGCGGCGGTGGCCCGCCGGCTCTTTTTCCGTCCCGCTGCCTTGAGGCGGCGGGATGGGGCACGAGGAAAGGAACTTTGGCATAATGACGACTGAAGCGATCGAACTGCGGCATCTGCGCTATTTCGTGGCGGCGGTCGAACATGGCAGCTTCCGCAAGGCCAGCGTGGCCCTGCGCGTCCAGGAATCGGCGATCAGCCGCCGCATTCGCGATCTTGAGAGCCATCTCGGCGTCGCCGTCTTCAAGCGATGCAGTTGGGGTGTTCAACTCACAAGCGCCGGCGAGCGTTTTTTGCCGCGAGCGAAGCGCGCGCTTCGTCATGTTCAGGAGGGAGCCGGAGATGCCACCGTCGTCGCGCACGGGCGAGAAGGACGGATCAGAACTGGCATTTTCTCCTCAATCGCCTCCGGCTTTCTGCGCGAACTTCTGGATGCTTTCGCAAAAGCGCATCCGGGGGTTTATGTCGAACTGATCGACGGAAATCCTTCCGAACATATCGCGGCAATTCGGCAGCTTCGACTCGACCTGGCATTCATCACCGGAACGATCCATTGGCCGGAATGTGAGACCGAGCTTCTCTGGACCGAGCGCGTGTTTGTCGTGCTGCCGAATGGACATCTGCTTTGCAAACGTGCGGAATTGGAATGGGCGGACCTGGCCGGCGAAAAGTTCATCGTCAGCGACACGGCGCCCGGCGAGGAGATTCGCGACTATCTGGTCCAGCATCTGGCGGACCTCGGCCGGCATCCGGAAATTAATCCACAATTTGTCGGGCGGGATAGCCTTCTGGCATTTGTTTCCCCCGAGCGAGGCTTGACGCTGACCAGCGAGGCGACGACCGCGATGCAGATGCCAGGGATCAGCTATCGGCCGATGCGCAACGAAATCCTGCCGTTCAGCGTCGTGTGGTCGCCGATGAACTACAATCCCGCCGCCGACCGGCTGTTGGACCTCGCGCGTTTGATGGCCTCGAAGATACGGACATAGCCCGCTCCGATAGCCATAGAATTGGGGGGCGAGAGTGGCCGAGGGGCAGTAAATCCGGCGCCCATACAGGTCAAAGCTTCTCGGAACGGGAGATTCGCCGCGCCTTCGCGAACCCGCGATCCGTGGCGATGAAGCGCTCCAGCATCGGCACGATGAGCTTGGCCGGCTCGACCGGCGCTCCGCCTTCGGCCAGGAGGCGGCCGTATTCGGTGAGATCGCGATGGAGCACGGCGGGAAGCTCCACCGCAATTTTGACAGGCTTGTCGTCGGCGATGGGGCCGAGCTTGAGCTTGGTCATGACTATCCCCTGTATGCCTCGAGTACCAAATCTCGCGTCACGACAATCCTGACCGGGAATCCCGGCCGGATGGTCAGCGTTGGCGCGACATTGAGCTGACGGCGGACGATCTGCTGGCCGGCATCGTTGATGGTGTCCTGGCCGCCGCTACGGATGGCGCGCAGCAGCCGGTTCTCGTCGCTGACGGCGAGTTCGGAGCCGATGCTGAGCAAGGTGGAAAGGCCGGCAGCCTTGGCGAGATCCCACCAGTGATAATCGACGCCATCCTCAAGGCCAGCATAGCCTTGCGTGTCCGCACCGGGCTGGCGCTCCAGCCCGATGGAGCGGCCATTCGGCATGATAAGCCGATTCCAGACGAGCAGCACCCGGCGCTGGCCGAATTGCACGTTGTTGTCATACTGGCCGATGATCCGCGTCCCCTGCGGTACGAGCAGGATGCGGCCCGTGGGGCTGTCGTAGATATTCTCGGTCACCTGCGCGGTGATCTGACCTGGCAGATCGGAGCGGATGCCGGTAATGAGCGCGGCCGGAATGACGGCGCCGGCCTGGAGCACGAAGGGCGAGGCTGGCGCCATGACGCGATCCGATGACGTCGTGCGGCGATCGATGGGCGCGTTCAGGAATGCGAGCTGCTTGTCCTGTGCCGTCTGTTGGCCAGGCAGCCCTGACAGGCCCGCCATGTCGAAGCCGGCAATGCCCGTCGTTGGTGTTCCGGCCGCGGCCGGCGAACCTGCCCGCGATTGGAAGAACACGGTGCTGGTGCGGGCGGCTTCCTCCTCGGCGCGGCGGCGTTGCTCGGCCTCGTCCACGCCGGGCGCCGGAACGACAGACGGTACGACGGGTTGGCCTGCATTCTGTGCGGACAGGATCGGCCGTCCGAGATCGCCCGGCAGCGGCGGCCCGAGAACGGGGCCGGTATAGTCGCGCGGCAGGCCAGCGAGACCGTCGGCGGGCTGCCGGTTGGCGGTCGAATACAGCTCCTCGCCCTCCTTGCCGGCATTGCGGGTCTGGAGGGCGTAGATCAGCGATCCGCCGATGCCGATCAGCGTGACCGCTGCGACGCTGGCGAGCACCTTGCGCGACAGGCGGGTGACGCGCGGCGGCGCGGCACGAAGACGCATCGGGGCGGCGGTATTGGTTGAGTTGTCGCTCATGATGACGGCCTCCCGTCGGTCCGGACGATGCGGACGGTCTGTTGGCGGTCGCCACTGCCGAGGCGCAGCTCGGCCGCGCCGAACAGGCGATCGACGATCAGAATGTGTTGATGGATGCGTGTATTGGCGATCTGCGCCTCGCCCTCGGGGCCGATGACGAAGATCGGCGGCATCTCGCCTTGCACGATGCCACGCGGGAACTCGACATAGACGCGGCGGCCGTCGTCATAGACCGCGACCGGCTTCCAGGGTGGATTGCCGCCGGTGAGGCCATAGCGATAGTTGCGCGCGGCGGCAGCCGGAACGACCGGCGTCGCCGGCATGGCCTGCCGCTGACTGAGGGATTGCGGATAAGCCCAGGCGACGGCGGGCATATAGGGCTTCTGGCCGGAGCGCAGTTCGAGCATGTAGGTGCGCCGGTCGGTAGTGACGACGAGATTGGTGGTGATGTCGGCGCGCGAGGGTTTCACCAGCACATGGACGCGCCGG
>JAFKES010000077.1 GCA_017308495.1 Afipia sp.
AGGCGCTGCTGGTCGCGCAGCTTGACGCGGCAGAGATTGAGCACGCCGTCCTGCATCGCCGCGGTGACGCGCTGGCCCTTGCCGGAATGGGTGCGGTGATAAAGCGCGGTGACGATGCCGAGCGCGAGATGGAGGCCGGTGCCGCTGTCGCCGATCTGCGCGCCGGTGACCAGCGGCACGCCGTCGCGGAAGCCCGTGGTGGACGCCGCGCCGCCGGTGCACTGGGCGACGTTCTCGTAGACCTTGCAGTCCTCATACGGCCCGGGGCCAAAGCCCTTGATCGAGGCGACGATCAGCTTCGGATTGATCTGCTGGATCATCTCCCACGGAAAGCCCATGCGGTCGAGCACGCCGGGGCCGAAATTCTCCACCAGCACGTCGCACGATTTCATCAACTCGGTGAGAACTTCCTTGCCCTTCAGGTTCTTGGTGTCGAGCGTGATCGAGCGCTTGTTGTGGTTGAGCATGGTGAAATACAGGCTGTCGGCATTCGGCACGTCCATCAGCTGGCCGCGCGTGATGTCGCCGACGCCGGGGCGTTCGACCTTGATCACGTCGGCGCCGAACCACGCCAGCAATTGCGTGCAGGTCGGCCCCGACTGGACGTGGGTGAAATCGAGAATGCGAACGCCCTTCAGCGCCTGTGTCATCGTGCCGTGCTCCGTATCGGGCAGCGTCGTCCGACGCCGCATCGTGGTTCAAATCGTGTCGCTTGCCCGGCGCGCGCGCCGGACGCCTATTTCTTCTTCAGGACGCTTTGCGGATTGAGATTGCCGATGCGGCCGCTCTCGCTGCCGGCGGCCGGGTCGATTACCGCGTTGATCAGGGTCGGCTGGCCGGAATCCATCGCGGCGTTGACCGCGCGCTTCAGTTCGTCCGGCGTGGTGACATGGACCCCGACGCCGCCGAACGCTTCCATCATCCGGTCATAGCGCGCGCCCTTGACGAACACCGTGGTCGCGGCATCGCCGCCCGCGGGGTTGACGTCGGTGCCGCGATAGATGCCGTCATTGTTGAAAATCACGATGCACACCGGCAGGCGGTAGCGGCAGATCGTCTCCACCTCCATGCCGGAGAAGCCGAAGGCGCTGTCGCCCTCGACCGCCAGCACCGGCTTGCCGGTCTCGACCGCCGCCGCGATCGCATAGCCCATGCCGATGCCCATCACGCCCCAGGTGCCGACATCGATGCGCTTGCGCGGCCGGTGCATGTCGATGACGCCGCGCGCGAGATCCAGCGTGTTGGCGCCCTCGTTGACCAGGATCGCGTCGGGGCGCTCCTTGACGATGCTGCGCAGCACGCCGAGCGCGCCGTGATAGTCCATCGGCGCATTGTTGTTCATCAGGCGCGGCGCCATCTTGGCGACGTTGTCGTCGCGCTTGCTCGCTACGGTCTTGACCCAGTCGGCCGGCGCCGCCGGCCAGTGGCCGCCCATGCCCGCCACCAGCGCCGCGGCGCAGGAGCCGATATCGCCGACCACGGGGGCGACGATTCCGACGTTCGAGTCCATCTCCCGCGGCTCGATGTCGATCTGGATGAACTGCTTCGGCGTATCGCCCCACGTCTTGCCCTTGCCGTGGGACAACAGCCAGTTCAGCCGCGCGCCGACCAGCATGACGACGTCGGCCTCCTTCAGCACCAGCGAGCGCGCCGCGCCCGCGCATTGCGGGTGCGTGTCCGGCAACAGCCCTTTGGCCATGCTCATGGGCAGGAACGGCGCACCGCTCGTTTCCACCAGCGCGCGGATGGCGTCGTCGGCCTGGGCGTAGGCCGCACCCTTGCCGAGAATGATCAGCGGCTTCTTCGCCGCTTTGAGCACATCGAGCGCGCGCTTCACCGCCTCCGGCGCGGGGAGCTGCGCCGGCGCGGCATCGACCACCTTCACCAGCGACTTGCGCCCGGCCTTCGCGTTCATCACCTGGCCGAACAGCTTGGCGGGCAGATCGAGATAGACGCCGCCCGGCCGCCCCGAGACCGCGGCGCGGATCGCGCGGGCGAGGCCGATGCCGATATCCTGCGCGTGCAGCACGCGGAACGCCGCCTTGCACAGCGGCTTGGCGATGGCGAGCTGATCCATTTCCTCGTAGTCGCCCTGCTGCAGGTCGACGATCTCGCGCTCCGACGAGCCCGAGATCAGGATCATCGGAAAGCAGTTGGTGGTGGCGTGGGCGAGCGCGGTGAGGCCGTTGAGGAAGCCGGGGGCAGACACCGTGAGGCAGACGCCGGGCTTCCTGGTGAGGAAGCCCGCGATCGACGCGGCATAGCCGGCGCTCTGCTCGTGGCGGAACGACAGCACGCGAATGCCCGCCGCCTGCGCCATGCGGCCGAAATCGGTGATGGGGATGCCCGGCACGCCGTAGATGGTGGTGAGGCCGTTGAGCTTGAGCGCATCGATCATCAGATGAAAGCCGTCGGTCAGGTCCTGCTGCGGATCGTCCGCGCCCGCCGCCCCGGTCTGGTTCGCTGTCGTCGGCATCGATGGTCTCCGTGATATCTTTCGGGTCGCGGGTTCAGGACAAGAACCGCTTCAAGAGAAGATTTCCTGACCGTGGGCTTCGACATAGGCGGCGAGGCCTAGGGTATGGTCGCGCGCGCGCTTCTCGGCCAGTTCGGTGTCGCGCTCCTCGAGCGCGTCGATAATCGCGAGATGCTCCGGCAGCGATACCGCGATGCGCTCCTGCCGTCCGATGGTCAACTGACGATAGCCGCGCACATGCAGCAGGATGTTGTTGGTCATATCCACCAGTACCGGCGACTCGCTGAGCGAGAGCAGCGCCTGATGAAACGCGGTATTGGCCCGCGAATATTCCGCGATGTGATCCTGCGGCAGCCGGTCCCTGGTGAAATCCTTGAAGAAGTTGCGCAGCGCCGAAATGTCCTTCTTGCGGGCGGTGGTGGTGATGAGGCGCGCGGCCATGCTCTCCAGCGCCGCCCAGGCGCGGATCATGTCTACCACCTCGGCCTTGGTCTTGCGCACCACCGCGATGCCCCGGCGTGGCACGGTCTTCACGAAGCCGCCCTGCTCCAGCATGGCGATGGCTTCGCGGATGGGCGTGCGGCTGACGCCGAGGTGCTCCGACAGCGCGCGCTCGTCGAGCATCACCGGCTCGGGGCTGGCGTAGATATCCATCTTGAGGATGGCGTCTTTCAGGGCGTCGTAAGCCTTGCTCTTGAAGCTCGCTTCCGGCGCGATGCGGACGATGGCGATCTCCCTGTCCGCCAGCGAGACCTTTGCGATTTTCTGTGTCGCCATGAATCCTCCCTCCTCGCCAAGAGAAGTCTCCCGCAAGGGCTACCGGCGCACTTGGCATGCCAGATGCCAGACTGTCAAGCCGATGACCTCCCGGCACGGACAACCCAGTGGCGGCGGCCGGCAAGCTCCCAAGACCCCGCACGTTTCGCCTGCGCGGCGGGATCGGTTATCGTCGCCGCCTCGGCCGCGGCCGCAACGCCATCAAGAACCATCAAGACGAAGGGACGGAACAATGACCGATATCGGATTCATCGGGCTCGGCATCATGGGGCGGCCCATGGCGGGCCATCTGCTGGCCGCGGGACATCGCCTTCACGTGCTGGCCTCCTCCGCCGCGGCCAAGGACCTGGTGGCCGCAGGCGCAGTGGCCTGCACATCCGGCAAGGAGATCGCGGAGAAATCCAGCGTCGTCATCGTCATGGTGCCCGATACGCCGGATGTCGAAAGCGTGCTGTTCAAGTCGGACGGCGTCGCGGAGGGGCTCTCCAAAGGCAAGATCGTCGTCGACATGAGTTCGATTTCGCCGCTGGCGACCAAGGCGTTCGCCAAAAAGGTCAACGCACTCGGCGCGGACTATCTCGATGCGCCGGTGTCCGGCGGCGAGGTCGGCGCCAAAGCCGCCTCGCTCACCATTATGGTCGGCGGCGCGCCGGCGACCTTCGATGCGGTCAAGCCGCTGTTCGAAAAGATGGGCAAGAACGTGACGCTGGTCGGCGGCAACGGCGACGGCCAGACCACCAAGGTCGCCAACCAGATTATCGTGGCGCTGACCATCGAGGCCGTTGCCGAAGGCTTGCTGTTCGCCTCGAAGGCCGGCGCGGACCCAGCGCTGGTGCGTCAGGCGCTGATGGGCGGGCTCGCCACTTCGCGCATTCTCGAACTGCACGGCGAGCGCATGATCAAGCGCACCTTCGATCCCGGTTTCCGGATCGAACTGCACCAGAAGGACCTGAACCTCGCGCTGGAAGGCGCGCGAGCGCTCGGACTGTCGCTGCCCAACACGTCCACGGCGCAGCAGTTGTTCAACGCCTGCGTCGCCCATGGCGGCAAGGCGTGGGATCACTCCGCCATGGTCAGGGCGCTGGAGACCATGGCCAACCACGATGTCGCCAAAGGTTAGTAGGTCCTGGTGTAGTTTCTTTTTTTTAAAACGAGATCTGTCATTGCCGGGCTTGACCCGGAAATCCATCGTCTTGAAACGACTTTTCTTCTTAGATGGATGCGCGGGTCAAGCCCGCGCATGACGATTCTGTCTAAACTAAACCAGTGTTACCGCACCTTGCCGCCCTGGTTTTTCTCGGCGGCGCGGCGCAGCGCCTCGGCCAGCGCGCCGCCACCGGGTTCGGGCCGCGAACTGCCCTTCCCCGCCGAGAACGAGCCGCGCCCGCGCGGCGCATTTGCTGAATCTCCTGGCGACGGGCGGCCAGCGCGTGCGCCGGTTTCGTCGTCGAGGCGCAGCGTCAGCGCGATGCGCTTGCGCGGCACATCGACCTCGAGCACCTTGACGCGGACGATATCGCCCGGCTTCACCACCTCGCGCGGGTCCTTGATGAAGGTCTTGGACATCGCTGAGATATGCACAAGGCCGTCCTGATGGACGCCGATATCGACGAAGGCGCCGAACGCCGCGACGTTGGTCACCGCACCTTCCAGCACCATGCCGGGCTTGAGGTCCTTCAGCGTTTCCACGCCGTCCTTGAACTCCGCCGCCCTGAACGCCGGGCGCGGATCGCGCCCCGGCTTTTCCAACTCGCGCAGGATGTCAGTGACGGTGGGAAGACCGAAGGTGTCGTCCACGAAGTTCTGCGGCTTGACCTGACGCAGCATCTGCTGGTTGCCGATCAGCGCCTTGATGTCGCTTTTGGTCGCTTCCAGAATCCGCCGCACCACCGGATAGGATTCCGGATGCACGCCGGAGGCGTCGAGCGGATCGTCGCCATTGGTGATGCGCAGGAAGCCCGCGCACTGCTCGAACGCCTTCGGCCCAAGCCGCGGCACCTCCTTGAGCGCCTTGCGCGACTTGAACGGCCCGTTGGCGTCGCGGTGCTGCACGATGCTCTGCGCCAGCACCGCGCCAATGCCCGACACCCGCGCCAGCAGCGGCGCGGATGCGGTATTGGCATCGACGCCGACCGCGTTGACGCAATCTTCGACCACGGCATCGAGCGAGCGCGACAGTTTGGCCTCGCCGAGATCGTGCTGGTACTGACCGACGCCGATCGACTTCGGATCGATCTTGACCAGTTCGGCCAGCGGGTCCTGCAGCCGCCGCGCGATCGAGACCGCACCGCGCAGCGTCACGTCGAGGCCGGGCAGTTCCCCCGAGGCGAAGGCCGACGCCGAATAGACCGACGCGCCCGCCTCAGACACCACGATCTTCGTGATCTTGCGCTCCGGCAGCAGTTTCAGCAGATCGGCGGCGAGCTTGTCGGTCTCGCGCGAGGCCGTGCCGTTGCCGATGGAGATCAGTTCCACCTGATGCGCGCGCACGAGTTTTGAAAGCGACGACAGCGCATCGTCCCAGCGGCGCTGCGGCTCGTGAGGATAGATGGTATCGGTGGCCACCACCTTGCCGGTGGCGTCGACCACCGCGACCTTGACGCCCGAGCGGTATCCGGGATCCAGCCCCATGGTGGCGCGCGCGCCGGCCGGCGCGGCCAAGAGCAGATCGCGCAGGTTGGAGGCGAACACCCGCACGCCTTCCTGCTCGGCGGTGGTCCACAGCCGCATGCGCAGATCGATGTTGAGATGAATCTGGATCTTGGTGCGCCACGCCCAGCGCACCGTGTCCATCAGCCAGCGGTCGCCGGGGCGACCGCGATCGGCGATATTGAAGCGGTGTGCGATGCGCAACTCGTAGGGGCTCGCCACGCCGGGGGCGGCGGGCGCGGCCTCAGGCTGGATGGCGAGATCGAGCGCCTCTTCCTTCTCGCCGCGGAACATCGCCAGAATGCGGTGCGAGGGCAGCTTGTGCAGCGGCTCGCTGAAATCGAAATAGTCGCTGAATTTCGCGCCGGCGTCCTTTTTGCCGTCGCGCACCTTGGAGACCAGCACACCGTTGGCCCACACCTCTTCGCGCAGCGCGCCGATCAGGTCGGCATCCTCGGCGAAGCGCTCGACCAGAATCGCGCGCGCGCCGTCGAGCGCCGCGGCGGCGTCCGCCACCTGCTTGTCGGGATCGATGAAGGAGGCCGCCGCCACCTGCGGATCCTGCTCCGGCTGCGTCAACAGCAGGTCGGCCAGCGGCACAAGGCCGGCTTCCTTGGCGATCTCGGCCTTAGTGCGGCGCTTCGGCTTGAACGGCAGATAGATGTCCTCGAGGCGGCTCTTGCTGTCGGCCGCGAGAATGGCGGCTTCCAGCACGGCGTCGAGCTTGCCCTGTTCGCGCACCGAATTGAGGACCGCTGTGCGGCGCTCTTCCAGTTCGCGCAGATAGGTCAGCCGCTCTTCCAGCGTGCGCAACTGCGCATCGTCGAGCGCGCCGGTCACTTCCTTGCGGTAGCGCGCGATGAACGGCACGGTGGCGCCGCCGTCGAGCAGTTCGACGGCGGATGCGACCTGTTGCTCGCGAACGCCAAGCTCATCGGCGATTTTCTGATGAATCGTCATGGACACGCCAATCTCTCTCCTCAAGAGCCATCGGCGCGGATGAATCATCAACGGCCGGACAGGGCTTATGGACCAAGGGCCCTCGGTCCATCAACCCTCTTGTCACGGAGCGGCCAAACTGTGGATGACGGCCGTCAAACCTGGACGACGCGCTCGACAAAGACGCGGCGGCAATCCATCTCGTATTCGAGATCCCGTACCGGCGGGCGGTTAAAATGCCACGTCAGTCCCTGCCGGAAAATGCCGCGGCGGCCCAGTTCCGATTCGATGAACGGGTAGATGTCGTGCACGGTGTAGAGCTGCGTCGCGGTGACCTGGCTCCAGTCGCCCGCGAATGCGCTCATGCGGCGCTCCATCTCGCCCAGCACCCATTTCGCCTTTTCCAGCATCGCGGCAGGCGAGGTGTCGCCGAGGCGGACGGCATGATCGCGATAGTTACCCTTGCCTTCCGGCGCCTCGCCGCTGCCGGCGATGACAAACGATGCCGGCGCATTGGCCGCCGGCACCGCATAGGTGAAGGCGTGGAAACCCGGCTCCGACGGCGGATCGATCTTCGGACATACATTGCTGCGCGCCACCGGATTGGCGCCGTTCGCCATCAGCCCCCAGGCCTTCAGGGTGCCGGTGTAATCCTCGTTGAACTTGACGAAACCGCTCTCGGTAAACGGCGCGGGCGAACGCAGTTCGCAGGCGGCGAATGCCGTCAGCGGCCGCCCGGCCTCCTTCAGAATTTGCGCGATGCGCTCGAAGCCCTGGCGAATCGGCACCGGCGTCGTGAACCGCACGCGCTCCAGCGTGAACCCCGGCAGCGCGCCGACCGCCGCCGAATACTGGCTGACGCCGGGCATGAACCTGTAGCCGCTGTTGGGTGCTTCGACCGTGTCAATCATGTCTACCTCTTTCTTCTGAACGGATGGCAGTTGGAACCGGATGCGGTTCAATCTTCGAGAACGCCCAGATAGGCGTCGCGAATGATCGGATCGGCCAGCAGGGCCGCGCCGGTGCCAGAGCGCACGATCCGCCCCATGTCGAGCACGAAGGCGGCGTGGCACAAATCGAGCGCGATGGTCACGTCCTGCTCCACCAGCAGGATCGACATGCCCTCGGCGTTGAGCGCGCGCAGCGCGGCGACGAGCTGCTCCACCAGCAACGGTGACAGGCCGAGCGACAATTCGTCGATCATCAGCAGCTTCGGCGCGCTCATCAGCCCGCGCCCGATGGCGCACATCTGCTGCTCGCCGCCGGACAGCGTCGCCGCCGCCTGGTTGCGGCGCTCGAACAGCTTCGGGAACGTGGCGTAGACCCGCTCCATGTCGCGGGCGGTCTCGGCGCGCGACCCCTTGCGGGCGTAGGCGCCCATCAGGAGATTATCCTCAACGCTCATGGCGCCGAACAGCCGCCGCCCTTCCGGCACATGCACAATGCCATGCGCCAGAATCTGCGCCGCACTGGCTCCCGCAAGGTCTTCACCGTTGAAACGGAAGCTGCCGGCCTGCACCGGAATGAGCCCGGACAGCGCGCGCATCAGCGTGGTCTTGCCGGCGCCATTGGAGCCGATCAGCGCGGTGATCTCACCAGCGCGCACGGCCATGTCGATCCCCCACAGCACCTGAACCTCGCCGTAGCCGGCTCGCAGGCCCTGCAGGGCGAGAATGGGCGCGTCTGCAGCGTGATCAGCCATGAACCCCTGCCCTCTGCGCATATTGCTGGCCGAGATAGGCGTCCACCACGGCGGGATTCTTGATGACGTCGCGCGGCGCGCCGTCAGCGATCAACTGGCCATTGTGTAGCACCACGATGCGGGTGCAGACGTTGAGCACCACCTTCATCAGGTGCTCGATCATCACGATGGTGATGCCGCTGGCCGCGAGTTGATGAATCAGGCGCGTGGCGCGTTCGACCTCGGCGCTATTCAGGCCGGCATTGACCTCGTCGAGGAACAGCAGCTTCGGCTTCATCGCCAGCGCCTTCGCCAGTTCCAGCCGCTTGCGCATCGCCAGCGTCAGCGTCGCCGCCGACTGATCGCACTGGGCCTCCAAGCCGACGAAGGCGAGGTGCGCCCGCGCCTCCTCACGCGCCGACGCGATGCTCTCGCCGGGTTGAGAGAACAGCGCCGCCGCCGCGACATTATCGAGGGCGCTGAACTCCGCAAACGGCTGCACAATCTGGAACGTCCGCGACAGCCCGAGCCGCGCCGAACGATAGGTCTTCAGGCGGGTGATATCCTGCCCCATGAACGTCACGGTGCCGGAGCTCGCCGGCGTGACGCCGGTGACGACATTGACGAGCGTGGTCTTGCCCGCACCGTTCGGGCCGATCAGACCGAGCACCTCGCCGCGATTCACACTCAGCGAGACGTCGTTCAGCGCCTTGAGGCCGCTGAAATGCCGCGAGACTGACTGCAGCTTGAGGATCTCAGACACGCTTCGGCCTCCATGACAGAAGTCGGTCGCGTATCGACATCAGCCCATGCGGCAGGAACAGCAGCAGCACCACGATCAGCACCCCGAGCACGCCACTGTGGATCTGGATGTAGTTGCGCCATACCACTTCCTCGAGGCCAAGATAGACGAACGCGCCCACCAGCACACCGAGCGGCGAGCCGAGGCCGCCGATCAGGGCCATGACGATGGGCTTCACCGAATAGAGAATGTCGAATACGTCAGACGGATCGATGTAATGCACCCACGCCGCATAGACGCCACCGGCCGCGCCGACGAAGCCGGCGGACAGGCCGAAGGCGATGCTCTTGTAGAGCGTGGTGTTGAGCCCGATCATGTTGGCCGCGGTCTCGTTCTGGCGGATGCAGGCGAGGCCGAAGCCGAGCTTGGAGCCAGCGACGATCACCACCATCAGCGCGGTGCCGAGCAGCAGGCCCCACATCACGTAGAAGTAAAACATCGCATCCGCCATGATGCCGGCCGAAGGCGACACCGGGATGTTGAGCCCCATGCCGCCGCCGGTGAGATCGGTGGCGTTGTTGACCAGTTCGCGGAACACCTCGATCAGCGACAGGCTGGCGATGGCGAAGTAATGCCCGCGCAGGCGCAGCAGCGCCGCCCCGAGCAGCGTCGCCACCGCAAACGCCATCACGCCCGCGACGGAGACGGACACCATGAGCGGCACGCCCTTGCTCATCAGCACCCCGGCCGCGTAGGCCCCGAGCCCGAAAAACGCGGCGGTGGCGAACGACGGATAACCGGCGAAACCGCCGACCACGTTCCACGACAGCGCCAGCACGCCATACATGCAGGCGATGGTGCCGAGGCGCAGCGCGTAGGAGCCGCCGAACAGCGGCAGCGCGGCAATGCAGGCAATCAGAGCCAGCAGGATGACATTGGCGCGGGTCATTCGAAGCCCTTTCGCCCGAGCAGCCCCTGCGGACGCACGATCAGGAACACGATCAGCAGCGCGAACGACAGCGTGGTGGCGTGGGCCGGGCCGATCAGCGCCGAGCCGACGCCTTCGATCAGCGCAAGCAGGATGCCGCCCGCCAGCGCGCCGGACACGCTGCCGAGGCCGCCGAGAACGCAGACCACGAACGCCTTGCCGAGATAGGCGGTGGAGGTGAGCGGCGAGATCGGGAAGATCAGCGCCATCAGCACCCCGGCGCAACCGGCGAGCGCCGCGCCGAGACCGAAGGCGATGGCGTAAATCGAGTGGATGTCGACGCCCATCAGCCGCGCGGCGTCGCGGTCGAGCCGGACCGCGACAATGGCCCGCCCGACCCGCAGCCGGCGCAGGATCAGATAGAGGATGCCGGTCAGCGCCAGCGCGGCAGCGGTGGCGATCAGCCGGTCCACCGGCACGACGACACCGAAGATCGAGATCGACCCCATCGGCGGCGTCAGCGTCAGCTTCCGGTAGTCCGCCTTGAAGTAATAGATCATCGCGTTGTTGAGGATCAGATCGAGACCGAAGGTCAGGGTCAGGGTGACCAGAACCGGCGCGGTGATGACGCGATTGAGTATCAGGCGCTGCAGTACGTAGCCGAGGGCGAAGAACGCCGGCGCGGCGATCAGCAACGCATACCACGGCGAGATGTGCAGCGACTGATAGAGGCCCCAGGCGAGATAGGCGCCGAGAACGATGAAGGAGCCGTGGATCAGGTTGATGACGTTGAGTACGCCCCAGACCAGCGAGAAGCCGATGGCGATGCACGCATACAGGCAGCCCAGCACCAGTGCATTGATGAGAATCTGGGCCGCCAGCATATCGCGCGTCCGCCTATCCGAAAGCCGGTTGGGATCAGTTCACACCGAGCCGGAAGTCACCCTGCCGGATGATCTCCGGCGACAGCACCACGGCCTTGCCGCCCTGAAGCTGGAACACCGGCGGTTCGAGCGAGACGATCTGTCCGGTCGGGCCGAACTTCACCGGGCCCCAGAACGTCATCACCTCCATCTTGGCAAGTTCGTCGCGCACCTTGTCGCGGTCAAGCGAGCCGGCGCGCTCGATCGCCATCTGGAACAGCGCGCCCGACACCGACGCCGACGCATGAGCGTAGTCCGGGTCGGCCTTGTACTTCTCGCGGAACAGCTTCACGTAATTGGCGGTGGTGCCGAAAATGTCCTTGCCGGAATATTGTGCGGCCGGATGCCACCACGCGGCGCTGGTGATGTTCTCGCCGCTCGGGCCGGCGGCATCGATGAATTCCTGATAGGCCGGGCCGGCGATCATGGTGACCACGGGAGCCTTGATCTGCTGGTCGGTCATCTGCTTGCGGACCAGCAGCAGGTCGTTGATGTAGCCGGTGACGAAGATCCACTGCGGCGCCAGCGATTTGATCTGCGACAGCGTCGCCGAGTGATCCAGCGTATTGATCGCGTATTTCTCGAAATACACCACCTCGATGCCGTTGGCCTTGGCCGACTTCTCCATTTCCTGCGCGATCGCCAGCGGGAACAGATCATTGCGCGCCAGAATGGCGACCTTCTTCACATCCGGGGCCTTCGCCCTGACGATCTGCGTCAGCGGCGTGGTCAGGGTGTCGTTCGGCGTGAAGGTACCGAACAGGTATTTGTAGCCCTGGTCGTAGACCTGCGCCGACGATGCGGTCGCCGCGATGGTCGGCACCTTGTACTTCTCGGAGACGCTGCTCGCCGCCTTGGCCGCGCCGGAGCCGAACGCGCCGAACATGAAGTTGACGTTGTCCTGGGTGATCATCTGCTCGGTGGTCTGCACCGCGCGAGGCGTGTTCGATTGATAATCGGTGTAGACGATCTCGACTTTGTACTTCTTGCCGCCGACCGAGATGCCGCCGGCCTTGTTGGCCTGCTCGGCCCACAGGTCGTAACCCTGCTGCTGCTTGATCGCTTCCGGCGCCAGCGGCCCCGTCAGCGGGAGCGGCGCTCCGAACTTGATGACGTCCTGCGCCGAGGCCGCCGAGGCGGACATGCCGAGACAGGCTGCGAGAAGAAGAGAGTTCAAGCGACGCGACATAGACCGGGAACAAGCCATCTGGTTTCTCCATCGGGGCCGAGCGTGAGCTGCCCCTCAGCATGGCAAACCAGGGGTTCGAATAAAAGCATTGAAATTCGATGCAAGCGTTCTAAAAATTCGCCCCATGGGCAAGCCCTGCCGCAGGCGCGGGCAAACGGCTTCGGGGAGGAAACGCATGATCGAATCCACCGCACTGCGGTATTTCCGGGAAGTGACGCAGCGGGGATCGATCAAACGGGCGGCAGAATCGCTCAATATCGCGCCGAGCGCCATCAGCCGGCAGATGCAGGGCCTCGAGGACGAACTGGCAGCCCAATTGTTCGAACGCGGCGCGCGCGGCATGACCCTCACCGGCGCAGGCCAACTGCTCTATCGCTATGCGGTGGAGAGTTCGGACAGGCTCGACCGCATCCGCGCGCAGGTCGAGGAATTCGACACGCTGCAGCGGGGCCACATCAAGATTGCCACCGTCGAAGGCCTGCTGGCGAGCTTCCTGTCGGACTTCGTCGTCGATCTGTCGAAGGACTATCCCGGCATCTCGATCACGGTGATCACGGCGGGCACCAGCCGCGTCGCCGAAATGGTCGGACAGCACAGCGTCGATCTCGGGCTGGTGTTCGGCCCCGCGCCGCGGCGCGACCTGATCGAACTGGCGCGCATGCGCCAGTCGCTGTGTCTCGTGGTCGCCCCGCATCACCCGATGGCGACAAGGGACCACTGCACGGTGAAGGACCTCGCGGGGCTGCGCGTGATCCTGCCCGATCCATCGTTCGGCATCCGCCAGGAGATCGACCGCGCTTGCGCCAAGGCCAACGTCCAGCTCGATCTTTACAGCGAGACCAATTCGATCGCCTTCCTGCGCACCATGGCCATGAAGACCACCATCGGCACGTTTCTTCCGCGCAATACCGCCATGCCCGAACTGATCGCGGGCACGCTGGTCGCGATCCCCTTGCGCGACAAGCGGCTGGAAGCGACCCAGGTCACGCTGGTGCAGCACGCCACCCGCAACACCACGCCGTCGATTTCACGCGTAGCGCTGCTTCTCGCCGAACGGATGAAGGAGCGCAAAGACTGATCGCGCCAAGCGACGCGGCCATACTCATGCGGTGACGCCAGCCAAAACGGAATGATTATCCCGGGCGATGATCATTTCCTCGTCGGTCGGGATGACGAAGACCGCGACACGGCTCGCCGCGTGGCTGATCGTCGTGGCGTTGACGGCATTGGCGGCGGGATCGAGATCGACGCCGAGCCAGCGCAGCCGTTCGCACACGTCGGCCCTGACCTGCGGCTGGTTCTCGCCAATGCCTGCGGAGAACACCAGGCCGTCGAGGCCGCCCATAGTCGCCGCCAGCCGCGCCGCTTCGCCGGCGATGCGGAATGCGAACAGCTCCATCGCTTCGCGCGCTTCCGGCGCGGTGCTGACGATCAGTTCGCGGCTGTCGGAGCTGAGGCCCGAAACACCGAGAAGGCCAGACTGGTGGTAGAGCATGTCTTCCACCTCGGGGAGCGAGCGACCGCCGGCCCCCAGCAGATGCAGGAGGACACCCGGATCGAGCGCCCCGCACCGCGTCGCCATCGGAACGCCGTCGAGGGTGGAGAAGCCCATGCTGGTGTCGCGGCTCTCACCATCTTCGATGGCGCACAGGCTGGCACCGCTGCCAAGATGGGCAGCGACGATTTTGCCACGCGCGCGCTGAGGCGCCAGCCGCGCCAGTTCGCCGGCGATATAATCGTAGGACAGGCCGTGAAAGCCATAGCGCTTGACGCCTTCGTCGTGCAGCGCGCGGGGAATGGCGAAGCGGCGCACCACGGCGCTGTTGGTGCGATGGAACGCGGTGTCGAACGACGCGGTCTGGGGCAGGTCCGGACGGACGTTGCGAATGGCGCGGATCAGACGCAGGCTTTGCGGCTGATGCAGCGGCGCGAGCGGCGTCAGCGCCTCGATGGCGGCGATGGTCGCGTCGTCAAGCCTGACCGGTCCGGCGAAGCGGTCGCCGCCATGGACCACGCGATGCCCGATCGCGGCGACATCCCCGATTGCGACGTGCTGACCGAGAACAGCGAAGGTCTCGGCCATGATCTCTGTCAGGTCCTCGCTGGGTCGCGCGCGTAGCGCGACCGTGGAGGAGCCGTGCTCGCCCGTCACCTTGAAGGTGAGCGGATCGTGACGGAAGTCGATGACGCCACGCGAGACCTGCACCGGACCGTTGTCGCCGATCGCGAACAGGCCGATCTTCACCGACGACGAGCCCGGATTGAACGTCAGCAACATGTTCGCGCTCATGCGGGCCGCACCATCACCAGTGCCGCGGCGATCCTGCGCGAAGCCGCACGGCCGGATTGCGACGGACGCAGCGTCCGGACGCGCGGAAACCTGTTCATGTCACGCTCACTTCTGGAAGACGTAGGTGCCGGGCGCTTCCTCTGCGGCGACGTAGCCGCGCGCCGGCGCGCCCATGGCCGGCGGAGCAACGGCATCGCTTGCGGAATGCGCCGCCAGCCATCCGGCCCATTCGGTCCACCACGAGCCGTCCCTTACCTCCGCCCGCTCGACCCATTCGTCCGGGCTGAGGCACAGGCTGTCGACATGGTGGACGCCGACACGGTAACGACGACGCGGTTTGCCGGGTTCGCTGACGATGCCGGCATTGTGGCCGCCGCTCGTCAACACGAAGGTCACCTCGGTATCGCTGAGATAGAGGATCTTGTAGACCGAGCGCCACGGCGCCACGTGGTCACGCTCGGTGCCGACGACGAACATCGGCACGCGAATATTCTGGATCGCAGCGGGGCGGCCTTCGACCATGAAGCGGCTCGCGGCCAGTTCGTTGTCGAGATAGAGCCGCTTGAGATATTCCGAATGCATCCGGTAAGGCATGCGGGTGCTGTCCGCGTTCCACGCCATCAGATCGATCATCGGCGTGCGTTCGCCCATCAGATAGTCGTGCACCATCCGCGACCAGATCAGATCGTTGCTTTTCAGCAGCTGAAACGCGCCCGACATCTGGTCGGACGACAGATAGCCCCGGTTCCACATCATGCTGTCGAGGAAATGCATCTGGCTGTGGTCGATGAACAGCGCCAGTTCGCCCGGTTCGGAGAAATCGGTCTGGGCGGCGAGCAGCGTCACCGTGGCAAGCCTGTCATCCTCGCGGCCTCCCATGGCTGCGGCGGCAATAGCGAGCAGCGTGCCGCCGAGGCAATAGCCCATCGCGTGGATCTTAGGACCGGGCACAATGGCGCTGACCGCGTCGAGCGCAGCCATGACCCCGAGGCGCCGATAGTCGTCCATGGTCAGGTCGCGGTCGGCGGCGGTGGGATTGCGCCATGAGATGCAGAACACCGTGTGACCCTTCCCCACCAGATAGCGGATCAGGGAATTCTGCGGCGACAGATCGAGAATGTAATATTTCATGATCCACGCCGGCACGATCAGCACCGGCTCGGCCATCACCGTTCCGGTGGCCGGGGCATACTGGATCAGCTCGATGAGATGGTTGCGGTAGACGACCTTGCCGGGCGTGACCGCGACATCCTGACCTACGACAAACTTCTCCGCCCCCACCGGCGGCTGACCGGCGGCCTCCCGGCTCATATCCTCCAGCCAGTTGCGGTAACCGTCGACGAAATTCCGTCCGCCGGTTTTCATCGCCCGCTCGATCACCTCCGGATTGGCGAACGGATTGTTGGACGGCGACAGCATGTCGAGGTACTGCCGCGCCGCGAACGACACCACGTCTTCGTGATGCGGAGTGACGCCGGGCACCTCGTGGGTGGCGGCGTGCCACCATTGCTGGGTGAGCAGGAACGCCTGCGACCAGAAACAGAACGGCTGCTTCCGCCACGCCGCGGCGGTGAAGCGGGCGTCGCCCGGCAGCGGTTCGATGCAGGGGCCGGTGTTGCGGTCGGTGGTGGCTGCCGCGACATGAGCGAGCAGCCGTGCGGCCTTGCGCGCGCCCTTGCTGGCAAGCTCGATCCGCTTGCCCGGCGCGGACGCAAGGTGAAGCGACCAATCGAACAGCGCTAGCGCCAGCGCCGCCGGCGACACGCCACCGCTGAACTGGCCGGTCAGCGCCTCGCGCATGCGATCGATGGTGTGGAAGGTCTCGCTGCCGACCCCCTCATCCCCCGGCGATGCCGGGATCGACCTCGGCGCATCGGCCACGATCCTGGCCTCGACAGCTTTCGGCGCGATCGCCACCGGCGCGGCCGCTTTCAATGCCGGCGTACCGGACCCAACGGTCTGCGACTTGAAGGCTTCCAGAGTCGTGGGACGGTCAGGTGCGTTCATCAGCGCTGTCTCCAGATGTCGCGGCATCCGCCTCCGTTGGCGAAGCAGTCAGGCCGCTTTCGGAGGCGTCACGCGAATAGCGAACCTCTTTTTTAGGTAGGTTGTGTGACCGTTCTGTTCAACTGGGGTTGATCTGGCTCAAATTAGACCGTTCCGAGCGCCCGAACAGGCGAAATTGCTTAAAGGAAATGAAAAAGCACCACGCCCGCGCGCGCGATGGCCCGCAGGGTGATGCTGTTGACGGCGCCGGACGCTGGTGTCAGGTGGGCGCCATCGCACTCATATTCGGAGCGACCGCGGCCTCGAGCCAGCGCTCGATCTGCGTCACATCGGTCGACAGTTCCACCGCGAACTCGCCGGTAAAAGCGCGCCACGCCTCCAGATTGCGCGCCGGCACGCCGATGATCACCGCGATACCGCGATCCATGGCAACGGCGATCAGATCGCGCAGGCCACCGCCCTCGCACTCGACCTTTCCGAACTTGTTGAGAACGAGCAGATCGGGAGCGGTTTCGAGATTGCCTTCCACCCGCGCCGTGGCCTCCGCCAGCGCGGATTGATCCAGACGGCATCCGCGCGCACCCGCGCCGCGCTCCTCGTACAGCACGGTGCGATGCCCCGAGGTCAGGTCTTCCAGAATGACGTCGCAATGCCGGCTCGGATCGTCGCAGGCCGGATGCTGCAGCACGCCGGCGAGCGACAGCCCGCGCACGCGGCAGCGGGCGACCAGGTGCTGGAACACCGCATTGGGGTAGACTTCGTTGGGATAAACGATTGCCGCGACCGAGCGGACCGGCGCGGCCGTCGTGTCAGGGATGAGAGCGGATTGCAGAACGGACATCAGGATCACCTCAGTGGAACGGAGCGCCGATCAGATAAAGACCATAAAGCATCACCGGGACAAACGACAGCCAGACGATCATCATGCGCGGCGCGACCTGCGGCCACGGCGCGACCTTGCAACGCCCGCCTTGTCGCCTGCGCCAGCGCATAGCCCCGTGTGCGCCAGTGTCGTCGTCATCCCAATTGGTCATCACGCGCATCCTCCATCGCCATTGCCCCCGCAGGTGCAGCCCGCATGAGACGCAGGCGCCGGCGCTTCGTCCTGCCGCAGCGACCATTTGACCATATGGCTCAGACAGCCGAGCCCGGGATCGGGGGCACGCTCGAGAACGTTCATCAGCCCGAGCCAATCCTCGCGCGTCGCGAAATTGGCGAACCGGCGCACAGCGCCCGACGCGTAGTCCCCGACACTTTCGTCATAGCCGCGTGCGGCCTCGCTCACCTGCGCAAACAGCACCATGTCATCGCAGGCCAAAAGCGCCTCGTGCGCGACGGCCTCTTCGCTGAAATTGCGGATCAATTCGCCGAGTTGCATCGCGCTGCTCCTATTGCACCAGCGGCGACTGCGCCGCCTCGAGACTCGCGCCGACGATCTCAGCGCGACCGGCAAGCACGGAGACATATTGCGCCAGCGCGCGCCGCAGGACCTTCGTCTCCAGATAATCGGCGATCCGCTCGCGAGCGAGATCGAACGGCAACTCCTGACCGGCCGCGCGACCATCGAGCCGCACCACATGGCAGCCATAGCGCGTTTCGACCACCGCGATCTCGCCGGGCTGCATCCGCTGCAACGCGGCCTCGAATTCCGCCACGGTCTGTCCCTTGACGATCTGCCCGAGGCGGCCGTCCTCCTGCGCCGAGGTCCGGCAATCGGAATGAGCCCGCGCCAACTCGCCGAACCGCGCGGGAGTCTCCGCCAGATCGGCGCGGATCGCGTCCGCCGCCGCGCGGGCCGCGCTGCGGGCGGCGACATCATTGGCCGGGGCCGCGATGAGGATATGCGCGGCCTCGAAAATGTCGCCGGACCGGAAGCGGTCGCGGTTCTGATCGTAGAAGCGCTGACAGGCGACTTCGTCCGGCCGGGGCGTCGTCACCTCGTGCTCGATCAAAGCGCGCATCGCGGCCTCCTCGGCGGTCTCGGTGCGCCCTTCCGCGTCGCTGAGCGGCGCAGCGGCGATGCCGAGACGCTCGGCCTCCTGCAACAACAATTCGCGCACCACCAGCGCCCGCGCCGCCGCCTGCCACGCCAGAATCGGCCGGTCCGCGGGATGGTTCTGCACCTCCTGCGCGATCGACTCACGCGGAATGATCCGACCGTTGACGCTCACCGTCTTCGGCTTTGGAAATGCATCGGTCACCGAACAGCTCATGATTCACTCCTCTTGGCTTACTCCGCGGGTTGGGACGAACCGGCGGCATGGCTGCCATTGCGGCTGCGGACCACCTGATAGCCCTTGCGGCCGAGATACCAGACCGGCGCGCTCCAGACGTGAACCAGGCGGGTGAAGGGGAAGAGCAGGAAGATGGTCATGCCGAGCACGAGGTGAGCCTTGAAGATCGGATGGACGTCCGCAACATAGGCCGCCGCGCCCGGCTGCAAGGTGAGGATGCCCTGCGCCCAGTTCATGAACTTCACCATCTCGTGGCCGTCGAGATGCCCGAACGAGACCGGGATGGTGGCGAGCCCCAGCAGCAGTTGCGCGAACAGGATCAGCAGGATCGCGGTGTCGCCGAACGACGAGTTGGCGCGGATACGCGGATCGAACAGCCGGCGATGGGTCAGCAGCGCGATGCCGACGAGGCACATCAGCCCGGCGACGCCGCCGACGTCGATCGCCATCCATTGCTTGAAGGTGTGGGAAATGCCGATCCAGTCGAAAATGCGGATCGGCGTTAACAACCCGAACACATGCCCGACGAAGATGATCAAAATGCCGACGTGGAACAGGTTCGAGCCCCACATCAACTGGCGGCGGCGCAGCAACTGGCTGGAGCCGGTGCGCCACGTGTATTGCTCGCGGTCGAAGCGCACCAGACTGCCGAACAGGAACACTGTGAGGCAGAGATAGGGATACCATCCGAACACAATGGAATTGAGCGTTTGCATGACGATACTCCTATCGCGGCGATGACGGCGCCGGCTCCACGGCCCGCCGGGCATGACGAAGTT
This sequence comes from Afipia sp., assembly GCA_017308495.1. Taxonomy (GTDB): domain Bacteria; phylum Pseudomonadota; class Alphaproteobacteria; order Rhizobiales; family Xanthobacteraceae; genus Afipia. Next base: position 19,615 of record JAFKES010000077.1, read on the forward strand.
TGGCGATCAGGGCTTCCTGGCCGCAGGCGCCCTGCCCCTGCGCGCCGGGGCCGAAACGCACTTCCTCGTCCTCCCAGGCAGCATCCAGCGCCTGGAAGTCCAGCGGATCGGCGTCCGGGTCCTTAAGCAATTCCTCGACGGCGGCGCGCTCCGGCGCTTCAGCCGAAATCGCCACCAGCACGTCGAACACCACCCGGTAGAGCGACTTGCGGCGACCGAGACGCTCGGCCAGCGCCGCGAGAATATGCGCGGTCTGGCTAAGCAGATCCCGCGCGGCATCGAGCGGCCGGGTCGAGAGGAATTCGAGGAACAGCGGCAGATAGTCGGGCAGTTCGTTGGCGGCGATGACAAGCCCGCCGGCCTCATACATTTCCCTCAGATCCACCATCGCCTGACCACGATCCCGGCTCTCGCCGTGGACATGCTCGAACAGATGCAGCGACAGCGTCTTGCTGCGGTCGAACAGCAGGCCATAGCGCTCCTGCAGATCGTAGATCTCGCCGGCGGCGATATCCGCGATCAGACGATCCAGCGCCGGGCGCCGGCTCGCCGGCACCAGCTTTTCGCCATCCAGCACCATCGCGAACCCGGGCGCCGCGGCGATCAGGTCTTCGCTCGGATAGCTGAGCAGCGCCGAGAGCACCTTGAATGTCTTCATCAAGCCATCTCCACCGGATTGCGAGCCTTGCGCGGCGAGCCGAACAGGTTGACCTCGCTTTCGCCGCCCGAGCAGCCATTGCCGAAGGTGAATCCGCACGAGCCACGCATGTCGTAGGCATCGGCGCCGAGTTCGCGGTGCGCGGTGGGAATGACGAAACGGTCCTCGTAATTGGCGATCGCCATGATCTTGTACATCTCGTCGATCTGTTCCGGCGCGAGGCCGACGCGGCGGGCGACCGCCTCGTCGATGACGCCATCGATGGTCTTGGCCCGCATGAAAGCGCGCATCGCCATCATGCGCTCGAGCGCCAGCGCCACCGGCTTCTCGTCGCCCGCCGTCAGCAGATTGGCGAGATACCGCATCGGAATACGCAGCGACTTGACGTCCGGCATCTCGCCGTCGAACCCGATCTTGCCGGCGGAAGCGGCCGAGGTGATCGGCGACAGCGGCGGCACGTACCACACCATCGGCAGGGTGCGGTATTCGGGGTGGAGCGGAAACGCCACCTTCCATTCCATCGCCATCTTCCAGATCGGCGAGATCTTCGCCGCCTCGAGCCAGGCATGCGGAATGCCCTGGCGCTCGGCCTCGGCGATCACCGCCGGATCGTTGGGGTTGAGGAACACATCGAGCTGCGCCTGATAGAGGTCGCGCTCGTCCGGCTTGCTGGCGGCTTCCTCGATGCGGTCGGCGTCATAGAGCACGACGCCGAGATAGCGGATGCGCCCGACACAAGTTTCCGAGCACACCGTCGGTTGCCCGGCCTCGATGCGCGGATAGCAGAAGATGCACTTCTCGGATTTGCCCGACGACCAGTTGTAATAAATTTTCTTGTAGGGGCAGCCCGACACGCACATGCGCCAGCCGCGACACTTGTCCTGATCGATCAGGACGATGCCGTCTTCCTCGCGCTTGTAGATCGCGCCCGAGGGGCACGCGGCGACGCAGGCCGGGTTGAGGCAGTGCTCGCACAACCTCGGCAGGTACATCATGAAGGTGTTCTCGAACTGGCCGTAGATTTCCTTCTGCACGCCCTCGAAGTTGTAGTCCTTCGCGCGCTTGGAAAACTCACCGCCGAGAATTTCCTCCCAGTTCGGGCCCCATTCGATCTTCTCCATCCGCTCGCCGGACACCAGCGAGCGCGGCCGGGCGGTCGGCATCGCCTTCATCTCGGGCGCCTGCTGCAGGTGCTGGTAATCGAAGGTGAACGGCTCGTAGTAATCGTCGATCTCCGGCAGGTCCGGATTGGCGAAGATGTTCGCCAGCACCCGCCACTTGCCGCCGATGCGCGGCTCGATGGTGCCGTTGCGCTTGCGGGTCCAGCCGCCCCTCCAGCGCTTCTGGTTTTCCCAATCCTTGGGATAGCCGATGCCGGGCTTGGTCTCGACGTTGTTGAACCACGCATATTCCATGCCTTCGCGGCTGGTCCATACGTTCTTGCAGGTCACGCTGCAGGTGTGACACCCGATGCACTTGTCGAGGTTCAACACCATCGCAATCTGAGCGCGGATCTTCATTCTGCTGCCTCCAGGCTGGAGCCGGACTCGTTCACCGGCTCATCGAGCCAATCAACCTTCGACATCTTGCGAACCACCACGAATTCATCGCGGTTGGAGCCGACCGTGCCGTAATAGTTGAAGCCATAGGATTGCTGAGCGTAGCCGCCGATCATGTGAGTCGGCTTGAGCACAGCACGGGTGACGGAGTTGTGAATGCCGCCGCGCTGCCCGGTCTGCTCCGAGCCCGGTACGTTCACGATCTTCTCCTGGGCGTGATACATCATGCACATGCCCTCCTTGACGCGCTGGGACACCACCGCGCGCGCCACCAGCGCACCGTTGGTGTTGAACGCTTCGATCCAGTCGTTGTCGGCGATGCCGCCTTTCCTGGCGTCGATCTCGCTGATCCACACGATGGGGCCGCCGCGCGACAGCGTCAGCATCAGGAGGTTGTCGGTGTAGGTCGAATGGATGCCCCATTTCTGGTGCGGTGTAATGAAGTTCAACACCACCGGGGCATGGCCGTTCGGCCTGCGGTCGATCACCGGCTTCACCGTCTTGGTGTCGATCGGCGGCCGGTAGACACAGAAGCCCTCGCCGAACGCCCGCATCCACAGGTGGTCCTGATAGAGCTGCTGGCGGCCGGTCAGCGTGCGCCACGGGATCAGTTCGTGGACGTTGGTGTAGCCGGCATTGTAGCAGACCTTCTCCGATTCCAGCCCCGACCAGATCGGCGACGAGATGATCTTGCGCGGCTGCGCGACGACGTCGCGATAGCGGATTTTCTCGTCCTCCTTGGGCACGGCAAGATGGGTGTGATCGCGGCCGGTAAAGCCTTCGAGCGACGCCCACGCCTTGACCGCCACCTCGCCGTTGGTCTCCGGCGCGAGACTGAGAATGACTTCGCAGGCGTCGATGGCGTCGTTGATGTTGGCGAGCCCCTTGGTCGCCCCCTCCTCGCCGACGACGCCGTTGAGCCGCTTGAGCAGCTCGACCTCGTGGTCGGTGTTCCAGCTCATGCCCTTGCCGCCGTTGCCGAGCTTGTTCATCAGCGGGCCGAGCGAGGTGTAGCGCTTGTAGAGGTTCGGATAGTCGCGCTCGACCACCGTGACCGCCGGCATGGTCTTGCCGGGGATCGGATCGATCTCGCCCTTCTTCCAGTCCTTGACGTCGAACGGCTGTGCGATCTCGCCCGGAGTGTCGTGCATGATCGGAGTGAGGACCACGTCCTTCTCCACGCCCAGCACCTCCGGCGACACCCGCGAGAACGCCTCCGCGATACCCTTGTAGATGTCCCAGTCGCTGCGCGCCTCCCACACCGGATCGATCGCCGCCGACAGCGGGTGGATGAAGGGGTGCATGTCCGAAGTGTTGAGATCGCTCTTCTCGTACCAGGTCGCGGTCGGCAACACGATGTCGGAATACATGCAGGTGGTGGACATCCGGAAATCCAGCGTCACCAGGAGGTCGAGCTTTCCTTCCGGCGCCGGCTCGTGCCATTTGACGTCGATCGGCTTCTGCTTGCCGTCCTCGCCGAGATCCTTGCCGAGAACGCCATGCTTGGCGCCGAGCAGGTGCTTGAGGAAATACTCGTGGCCCTTGCCGGACGCGCCGAGCAGGTTGGAGCGCCACACGAACAGGTTGCGCGGCCAGTTCTGCGGATTGTCCGGATCGTCGCACGACAGTTCCAGTTCGCCCGACTTCAGCGCCTTGGCAACATAGTCCTTGGCCTCCAGCCCGGCCGCGGCGGCGCGCTTCGACACCTCCAGCGGATTGGCCTGCAACTGCGGTGCGGACGGCAGCCAGCCCATGCGCTCGGCGCGGACGTTGTAGTCGATCAGCGCGCCGTCCCACGCCCCCTTCGGCACCGTCGGCGACAGCACTTCGCGGACATCGAGGGTTTCGTAGCGCCACTGGTCGGTGTGAGCGTAGAATGCCGAGGTAGAGTTCATCTGCCGTGGCGGCCGTCCCCAGTCGAGGGCAAACGCCAGCGGCTGCCAGCCGGTCTGCGGCCGCAGCTTCTCCTGACCGACATAATGCGACCAGCCGCCGCCGGACTGGCCGACGCATCCGCACATCACCAGCATGTTGATGATGCCGCGGTAGTTCATGTCCATATGGTACCAATGGTTCAGTCCCGCGCCGACGATCACCATCGACCGGCCGCGGGTCTTCTCAGCGTTGACGGCGAATTCGCGCGCCACGGTGATGATCTGCTCGCGCGGCACGCCGCTGATCTTTTCCGCCCAGGCCGGGGTGTAGGGCGCGACGTCGTCGTAGTTCTTGGCCAGATGCTCGCCGCCGAAGCCGCGGTCGATGCCGTAATTGGCGAGAAACAGATCGTAGACCGACGCCACCAGCGTCTCTCCGTCCTTCAGCGCCAGCCGCTTGGCCGGCACCTTGCGCGTGAGCACGCTCGGATGGTCGGTGCCCTGGAACTGGTCGTGTTCGAGATTGCCAAAATAGGGGAACGCAACATCGGCCAGTTCGTCGCGGGTCTCGGCCAGCGACAGCAGCAGCTTGGTGTCCTGCCCGGTGGACTCGCGCTCCTCCAGATTCCACTTGCCTTTCTCGCCCCAGCGGAAGCCGACCGAGCCGTTCGGCACCACGATCTCGCCAGTCGCCTCGTCATAGGCCACCGTCTTCCACTCGGGATTGTTGGCCTCGCCGCAAGATGTGGCAAAATCCGATGCGCGCACGAACCGCTCAGGAACGAGCCGTCCATCGGATTCCACCAGACGCACCAGAAACGGCATGTCCGTATACTGGCGCACGTAGTCGTTGAAATATTCCGCCTGCCGCTCGACATGGAATTCACGCAAGATGACATGGCCCATGGCCATGGCCAGCGCGGCGTCGGTCCCTTGCTTGGGCGATACCCACAGGTCGGCGAATTTCGAGGCTTCGGAATAGTCGGGGGAGATGACGACGCTCTTGGCGCCCTTGTAGCGCACCTCGGTATAGAAGTGCGCGTCGGGCGTGCGCGTCTGCGGCACGTTCGATCCCCACAGAATGAGGAAGCCGGAATTGTACCAGTCCGCGCTCTCCGGCACGTCGGTCTGCTCGCCCCAGGTCTGCGGCGAGGCCGGCGGCAGGTCGCAATACCAGTCGTAGAATGACATGCAGACGCCGCCGAGCAGCGACAGATAGCGCGCGCCCGCGGCGTAGCTCACCATCGACATCGCCGGAATCGGCGAGAAGCCGAACACGCGGTCGGGGCCGTAGGTCTTCGCGGTATAGGCATTGGCGGCGGCGACGATCTCGTTGACCTCGTCCCAGTTGGCACGCACGAAACCACCGAGGCCGCGCTTGCGCACATAGGAAGCGCGCTTCGTCGAATCCTCGACGATCGACTTCCACGCTGCCACCGGCGTCAGCGTCGCCCGCGCCGCGCGCCACAGCTTGAGCAGCTTCGAGCGCACCAGCGGATACTTCACCCGGTTGCCGGAATAGAGGTACCAGCTATAGCTCGCGCCGCGCGAACAGCCGCGCGGCTCGTGGTTGGGAAGATCGGGCCGCGTGCGCGGATAGTCGGTTTGCTGGGTTTCCCAGGTGACGATGCCGCCCTTGACATAGACCTTCCACGAACACGAGCCGGTGCAGTTCACGCCATGCGTGGAGCGCACGATCTTGTCGTGCTGCCAGCGCTTGCGATAGCCTTCCTCCCAGGAGCGGTCCTCGGTGGTGGTAACGCCGTAACCGCCGGCGAATGTCTCGTCGTCGCGTTTGAAAAACGACAGCCTGTCGAGAAAATGGCTCATCGCTGGTCTCCTTCTGCTATTCCGCAGGCTGCGCGGCAGGCCTTACGGGCAGGCCGCGTTCGATATCGTGAAGCAGGGCGCCCTTACGGGTGTAGACCGCCCAGGTGATGACGACGCAGGTCACGTAGAACAGGAGGAACCCCCACAACGCGGCCCGCACGTCGCCGGTGAGATCAATCGACGTTCCGTAGAACTTCGGAATGAAGAACGCACCGAAAGCCGCGATCGCCGATGTGAACCCGGTGATCGCCGCGGACTCCTTTTCAGCCTGGCGCAGCCGGGTGGCGACATCGGCTTCCGGCATCAGGCGATCCATTTCCTTGCGCATGATGTTCGGGATCATCTGGAAGGTCGACGCGTTGCCGACGCCGGTGGCGAAGAACAGCAGCAGGAACATCGCGAAGAATCCCCAGAACGCGCCGGGCTGATCCCTGATACCGAGGAAGTAGAGAACACCCAGCACGCCGACCATCATCAGCATGAACACCCACAGGGTGACGCGGCCGCCGCCCCACTTGTCGGAGATCCAGCCGGTCGCCGAGCGCGACAGCGCGCCGACCAGAGGCCCGATGAAGGCGAACTGCAACGCGTCGACCGCAGGGAACTGGGTCTTGGCGAGCAGCGGGAAGCCCGCCGAATAGCCGATGAACGAGCCGAAGGTGCCGGTATAGAGCCAGCACATGATCCAGTTGTGCTTGCGCTGGAAGATCACCGCCTGATCGGAGAACGACGCCTTCGCCGAGGCGATGTCGTTCATGCCGAACCACGCAGCGAAGGCGCTGGCGGCAATGAACGGCACCCAGATGAAGCCGGCGTTCTGCAGCCACAGCGGCGTTTGTCCCGCCGGGCCCTTCACCATGGTCGGATCGCCGCCGAACCAGCCGAACACGCCGAGCGTGATCACGATCGGCACAACGAACTGCACCACGCTGACGCCGAGATTGCCGAGCCCGGCGTTGAGCGCCAGCGCGTTGCCCTTCTCCGCCTTCGGGAAGAAGAAGGAGATGTTGGCCATCGACGAGGCGAAATTGCCGCCGCCGAAGCCGCACAGCAGCGCCAGCAACAGGAAAACTGCATAGGGCGTGTTCGGGTTCTGCACGGCATAGCCGATCCCGATGGCGGGGATCATCAACGACCATGTCGCCAGGGTCGTCCACAGCCGCCCGCCGAAGATCGGCACCATGAAGGAATAGAAGATACGCAGCGTCGCACCGGACAGGCCCGGCACCGCCGCGAGCCAGAACAGCTCCGCCGTGGTGAACTGGAAGCCGACCGAAGGCAGCTTCGCGACGACCACCGACCACACCTGCCAGACCGCGAACGACAGCAAGAGCGCCGGAACCGAAAGCCACAGGTTGCGCCGCGCGATCGCCCGCCCGCTGCCTTCCCAGAAGGCCTTGTCCTCCGGCCGCCAGTCGTTGAGCACGGCGCCCGACAGCGCGCCGACATGCTCGGGCTTGTGGATCTCCTCCATCTCCGGAAGCTCGGGCAGCTTCTTCAGCGCCTCGCCGACGACGCCGCGCTCCATGTGACGGATCGCCAGATGCATCCAGATCAGGGAGCCGGTGACGATGAGGAACAGCAGCATGAAACAGCTGGTCCACAGTCCGGTCAGATCGACCAGCGCGCCGAACGCGATCGGCAGCACGAACCCGCCGAGACCACCGATCATGCCGACCATGCCGCCGACGGCACCGACACTGTTCGGATAGTAGACCGGGATGTGCTTGTAGACCGCCGCCTTGCCCAGCGCCATGAAGAAGCCGAGGATGAAGATGGTGACGATGAACGGAACCAGCCCCATTTCCAGGTGGAAGCTCACCGGACCGCCGACCGTCTTCACCGTGTAATCGGTGGGCGGATAGGACAGCACGAAGGTGCAGACCACGCCGACGAGGAAGGTCCAGTACATCACCCGCCGCGCACCGTAGCGATCCGACAGATGGCCGCCATAGGCGCGGAACACACTGGCCGGCAGCGAGAACATCGCCGCCGTCATGCCGGCCACGGCGATATCGACGCCATAGACCTTGATGAGGTATTGCGGCAGCCACAGCGACAGCGCGACGAACGCGCCGAACACGAAGAAGTAGTACAGCGCGAAACGCCAGACCTGAACGTTCTTGAGCGGCTCAAGCTCCTGCCACAGGCTCTTCGGCTTCTCGTGGCTCTCGCGCCGGGCGCGGACCACCGGATCATCTTCGGCGAAGATCCAGAAGATGACGCCCATCAGGCCGATGGCGAGCGCCCACACCTGCGCCACCGTCTGCCAGCCATAGGCGACGAGAACGAACGGGGCGAGGAATTTGGTGACCGCCGCGCCGACATTGCCGGCGCCGAAAATGCCCAGTGCCGTACCCTGCTTGCCCGCCGCGTAGAACCGCGACACATAGGCGACGCCGACGGCGAACGAGCCGCCCGCGATGCCGACGAACAGCGCCGCCACCAGGAACTGCGGATAGGTATGCGCCCATGTCAGCATGTAGGTCGCAACCGCCGCGGAGAGCATCACCGCGGTGTAGACGCGCCGCCCGCCATACTGATCGGTCCACACTCCGAGCAGCAGCCGGATCAGCGATCCACTCAGAATGGGCGTGCCGATTAGAAGACCGAACTCGGTATCGTTCAGGCCCAGTTCCTGCTTTATCTTGATACCGATGATCGAAAAAATCGTCCAGACCGCAAAGCAGATGGTGAAAGCGATGGTCGAAAGCCAAAGCGCCTTGCCCTGATGTTCCGTCGTCGAAACTGTCGCAGCCATGATATGTCCCCGGCGAAATCTTCGCTGGCAACACCAATCGCCCGAACGGAAAGGATAGAATTGCGCTGGATCAAGCCCCCGGCGCCAGATGCACTATTGTATAAAATAACGTAATCTGAGTTGATTGAGGCGACGTTGATGGACGCGATCCATCACGTCTCTATTTGACAAAAATCACATTGACCAACGACGAACTCGATGGAGACGTTTCGTTGCGCCCCGAAGACCTGATGAAACTGAAGCACCTGCCGCTATTCTCCGGAATGACGGCGCCGAATCTCGACGCTCTGCTGGAATCCGCCCTGCTGCATCAGTTTCCTGCGGGCGTGACCCTGATTCACGAAGGCACTCCGGCCGACTTTCTGTATGTGCTCATCGACGGCCTCGCCGAAATCTATACCGACCATGACGGCACCGCGTGGGGGATATCCCTCCTGCATCCGGTTTCAACCTTCATCCTCGCCGCCGTCATCAGCAACCAGCTTTACCTGAATTCGGTTCGCACGCTGGCGACTTCCCGCCTCCTTCTGATCCCGGCCCCGCGTGTGCGCGCCGTGTTCGATCAGGATCTGGCCTTTGCCCGCATCTTGGCGCGGGAGATGGCATTCGCTTACCGGTCTTCGATGAAAAAGCTCAAAGGCTATATGGCGCGATCGAGCGTCGAGCGCGTCGCGAACTGGATCCTCGCCGAAGCGCGCCGCAGCCCACTCCAGGCCAATGTCGTCATTCCGTTCGATCGGGGCACGCTGGCCTCACACATCGGCACCACGCGGGAAAGCCTGTCGCGCAACCTCGCGCAGCTGACCGATCAGGGCATTCGTGTCCGCGGCCGCGAAATCGTCATCGACGACATCGAGAAGCTCGAATTGTTCGCCCGGCCGTACCGGCTGATCGACGATCCCTCGACATGACGCGATGCGCGGACGCCGCTTACCTCCGGCGCGTCCGCCCGACCAGCGACGGGCCGAAATAACCGGCGAAGCCAAGGAAAGCCGCCACCCAGGCGGCGGCGGCCACATTGAGCAGCAGGTCGCTTTGCGCGGGATGAATCACCGCACAGATGCGCACGACCGCCGCCACAATGACGGCGGCATAGATCAACTGCGTCGGCAGCGAGGCTTTCAACTCCTGCCCGGTGTGTCCGAGCGTGGCGCGCGTCATAACCGCCAGCGTCATCACCCCGGCGGCGCCCGCCATCCAGGCATGAATCCCGGCGCTGGCGGGGATCACACCCAGCGCGCCGAGCGCGGTCAGCAGGAAGCCCACCGGCACAAAAGCATAGCCGACATGGAGAATGAGCACGAGGCGGTCGCGCAGGGTGCGGTCACCGGCCCAGCGCGCCAGGCGGGCGATGTGCAGCACGCCCGCCGCCGCGAGCACCGCGGCGGTGACACGGCCCTCGGGCTGGATCACCCACAGCGCAAGGGCGGCCGCGCTGAAGACGACGATCGCGATGTCGGTGCGCCCGAACGGTATCGGCAGTCGCCCGGGATTTTCGCGCACCAGCCAGTTTCGCGTGAAACTCGGCACGATCCGCCCGCCGATCAGCGCGATCAGGACGATAACGACCGCGATCCCGAGACGGACGCTGTCAACGGCCGCGCCCCGGACATGCGCCTCGATGTGAAAACCGAGATTGCCGGCGAACAGCAGCACGATCAGCGCCACCACCTTGACGTTGCGTCCGTTCTTTCCAGCGATGATTTCACGCGCCGCTGCAGCTGCGGTCAGGGCGAGAAACGCGGTGTCGATCACCATCGCCGGCAGCCATCCGATGTCCGCCGACAGGGTGACAGCGATCCGCCCGGCGATCCACACCAGAACCAGCGTCAGCAGCGGCGCACCGCGCACCGGAAAGCGACCGGTCCAGTTGGGAATGGCGGTGAACAGGAACCCGGTGATCACCGCCGGCAGATAGCCGTACAGCATTTCGTGGACGTGCCAGTCGCGCGGCGCGAAAGTCGAATGCAGTGACAATTCACCATGAAAGAGCGGAATCCACACCAGAATCGCCAGCCCCGCGTAGAGCGAGCCCAGCAGGAAAAACGGGCGGAAGCCATAGGACAGGATCGCGGGTCCCTGATAGGTCCGCGGATTTGATGCCGATGCATTCGCTGCTCTTGCCATGCCTTCTCTCCTTCAGCACCCGCGCACGGGCGACCGCGACAACGCTCGCCGCCTCTCGCGACGGCAACCGCGGTCACGCCGTCCAAAATTTCATCAAAAACTGGATTTCGGATCAATGAGCCGACCGGCCGATCGCCACTGACCGAACTGGACCGACCGGGGCCTGACGTCGTTGTCGGCCTCGCACTCGCAGGGATCATCACACCCCGCACCATGCGCGGTTACGATACGCCGGCACGTGATTCAGATCAAATCCACGCGCGCGATGAACAGCGCGCCTGCGGCAAGGCAGGCCGACGCTTACGACACAGGGCCGTCATTGCGACTACCCCCGCAGAAAGTTGTCGGCGGCGAGGAAGATGCTGCGCTTTCAATGACATGCAGCCCAACACGGATGGCTGTGCGGGTTTGTTTCCCGCGCCGGGCCGTCTATACTGACTTACGCGATACGGGCAGACCCATGCGATTCCATATCCAGCCGGCGACAGCGCCACCTCCGGCCTGGTCAAACGTCACGAGATTCCCGAGTTGATGTCCGCAGCCCCCACCACGTCCCCATCTCCCATTCTTGTCACCGGCGGCGCGGGATTCATCGGCTCCAACTTCATTCGCGCCTGGCTTGCGCAGGAGACTTCTCCTGTCGTCAATCTCGACAAGCTGACCTATGCGGGCAACCTCGACAATCTCGGCGACCTGCCACCAACGCGACTTGAATTCGTCCACGGCGATATCGGCGACGTCAGGCTGGTGAAATCCCTGCTGGCCCGGGTTCGTCCCCGCGCGATCGTCAATTTCGCGGCCGAGACACATGTGGACAGGTCGATTCACGGCCCCGACGATTTCATCGCGACCAATGTGGTCGGCACCTTTCGCCTGCTGGAATGCGCGCGGGACTACTGGCAGCGTCTCGACGCGGCGGAAAAGCCCGCTTTCCGCATCCTCCATGTCTCAACCGACGAGGTCTATGGCACGCTGTCAGCGCAGGATGCCGCCTTCAACGAGGCGAACGCCTTCAGGCCGAACAGCCCCTACGCCGCATCAAAAGCCGCATCCGATCATCTCATGCGCGCCTGGCATCACACCTATGGACTTCCGATCCTGACGACGAACTGCTCCAACAATTACGGGCCTTACCAGTTTCCCGAAAAGCTGATCCCGCTGATGATCCACAATGCCCTCGCCGGCACGGCCCTGCCGGTCTATGGCGACGGACTGCAAGTCCGCGACTGGCTCCATGTCGAAGACCATTGCGAAGCCATCCGCGTCGTCCTGCGCGGCGGGCGGCCGGCCGAGACTTACAACATCGGCGGCAACAGCGAGAAAGCGAATATCGACGTGGTCCATGCCATTTGCGATGCGCTGGATGGCGAGCACCCCCGGGGTGACGGCCGTTCCTATCGCAGCCAGATCGCGTTCGTGAAGGACCGCCCCGGACACGACCGCCGCTACGCCATCGATGCCGCGAAGATGCGAACTGAACTGGGCTGGTCGCCGAAGGAAACCTTCGAGAGCGGACTGCTCAAGACAATCCGCTGGTATCTCGCCAACCAGCCGTGGACCGAGCGGGTGATTTCAGGCGCCTATCGCGACTGGATCCATACCAACTATTCGGCGCGGTGACGGCCTTGCGCATTGTACTTCTCGGCAAGAACGGGCAAGTCGGCGCCGCGCTGCAGCCGCGGCTGGCGAGCCTCGGCAATCTCTCAGCTCATGACCGTACGACATGCGATCTCGGCGACATCGACCAACTGCGCGCCGTCATCCGCGCCGCGCGCCCCGGTCTGATCGTCAATGCCGCCGCCTACACGGCGGTGGATAAAGCCGAAACCGAACGCGATCTCTGTCACCGTATCAATGCAGTCGCGCCCGGCATTCTCGCCGAGGAAGCCAAAGCCGCGGGCGCGTGGCTCATTCACTATTCGACCGACTACGTCTTCGACGGCACCAAGCCGTCACCTTATACCGAAGACGACGCAACCGCGCCGCTCAACGCCTATGGCCGCGCTAAACTCTCAGGTGAGCAGGCCATCATCTCGGCGACACCGGACCACACCATCCTGCGCGTGAGCTGGGTCTACGGCGCGCCCGGCACCAACTTCGCCACGACGATCCTTCGCCTCGCCGGCGAACGCGAAGAACTGCGGATCGTCGCCGATCAATGCGGCGCGCCCACCTCGGCCGACCTGATCGCGGACATGACCACGGACCTGGCGCGGCGCTTCATCCTGTCCGGGGCTGAACATCGAAATGCCGCACGGGGCCGCTTCCACCTCGCGCCCTCGGGTCATACGTCGTGGCATCGCTACGCAATCGAACTCGTGCGCGAAGCGCGACGTCAGAACTGGCCGTTGACGCTCTCCGAAGAGGATATCGTTGCGATCACGACGGAACAATATCCGACGCCCGCGGCGCGGCCGAGGAATTCAGTGCTCGACACCGCCAAACTGCGCCGCCTGCTTGGTTTCGATCCACCCCCATGGCAGGCTTCGCTCAAGGACTTCATCAGCCGGCTGTACCCGCTTCAACGGAAAGGACATTGAGATATTGAAATGAGCTCCCAGCGCAAGAGAAAGGGCATCGTCCTGGCCGGCGGTTCCGGCACACGCCTGCATCCCGCGACGATCGCGATCAGCAAGCAACTTCTGCCCGTGTTCGACAAGCCGATGATCTATTATCCGCTGACGGTCCTGATGCTGGCCGGCATACGCGACGTCCTGATCATCTCGACGCCGCAGGATACGCCGCGTTTCGCCCAGCTTCTCGGCGACGGATCGAAATGGGGCATGCGCATCGATTACGCCGTGCAGGAACAGCCCGACGGGCTGGCGCAAGCGCTGATCATCGCCGCGCCCTTCATTGGCGATGACGATATCGCACTCGTTCTGGGCGACAATATTTTTTACGGACACGGACTGCCGGAACTGCTCGCCTCAGCGGCCAGCCGCCGCGCCGGCGCTACCGTGTTCGCCTATCGCGTTCACGATCCCGAACGCTATGGCGTAGTCGAGTTCGACCCGCAGCGTCGTGCCTTGTCGATCGAGGAGAAACCGCTCGCCCCCAAATCTCCCTTCGCCGTCACCGGCCTCTACTTCTACGACAATCACGCCATCGATCACGCGCGCTCGCTCGCGCCGTCCGCACGCGGTGAACTCGAAATCACGGATGTCAACAGATGCTATCTCGATGCTGGATTGTTGAGCGTCGAAGTGCTCGGCCGCGGGTTCGCCTGGTTCGACACCGGCACGCATGAATCGCTGCTGGAAGCCAGTCAGTTCGTCGCCACGCTGGAGCATCGCCAGGGCATGAAAGTGGCGTGCCCGGAGGAAATCGCCTTCAACCAGAAATGGATCGGCGCGGCAGACCTCGACGCCCTTGCGACGGCACTCGGCAAGACCGGCTATGGCCGGTATTTGCAAGCCCTGTTGCACGAAGGGACGCCGCCTTGAACGTCACCGCAACTGCACTTGACGGCGTCTTGGCGATCGAACCGCGGGTTTTCACCGATGCGCGCGGATATTTCGTCGAGAGCTTCAACCAGCGACAATTCCGCGATCTTGTCGCGCCCGGCGTAAGCTTCGTGCAGGACAACCAGTCCTTTTCCTGCAAGGGCGTGGTGCGCGGCCTGCATTATCAGGTGCAGCCCAAGGCTCAGGGCAAGCTGGTGCGCGCGGTAGCCGGCGAGATCTTCGATGTCGCCATCGACATCCGCCAGGGCTCACCCCGGTTCGGACAATGGGTCGGCATCCGGTTGAGCGCCGACAACAACAGGCAACTGTGGATACCGGAAGGCTTCGCCCACGGCTTCCAGGTTCTGAGCGAGACCGCCACGGTTCTCTACAAGACCACGGACTACTGGTCGGCAGCGCACGAGCGCGCCATCCGCTGGGACGATCCGGCCCTTGCGATCGACTGGCCCCTGAAGACCGAACCGATCATCTCCGACAAGGACAGGAACGCTCCATTGCTGGCCGACATCACTCCCGGATAAGCCAACAGTTCATCGCTGCCGCACCGTCCCGCGCGTGACACGGGGCCGGGATCAACTCAGCCACGCGATCTTTCCGGTCGTGACATCATGCATCGCCGCAGCGACGATGAGCTGCTTGGTGGCGACAAGATCGGCGATGATCCGCGAATGTTTCAGCAGGCCGCGCGCCGTCAGCCGCGCGTTGGCTTCGGCCACCTTCTGCACCAGCGCAGCATTGTGGGAATCGCGATGGCCGTCCACGGGCGCCAGTGTCTTCAACGCCGGCTTGAAATTGGCGAGCAACGCCGTGATGTTGCCCATTTTGACACCATCCACCGCGCTTTTGATCGCCCCGCAATTGCTGTGGCCGAGCACGACAATGGCGCGCGCGCCGGCGACCTTGGTGGCATATTCGAGACTGCCGAGAATGTCGGTGTCGGCGATGTTACCGGCCACGCGGGCGCAGAAGACATCGCCGATCCTCTGGTCGAGCACCAATTCGGGCGGCACGCGGGAATCGATACAGCCGAGAATAGCCGCAAACGGCGACTGGCCGGACGCCGTGCTCTTGACCTGGGCCATGAGATCGCAATTGACCGACTTGCCCGCTGTGAACCGCTCGTTGCCCTGCTTCAGCAGCGCAAGGGCCTGCTCGGGCGTCGTCGACTTCTGCCGTGCTGGAGTGAAAATTTCACAGGCCGTCTGGGCGCGAACCGATGTCGCCGCGAGCGATCCTGCGGCAAC
Source organism: Afipia sp. (assembly GCA_017308495.1). GTDB lineage: Bacteria > Pseudomonadota > Alphaproteobacteria > Rhizobiales > Xanthobacteraceae > Afipia. The sequence continues at coordinate 35,135 of JAFKES010000077.1, forward strand.
GCAACCGCAAAACAACCGACGTGTGAGCATAGACATCTCCCTCCTCGGCAATAGCTTGGCCGCAGCCTAGGCGGAGCACGGGCGCTCCACAAGTACATCATTCCAGGTCACGAAAATGCGATAACGGACACGACTTGGCTTCCGGCGCGGCTCGATCAGAGACACGCCACGGCCGCGATATCATAAAGATGGAATTGATTGGCCGGTCATTTCGATAGAGCGTGGCAAGCCTCCGGCGAATGCCGTCCTCAGGCGATCCGGCAGGCCGTTGATCGCGAAGCTGAATTTGTTACAACGGTGCGGAAAGTGGGCGGACATGTACGACGACAAGGCGTTTATCGAGCTCGATGGCCGGGACGCCGCGCTCTGGTATCTGCGCGCCGAATGCCATGCGGCGATGCCGCCGTTCATTCGGATATGGAAAAACGATCCTGCATCCCTGCCGATCTTCATTCCTGCGACGCCGTCGGCGGAATTCCGTATCAGACTCAAATCGCGTGGCGCACGTCTATTCTGCCTGCGCGAGGAGGTCCAGCCGGCCGCATGGCGGCCCTGGCGCTTTTTCGACCAACCGAAACTGACAAGACTGCGACGCTTTCATCGATATATCCGATACGACGATGACGAACTGAACATTCAGCCACTACCGCGCGCGGCGGATGGCGGGCTCGATGTGGCGCGCGCGATGAGAACGCTCGCGGAATGGGGTATCGGTGCCGCGACGCCCACGCTCCAGGAAACGCTACGCTACGAATTCGCGCGACCCGACGATGCGGGCGCGCCGCCGTTGGCACGACCCGTGACGATCGCGATCGTCATCCATCTTCATTACGACGAGGTGTGGCCGGATTTCGCGCGCAGGCTGTCCCGCCTCTCCGTCCCGTTCGATCTGATCGTCACGACCAACGGTGCACGGCCGGAACGGGATGCCCGCATCCATGCCGACTTTCCCGAAGCGAAAATCGTGATCTACAAAAACCGTGGCCGAGACGTCGGCCCCTTTGTGCAATTGCTGCGCGACGGCCATCTCGAGCGATATGAACTCATCTGCAAGGTGCACGGCAAGCGCTCCCTCGCGCTCGGACTGCGTGCGATTTTTGGCGAGGTCTGGCGACTATCGGTGCTCAACGATCTGCTCGGGTCGGATGCCGCGGTCAAAGCGATCGTTAATCGGTTCCTGGTCGAGCCCGATCTCGGCCTCGTCGGGCCTGCGCACTTTCGCCTTCCCAATGCTTTCCGCCAGTCCTATGACGACACGTGGGGACGCAACAACGAAGCGGCCACAAAGACACTGGCCGCAAAACTCGGCTGTCCAGACGAACGGTTTCAGCTCGATTTCTTTGCGGGCACGATGTTCTGGATCCGCAAACAACTTCTCGATCTCCTAAATCCCCTCGATCTTACGCTTGACAGCTTTCCGGACGAGGCGGGACAGCCGGACGGCACCCTGCAGCATGCATTGGAGCGCTTGTTCGGAGCGCTGCCGTCGCTCGCCACGCCGGCCATGAAGACTGACGGCGTCACCTGGAAAAGATCGCCCGGGGAAAATTGAGCCTCTTGCGGATCAGGTGATGAAAATCCTGTCCAATTCATGCGACAGACATTCGAAACGTCGCTGGTCAAGCAGGTCTGCCGTATGGATTTGGCTGTCGATGCGCGCGAGCCAGCCTGCATGATCCTGAATGCAGCCCTCCAGCGTCGTCAAGAGGTCACCGGCATCCTTGGCGCTTAGTTCGGGAATATAGAGTTCCGAGCAAGTGTAGGGCGGGGAGCTGGTGCACACGGGGATGAGGCCGCTTGACAGATAGTCGAGGAGCTTGATGTCAGACTTGGCATCGAAGAATGTCTGGTTCTGCGGGTTCAAGCCGGACGGCAACGGCGCGAGCGCGATCGCGCCGCCGAACAGACGCAATGCCTCGCGATACGAATTGAAATCGATGCGCTGGATATGCCTGACGCGTTTGAAAGGCGCGACGTGCATCGGCTCGAACCGGCCGATCAGCACCATCTCGTAGTCGTTGCGATTCACGATATCGGCAAGACCCTCCATGAAATCGGGCGCGCTACGCAGCACGAAAGGATGGTCGCCCGATGTCCAGACCACCTGCTTCCGCACGCGAGGCCGGGGTGATCGCACGCAACCGATGTGGCCGTTCTTGAGAGTGATGATGGGCTTCTCGGCCGCAACTTGTTTAAGCAAGTGCGAGCGCAAGATCTCCGTCGATGTCGTGACGATCCGTGCCTGGTCGAGACACCATTGAATCCGCCGCATGTTACGCGGGCGAGCTTTGACGAAGTCGGGCGGTGCGAGGAGAAGATCGTCGATGTCGTAGATGATCGGCGCTTGCGTCTGTTTCCGGAGGAATCGGAACTGCGCCGTGGAAACGTTGCGATGACACCAGATGTGAGTGAAGGAAAAATCCTTGTGCCAGCCCATCAGGGTCATGTCGCGGTCGGCAAACTGGAAGCCAGATATAATGCCGCGTGCAAGCAGGACCGCAAGGAACGGGCGGATACGAATCTCCCCGATCTCTTTGTCCGACGACAGCGCAAGAATAAACGGGTTGGAATCCCGTACGTATTTATACCTATAAGAGGCAAACATCATGTTCCCGTCAGAGATATCCTTCGTATCATATCCAACTCGCGGGCAACACTGTAATTAAAACCGCGCTTGCATTCTTTTCCGGCAATGGCGACTCGCGGACCTGAAAAGCGCCATGTGACAAGGACCTCTCAAGTTTCAACTTGAAAATCCACGCCATGGCGGGCAATCAGGCGACCAACTCCTCATTTATCTGGAACCATTATGTCCAAGCCTCCTGGGAAGATCAGTGACGATCCCTACGGGGCAATGCAAGTCATCAAGAGGCTTGTTGCCGAGCAGGCCACCGTCTACTGGCGCCGCTATCTGTTCGTGCTGGCCATGATGGCTGTCGGCGCAGGCGCGAGCGCCGGCTCCGCCTACCTGTTCGGCAAGGTCATCAACGAAGCCTATGTCTATCGCAGCATCAGCGGCATTGTTACAGTGTCGACAATGGTCATTGCCCTGTTCACCGCCAAGGGCATCGCCACCTATCTGCAGCAGGTGATGCTGTCGCGGGTCAGCAACGCCATTCTCGCCAACAATCAGCGACAATTGTTTTCAAAATTGATGCAAGAAAGCGTGGGATTCTATTCACGGTCCCACTCATCCGAATATCTGAACCGGCTTTCGGCGGGAGCGACCGCCATCACGCAAGTGTTGTCGCTGCTTATCACGGGCGCGGGCAAGGACCTGCTCACGCTGATCGGCCTTGTCGCCGTGATGGTGTCGCAGGACCCGTTCATGTCGCTGCTCAGCCTTATCGTCGTGCCGCCGATATTCCTGTTCGTGCGCAAGATCGTAAGCCGGATCAAGGGTCTCGCGGCCAACCAGTTCATGAGCACGGCCTACATCATGGAAGCCGTACAGGAATCGCTGCAAGGCATTCGCACCGTGAAGGCCTTCACGCTCGAACATACCATGCAGGAGCGGGTTGATCAGAGCATTGCGGCGGTCGAAGCCCGCGCCAACAAGATGGCAACCGTCTCCAACCGCTCGGGCCCGTTGATGGAGATGCTGGGAGGCATCGCCATCTCAATTGCGTTGATGTACGGCGGCTATCGCGTGATCGCCACCGATGCGGCACCAGGCCAGTTCGTGTCGTTCATCACGGCATTTCTTTTAGCCTACGAGCCGGCGAAACGTCTCGCGCGCCTCAATATCGATCTGAGCAGCGCCCTGATCGGCGCACGCATGCTGCTCGAAATCATCGACAAACCCGCCACCGAGCCGGATGACAGCGACAAGCCGGCGCTCGCCCTTTCTCTGGCGCAAATCGAATTCCGTGACGTCACCTTCGCCTATCGACCGGAGCACCCCGTCCTGAAACGGATGAATTTCATTGCCGAGCCGGGCAAGGTGACAGCTCTGGTCGGCCCTTCGGGCGGCGGAAAATCGACGATCCTGTCGCTGCTTCTGCGCTTTTACGAAGCCGATGAAGGCGCGATCCTGATCGATGGTCAGGTCATCTCGGACTATTCACGGAGTTCGCTGCGCCAGCAGACGGCCTATGTCGGACAGGACGTCTATCTATTCCGTGGTTCGGTCCGGGAGAATATCGCTTTCGGAAAGCCGGGCGCGACCGAGGAGGAGATCGTGGCTGCGGCTGAAGCCGCCTGCGCGCATGATTTCATCACGGGCTTCCCGCAGGGCTATGACACGTCTGTCGGCGAACATGGGACGCAATTGTCCGGCGGCCAGCGTCAGCGTATCGCGATCGCGCGGGCGCTGATCAAGAATGCGCCGATCATTCTGCTCGACGAGGCCACCGCGGCACTCGATTCGGAATCGGAAAAATACGTACAGGAGGCGATGGCGCGTTTATGCAAGGGCCGCACCACCATTGTTATTGCCCACCGTCTTCACACCATCATCCATGCCGATACGATTCTTGTCGTCGAAGGCGGCACCATCGTCGAGGCGGGCCGTCATGATGATCTGCTCCAGAAGAATGGCCGCTATGCCAATTTCTTCCGTCTGCAGCAACACGAGAGCGACAAGGTCACGCCATTGCGCGCGCGAGTCGATGGGTAGATAGCTGACCGCTGATCTATCTTCCTGATGATACAGTAAATTTTTGCCTTCATAAGAAGCGACGAATCGACCGTTGCGCGGGAGCAAAGATCTTCATCCTGACTCGACATGTATCGGATTGTTTGTTGCAGGCGATCTGCGTCATCGATTCCGCCGGGAATCTCGCCGCGACGATCGAGGCGGCAGCGAGTATGTGGATTTCTGCGCGATCAGACGATAGAAAGGTCACCTTTTCCGACCAGCGGCAACAGCGCGAAGATGGCGGACGCTTTTGAAATGGCGTGCGCCATGGGCGTTGAAACCATTGGTCTGACAGGGCGCGGTGGCGGGGAGTTCCTGCTGTTGCTTCTGGCCGACTCATCGCGGCATTCGCTTTTTGCCGAGCACTTCGGCGCGGGCAACGTCATTCCCATCTCGATGGTCCCGCCGCGATGCGAGCCAAGCATATCGCTGATATCGACAGAAAAAGATCGGAAGGCAATACTGGGGCGGTCTGGATTGAGATCGTCGCGCAGGACTAGAAGAGAAGAGGCAATATGAAGCAGTTGGACTTGGCCGCACAGCGAGGCGAGAAGAGGCCGCGGGCCGAACGAGTCATTGCGGTTTCCCCGGCGGCACCCGGCGGCAAAGGCGACGAAGGGATGCTGTTGGGGGTTTTGCAGATTCTGGGAGACCTCCCAGTGTGCCTGCTGAACCCTGAAGAGGGACCGCTCTGGAACGATGTTTTACACAAAACTGGGAAGTTTTCATCCCTCACAGAGCATCAGGGAGCATTCACAAGTTTTCTCCAGCATATTCGGCCCACCGATACGGTTTTGATCTTGGGGGCGGATGTCATAGATGGGACCTATGGCCTGGAACCGGCGCTCCACAGGCTCGATTTCCTAAAAGAAGCTCTCGCACGCGGCGCCCGTGGGGTGGTTGCCTGCTCCTTTCGATCGAATGTTGACCAGGAGATTCTTGATCGATTTGAAGGGCTGCCGGCCGCGCATATTTTCCTGCGCGACGTCCAATCACTTGAGAATTTTATTTCTCAAGTGAGGAGCGACGCCGCTTTTTTCCCGGACTTGTCCTATTACGCTGCCCCATCAGAAGACCGGATCAGAGCTGCAAACATACGACTGGAGCCTTGGCTTTCTCAAGCTCGCGCGCGCGATGGGAAAATTGTGGGCCTGAACTTTGGCGAGCACATGTTTCGCTCATTTTCGGAGGAGCATACTGATGTCGCAAGACAAGTCTTGGTAGAGCGCGTTATTGGCGAGATTCTGAAGGTTATTCCAAATGCCTACTTTGTTCTCATCTCGAATGACAATCGACGATGGCCGAATTTTATATCGGATGCAGATTATCAGCATCTAGCGGCTGCAGAATTGGCACTACGATTCGGCTCGGATCGATTTACAATATACGATACTTATTTGTCATATCTCGACAACATCGCCGTCATGAGATTTCTGGATCTCGTGATAACGGGAAGGATGCACCTTGCGCATGCGGCAGTGCGACAAGGTACAATACCGTTAATCGTGATGGGATCAGGACATGGGCATACATCAATCAACAAGATGCTGGGGATGTATGCAACGGTATTCGGGACAGAGAAGGGCGTCGTCAGCGACATCGGATCCTTGGAAACCACCATTCAATGGACACAAGATCAGACGACCAATCTGAAGGGCCGACTCGAAGAATGGATTAAAATTTCTCACTTTGAAGAAAATACTCTTCGTCCGCTGCTCGCCCGTTCGCTCGGATTGTCTGACGAATCTCCCAGCGGAGAAGAACTTCTCCTTTCTGACTTGCGGGCCCGCAACGTCGAAACCGCTCTGTTGCTACAACGACAGAAACGACTCACAGAAGAGAAATCTGCACAAGCGGCTTCAGAAAAGGAGGAGTTGCTGAAACAACAGAAGCTGCTCACAGAGGAGAAAGCCGCACAAGCAGCTTCAGAAAAGGAGGAATTGCTGAAACAACAGAAGCTGCTCACAGAAGAGAAAGCTGCACAAGCGGCTTCAGAAAAGGAGGCGCGAGACCGGCTTCGCGCAACCGCAGATACACTGGTAACGGAAGCGGATCAGCTCGCGCATGAGCTGTATCGAGCCTATCGCCGGCCATGGAAGCCGATGCGGAAGACCTTCCAGCGCGGATTCATCAAACTTCTTTTGGTCTTCCGCCCGCTGCTCTCGAAGCGGACAATCGATCGGCTTCAGCGCTCCATCCAGAAGCGCAAGCCATCCCTCATTCTGTCGCAATGGACCAGGTTCAAGACCGATCTCGGCGTTTCGGCAGACGCTCAGATCCAGACATCTGCGGTTTCGATGCCCGCTAGAGTCAAGCGATCAAAAATCATAAAATATCGTCTGCTGCGCCTTCTCGCGAAACTTGTTCGGCCGTTTTCGCAACGGCAGGCGGAAAAATTCCGCCGCTCCGCAGACAAGCGCAACCCCTGGCGGCGGAATCTTGCGATGCCGACGTCCAGTGCCGTGGTTACGCCGAGCATGGACCTGCTGGATGAACACCGCCGCCGCCGTATTCTCGTCGCGGACTATCGTCTGCCCCGCGCGGACACCTCCGCCGGAGAGCGCGCCACGGTCGGGTTGATCGCCGATCTCTGCGCTTTCGGCTACGACGTGACCTTCGTACCGACGGATATGGATGCGACGCCGCGCTATCTCGAGGAACTGCAGGCGCTGGGCGTGGAAGTCATCACCCGGCAGAGCGGTTACGACTTCGCCGGCCATTACATTCGCGAACAGGGTGGCCGGTTCGGCGCGTTCTATTTCATTCGCGTCGATGTCGCGGAGCAGTTGCTCGCCAACGCGCGCCAGGCCGCGCCCGACGCGCGCATCATCTTTCTTGCTCCGGACCTTTATTCCCTGCGGGAAGGTCGCGCAGCCGCGTTGAGCGGCAGCGCAAGGGAAAGAAAGGCGGCCGAGCACACCAAGGTCCGTGAGACGGCGATCATGCAGGCAGCCGACCGCGTGCTGCTGGTGAGTCCCGCGGAGGTGCCCCATCTGGACAGCAGCGTGCCGCTCGACAAGGTTTCGATCTTTCCGGCGCTTTACAATGAGGTTGTGGTCAATCCGCCCGGCTATCGAGAGCGGCAATCCCTGTTTTTCATCGGCGGCTTTTCGCACACGCCGAATGTGGGCGCCGTCAAATGGTTCGTGGACCAAGTCTGGCCGACCATCCACGCGGCCCTGCCCGATGTCGAGTTTCACATTCTGGGCGCGGAAGCACCCGACGATATCGTCAAGCTCGGCGAGCGCCCCGGCGTGCGTTTTGTCGGTTATGTCGCCGACCTTGCTCCGGTGCTTGCTACCTACCGGCTCAGCGTTGTGCCGCTTCTCTTCGGGGCCGGCATCAAGGGAAAACTGGGCTCGGCCATGGGCGCGGGTATTCCCTCGGTGATCACGACGATCGCCGCGGAAGGGATGAGCATTAAAGACGGCGTTCACGCTTTCATTCGCGACGAGCCGGCGGCCTTCGCGGAAGCCACCATTCGTCTTTATCAGGATGAAGCCCTATGGAACAGGCTCGTGCGCAACGGCCGGTTGCTGGTTGAGGATAATTTCAGCGAAGCCGCCAACCAGGCCTCCCTTCTTCGCGTGCTCGACCGAGCCGGTGCGTTGCCACTCGATCTGTATGTCGAATATTGCCAGAACGCCGCACCGGCATCGCTACCCGACACCGATCCGGAACAAGCGGTTGATGTCTCGATCATCATACCGGCCTACAATCAATGGAACCTCACGCGCTGTTGCCTGAATTCGGTGCTGCGCGCCTGCCGCGCCACCGGCATCGCCTGCGAAGTCATCCTCGCGGACGACGCCTCGAGCGACGAGACCCGTCGCGCCGCGGAGTTCTTCCCCGGCCTGAGAGTTGTCCGTCAGGAGCAGAACCTCGGATTTCTGCGCAATTGCAACGCGGCCGCAGCGCATGCGCGGGGACGGTTTCTCCTGTTCCTCAATAACGATACGGTGGTGATGCCGAATTGGCTGACAGCGTTGATGGAGGCTGCCAAGACATATCCGGACGCCGCGATTCTCGGCTCAAAGCTGCTCTACCCCGATGGCACCATCCAGGACGCCGGCGCGGCTTTGTTTGAGAATGCCACCGCGTTCATTCTCGGGCGTGGTCGGCCCCGCCACGAACCGCAGTTTTGTTTCGACCGAGAGGTCGACTATGTGACCGGTGCGTCCGCCCTTATCTCCCGTGCGTTCTGGGATGAAGTCGGAGGATTCGACGAGCGCTATGCTCCGGCCTATTGCGAAGATCCAGATATCGCCATGGCTGCGCGTGCGCATGGTTGTTGTGTGATTTTTGTCGCTGGCTCGGAAGTGGTTCATTTCGAGCACAGCAGCTACGGCGCGCAGCTGGAGACCACCTGGAAAATCTATCAAACCGTCAATACCGAGAAACTGTTGGAGAAGTGGAGCAAGGAATTTGCTGAAGGCCATTTGCCTGTTTCCACTTCTGAACCGATATTGGCGGCCAACGGCGAACGAACTCCTTCACAGGGCGCGCGGGAGCGGCGCAGGCAGGGACGACTGAACATTCTCTATTTCAGTCCGTTCCCCTCACACCCCGACAATCACGGAAACCATTTCAGGATCCAGTCTCTTGGCCACCAGTTTAAACAGCTTGGCCACAAGGTGCACTTTGCCTTGTTGAACAGCCATATGTTTGACGACACCGCCGTCCAGGACATGCGGAAGGCATGGGACAGCTTCGATATTTTGCACAACACCTGTCCGCTAGGGGCCGACGGCAATCCGATTCCGTTCGATCACTGGTACCAAGATGGCCTAGGCGAGGAAGTGGCGACGTTGTGCCACAAGTACGATATCGATCTTGTGTTCTGCTCGTATGTCTTCCAGTCGAAGCTGCTAGAATATGTTCCTGCGCACATTCTCAAGGTCATCGACACCCACGACAAGATGGGTGACCGATACGA
>JAFKES010000078.1 GCA_017308495.1 Afipia sp.
GTGGGAGATGATCCAGCAGATCAATCCGAAGCTGATCGTCGCATCGATCAAGGGCTTTGGCCCCGGGCCGTATGAGGACTGCAAGGTCTATGAGAACGTCGCCCAGTGCACCGGCGGCGCGGCGTCCACCACCGGCTTCCGCGACAGCGTGCCGCTGGTCACCGGCGCGCAGATCGGCGACAGCGGCACCGGCCTGCATCTCGCGCTCGGCATCGTCACCGCGCTTTATCACCGCACCCATTCCGGCAAGGGCCAGCGCGTCACCGCGGCGATGCAGGACGGCGTGCTCAATCTCTGCCGCGTCAAGCTGCGCGACCAGCAGCGCCTCGCCCACGGCCCGCTCACGGAATACAGCCAGTTCGGCGAGGGCATCCCATTCGGCGAAGCGGTGCCGCGCGCGGCCAACGATTCCGGCGGCGGCCAGCCCGGCCGCATCCTCAAGTGCAAAGGCTGGGAGAGCGATCCCAACGCCTACATCTATGTGATCACCCAGGCGCCGGTGTGGGAGAAGATCTGCGACGTCATCGGCGAGCCCGGCTGGAAGACCCATCCGGATTACGCCAAGCCGCCCGCCCGGCTGTCGCGGCTCAACGAGATCTTCGCCCGCATCGAGCAGTGGACCACGACCAAGACCAAGTTCGAGATCATGGAGATTCTCAACCGGGACGACATTCCGTGCGGCCCGATCCTGTCCATGAAGGAGCTGGCCGAGGATCAATCGCTGCGCGCCACCGGCACCATCGTCGAGGTCGATCACCCGGCGCGCGGCACATATCTGTCGGTGGGCAACCCGATCAAGCTGTCCGACAGCCCGACCGTGGTGAAGCGCTCGCCGCTGCTCGGCGAGCACACCGACGAGATTCTCAAGGAGGTGCTCGGCTTCAGCGACGCTCAGGTCGCCGACGTCCGCGATTCCGGTGCGCTGGCGCCGCCCCGCAAGGTCGCAGCGGCGGAATGAACCGCCAGGCTAGCTGTAGAAAATGCCGCCATCGACATTGAGCGCCTGCCCGGTCACAAATGCGGAATCGTCGGAAGCGAAGAAGGCGACCGGGCCGACGATATCCTCGGGCTGTCCGAGGCGATGCAGGTCGGTGATCTTTTCGAAATAGGTGACACGTTCAGGATCGCGCAGATTGTTGCGGCCCATCTCGGTGAGAATGATGCCTGGGCATATGGCATTCACGGTGATGCCGTGGCCGCCGAATTCCATCGACGATACGCGCGTGAAGCCGACCACGGCGGATTTCGACGCGGCATAGTGCGACTGGCCGGGACCGCCGGTGCGCGCGGCCAGCGAGGCGATGTTGACGATGCGGCCGTATTTGCGTTCTTTCATATGGACCACCATGGCCTGGGTCATCTGAAACACGCCGCGGACATTGACGGCGAAGGTCTGATCCCAGTGTTCGGGTGTGGTTTCGTCGATGGTGGCGAGGCGCAGAATGCCGGCATTGTTGACGAGCACATCGACGTGACCGAGGCCTGCGACCGCCTCGGCAACGGTGCGCTGGCAATCCTCAAGCTTACTGACATCGGCCAGCACCGGGATGCACTTGCCACCGAGCTTCTTCACGTCGACGACGGTTTCCGATAGCGCGCTTTCCTGCGCGGCGATGTCGGTCAGCGCGAGGTTGTAGCCGCGCTGCGCGAGGCCGAGAGCGATGGCGCGTCCGATTCCGCGGCTGGCTCCGGTCACGATGGCATGTCTGGTCATGAGATGATCCTGATGTGGCAAGATTGGTCGGTTGATGGACTAAGCGCGCGCGCCGCGAACAGGCAGTGTGTTCATTGCCTTCACCGTCTCCTCAAAGGAGACAAGGTTGGCGCCGGAGCCGAGCCCGGTCGCGACGGTGGCGGCAGTGGCCGTCGCGAGCTTGGCGCAGTCCAGCAGATCCCAGTTGCGAACCAGGCCGGCGATGAAGCCGCCGGTATAGGAATCGCCGCAACCCGATGTGTCGCGCACCGTGACCTCAAACGCGGGCACCGTGAACTGCCGTCCGTCGCGCGTCATCACGAAGGAGCCGTGTTCACCGAGTGAAATCGCGCAGGCGCCGGCGCCCTTGCCGATGAAATACTGCGCGCAGGTCGCGGGATCGTCAGTGCCAACCAGCGCGTGGGTCTCATCGATGCTTGGCATGAAGAAATCCGTATACGGCATCAGCGGCTCGAGCAGCGCCAGTGTCTCGGCGCGGGCCTGGATGAGATCGACGGTGGTGATGCAGCCTGCCGCCTTGGCGTCACGCAGCAGCGCCACCGTGGGCTCCCCGTCCATCGCCAGCAATGAGCCGACGCCACCGAGATGGAGCACCTTGCTTTTGCAAGCCGCCTTCTGCGCTTCGGGCGAAATCTTCCAGCGGGCGGAAGCGCCGCGTGCATGCAGCACGGGGCGGGAGCCATCGGGACGGATTGGCAGGATGGTGGCCGAGGTCGGCACGCCGGCCATCCGCTCCATCACGGAAATATCGATACCGTCGCGCTCCATCGCATTCAGCACCCAGTCGGCCTTCTCGTCGGCGCCGACGGCACCGACGGCGAGGGCTTTTAGTCCGAGGCGCGCGCAGGGCACCACGGTGCCGCCGGCCGTGCCGGCCACCGTGAGCTTGATCTCATCGATCAGCGCGCGGCCAGCGCCGGCCGGAATCTCGGTGATGGGAACGCCGAGAATGTCGAGGATGTAGGTGCCGCAGACGCTGACGTCATGAGGATGGGCCATGTGGCAAGTCTCGCAATGATGGGTGCTGGTTATCAGGTCGAGGGGGCTGCGATTCGGGGCGTGCTGTCGCTGTCGCGCAGGCCGTATTGTCCCCATCGCTTCAGAATGCTGTCGATCTCGACATCGGGGAGCAGCGGGGGCGTGCCGAGCTGCAGGCAGCCGTGATACTGCTTGGCGAGAACCTCGACCTCCACCGCCAGCCACATGGCCTTGCGCAGATTGGGGCCGATGGCGATCAGCCCGTGATGTGCAAGCAGGCAGGCGCGACGATAGCGCAGCGCCTCCAGGGCGGCCTGCGACAGTTCCGCCGTGCCATACTGCGCATAGGGTGCGCAGGGGATGTCGTTGCCGCCGCCTGCTGCGATCATGTAGTGAATCGCCGGGATGTTGCGGTTCATGATGGCGATGATCGTGCAGAAGATCGGATGCGCATGCACGACGGCGTTGGTTTCGGGCTTGGCCTTGAGAATGTCGAGATGGAAGCGCCACTCCGTCGAGGGCACGCGGCCTTCAGAGGCTGTCCACGAGCCATCCCATTTCATCGCGACGATGTCTTCCGGCCGCATCGTGTCATAGGGAACGCCGGACGGCGTCAGCAGGATGCCGGCCTCGGTACGCACGCTTATGTTGCCGGACGTACCCTGATTAATGCCTGCGGCCGACATTTCCCGGCACGCATCGATGATGGCTTGCCGGGTTGCGATGTCTGCGGCGCTGGGATGCGTCATGGCTCATGTCCTCGAAGGTCGCCGTCGCGGCCTTTGGCGGCCGCTGCGGATGATCGTCATATCGCGATCGAGACGCCTCAGCGCCCCATGGCGAAGAACTCGTCGTTCGGCCGCATGCTGGTGACGTTGGCCAGCCGGTTCGAGAGGCCGAAGAAGGCGGCGATGGCAGCGATATCCCAGGCATCCTCCTCGGTGAAATCGTGGCGCTTCAGTTCCTCGATATCGGCGTCGCCGACTTCATAGGCGCGCATGGAGACCTTCATGGCGAAATCGAGCATCGCGCGCTGGCGCGGCGTGATATCAGCCTTGCGATAGTTCACGGCGATCTGGTCGGCGATCAGCGGGTTCTTGGCGCGGATGCGCAGGATGGCGCCATGCGCCACCACGCAGTACTGGCACTGGTTGGCATTGCTGGTGGCCACCACGATCATCTCGCGCTCGGCCTTGGTGATCGGGCCTGGCTTGTCCATCAGCGCATCGTGATAGGCGAAGAAGGCGCGGAATTCGTCGGGCCGATGCGCCAGCGTCAGAAATACGTTCGGCACGAAGCCGGACTTTTCCTGGACCGCGAGGATGCGTTCGCGGATATCATCCGGCAGGCTGGCAATTTCGGGGACGGGGAATCGGCTGATGGCAGGTTTGGTCATAGGGTCTGTTTCCTCTCAGGCGGTCGCGAGCGCAACCAGTCTGTCCTGGTATTCTTCAAAAGCGTCACGTTGATCTGCGATATGGGGTTCGGCGCGGACCAGGCAGGTATGGGCCGAACAGCCCTGGCCGAATTGCGAGGTGCCGATATCGAGGGTCAGCACATTTGGATTGCCGGCGACTTCGAGGCCGCTCTCGTCGCGCGGCGTGAACCAGGCGCCGGTCGGCAGAACCAGCACGCCGACGCGCACGCTGTCTGTGACCTTGGCTGTGGCGAGGCAGGCGCCGCGCCCATTCCAGATGCGGATGGTCTGGCCATCGCTGATGCCGCGCGCGGCGGCGTCATCCGGATGCAGCCGCGCCTGTTCGCGGCCATTGCGCTTGGTGGACGCGCTCGCGACGCCGGTTTCGATCTGGCTGTGCAGTCGCCCGATCGGTTGATGCGAGATCAGGTGCAGATCGGACGTATCGCTGCCATTGCCGAGCCATTCTGCCGGTTCGACCCAGGCGGGATGCGACGGGCAGTCGGAATAACCGAGCCGGGCGAGTGTCTCGCTGCCGAGCACGATCCTGCCGCTCTCGGTATGGAGCGCGTGTGCGGCGGGATCGGCGCGGTATTCGGCCAGGAAGGTGTGGTTGGCGCGCACCGGGCAGCGCGCATAGCCGTCGTTCCAGAATGTTTCGAAGTCGGGCATCGCGAAGCCGAGCCGCTCGACGGCGTCCTTGCGGCACTCATCGTAGAGATGACGTATCCACCCGATTTCGTCGCGGCCTTCATTGAAATGGTCGCCGACGCCGAGCTTGCCGGCGATGCGGTCGAAGATTTCGAAGTCGGGCAGCGAGTCGCCGATCGGCTTGATGGCCTGCTTCATCGCCACGATGAAGTCGGAGCGCCTGTTGCCGGCGAGGTCGTTGCGTTCGATTGAGGTGGTCGCCGGCAAGATGATGTCGGCGCGCTGCGCAGTCGCCGTGAACATCGGGTCCTGGACGATGATGGTCTCCGGTCGCGTCCAGGCTTCGGACAGTCGATTGAGATCCTGATGGTGATGAAAGGGATTGCCGCCGGCCCAGTACACCAGCCGCGTATCCGGATAGGTTCGGGTCTCGCCTTGATAGGTAAAGGTCGCGCCGGGATTGAGCAGCATGTCGCTGATGCGGGCCACCGGGATGAAACTGTCGATCGGGCGCGTCAACTGCGAGATCGCCGGCGACTTGCCGAGATTAAAGGGCGAGCCGACGCCGCCGAGCGATGCATAGCCGTAACCGACACCGCCGCCCGGCAGCCCAATCTGGCCGACGATGGAGGCGAGGCCAAGCGCGGCCCAGAATGGCTGTTCGCCGTGATGGGCGCGTTGCAGGCTCCAGCTCACGGTGAGCATGCTGCGGCTATCGACGAGGCGGCGCGCCAGCTGACGGATGTCCTCGACATCCAGTCCGCAGATCTCTGCAGCCCAGGCGGCATCCTTGCGAATGCCGTCGGACGAGCCATCGAGATATCCGAGCAGTTGCTCTGCACCGCTGGTGCAGCGGTCGAGAAAGTCCTTGGCTTGCCGGCCGGCCTTTACGATCTCCCCGGCGAGGCCGAGCATAAGCGCGGTATCGGTGTTCGGACGGATCGGCCACCATTTGGCATTGACCCAGTCCGGCAGATCATCCTTGAGTGGCGAGACGTGAATGATGTTGATGCCGCGATCCGTCATTTTTCGCAGATAGGTTTCGAGGCGATGGGCGCCGATGCCGCCGGCCTCGGTCTGCGCGGTGCGTGGCGACAGCGCGCCGAACACGACCAGCGTTTCGGTATGTTCGGCAATGGTGTCGAGCGTATTGGCGCGGCCGTCGCAGGCGTCCGAGCTTCCCAGCGTATGGCGCAAGATCACCGGGCCGGCAGCGATGGAATAGGTGTCCACGTGCCGGGTGAAACCGCCGGCGAGATTGAGCATGCGTTTGAGCAGCGAGGACGCATGATGTAGTCGGCCCGAATTGGTCCAGCCATAGGAGCCGGCAAAGATCGCCGCATTGCCATGGGTGCTGGAAACGCGGCGAATTTCATCGGCCACCAGTGTCGTTGCCTGATCCCAGCTGACGGGCACGAATTTCTCCGTGCCGCGTTTGCGCCGGTCGCTGCCTTCGCGTTTCTCAAGCCAGCCCTTGCGCACCATCGGGCGCAGAATACGTCGTTCGGGATTGGCCCATTCGGGCACCGAATGAATGATCGGCGAGGGGGCGGGATCATGGGCGAATGGCTCGACGCCCACAATCTGCTCGTCCTGCACGAGCAGCGTATAGGCGCCCCAATGGCTGCAATGCGGGATTCGCTTGATTTCAGTCATGCGCCGTTTCCGTTTCGTTACTCACCGGTCCGATCAAGAGGCGCGGGACAGCGACTGTTCGATCTCGCGCCGCATCTGGGTGGCGAAATCCGGGTAGGTCTCCGCGACTTCATCGTAGACCCGACCGCGCAGCAGAGCCAGCGTCTGTGCATCCGGCAACGCGGTCTGTTCCGGTTCGTTGGCATGGGTGAATTGGAAACCGGTAGCGCCCTTGATGTCTGCGAGGTTGTGGCCTGGATGAACGCTCTGCAACTTGAAGCCCGGCCGCGTCTTGTCGAAGCGGAAAAGCGCCTTGCCGGTCAACAGCGCGATCGGTCCGCCGCTGCGGTAAACGCCATCGTCGCTGACGCCGGGCGTGCTGATGAAATCCACCTTTTCGACCAGCGCGCGCGGCGTGTGCTCCTCGCGAAAGAGAATGACGCGCGGCACGACGTAGTACAGATACGCTGATCCGAACGAGCCGGGCCATCGCACCGGCGTCTGCGGGTAGTCACCGGTGCCTACCAGATTGATATTGCCTCGGCCGTCGATCTGACCGCCACCGAGGAAGAAGGCGTCGATACGGCCCTGGCCTGCACAATCGAACAGTTCGGCCGAACCATTGGTGAAGAAATTGTGCTCGACGGATCCGAGGATCGAGATGCGTGGGCCCTTCTCGCCGGTTTTCTGCTTCAGCGCGCGCAGCAGCATCGCACCGGCCGCAGGGATCGGCGAGGACGCGCCGACCGCGACATGCCGAACGCCGTCGAGGAGCTTGGCGATGGTGCAGATCAGGATTTCGCGCGGATGAACATTGCTCATCACGCGGGCTCCATCTGTGCGTTGGCCATGTAGTCGGTAAATCCTTCAGCGGTGCGTGCGGCGCGCGCATAGCGCAGGATTTCGGCTGTGTCGGTCGGATATTCGCCCCACAGCCCATAGGGCCACGCGCCTTTCGGCGCGACCGCGACGTCAGTGACATAGATTGCCGGCAGCACGCCCGCGGCGCTCATTTCATTGGCGAGCAGGCTTTCGTCCACAATGCGCTCGACCGTGACCAGCGTGGTGGCCGAGGCATATGCCATCGCAGCGAGTTCGCGGCGCCGTCCGATCCATACATTCCCGAACCGGTCGGCCATCGGCGCGTGGAAAATCGTGACATCAGGATGGATCGCGGGAATGAGCACGATGGGATCGCCGCCATCCGCCAGCGGATTGTCGATGACCTGCCAGTCATTGCGATGGCGCAGCAGGTCGCTGCCGATCAGCCCGCGCATTGGCATGAAAGGGCTGCCTTTCTGCGCCGCCATGAGGCCGGCATGAATGGCGGGGCAGGTGGCATCTTTCAGCTTGATCGCGCCATCCTTGACGGCGGCATTGAAGCGCGGTGCACCGCCGGCCTCGCCGAGCGAGACGGCGCTGGTTTCGACGGACCGCACCAGGCCGGCGCCGATGAGCTGATCGACCTGGAGGCCCCCGGTCGGCACGCAAACGAGATCGAGGTTGCGGGTGTTGCGCTCCAGGATGGGGCGCGTCATGGCCATTGAGACGCCGGCATAATCGACTGGCAGCGCCAACCGGATTCCCGGCTCGACATATTTGGCCAATGCGCGGAGATCGCTTACCAACTTGCCCTCCCCTAGATTGTTCTATATTATGGAACAAGGTTCTAAATAAAACTAGTCGGGCGCTGGCGCGGCTGTCAATGCGTTTGTGCGCCAAATGGCTTGCAGCAGGGGTAATACTGCTGTGTCGGTGGCGCGGGGGAGGGGCAGGACGCCATCGCATCGCGCATCTGCTTGACAACGCGGTGCGCGCCGCCAACAATAATTGGAATAGCGTTTCACAATATAGAACAATTGGGGAGGAGCACGATGACTGAGCCATTGGCGCTGCGCGCAGGACGTTCCGGCGCGAGCGTTCCGACATCGCAGTCGGACGGCGCAAGTGGGCGTCAGGTCATCGGTTCGCGCATTGCGGTTCGCGAGGCCGAGAAGCAATACGGCGAGTTTTACGCGGTCAATCGCATCAATCTCGATATCGAGCCCGGCGAATTCATCACGCTGCTTGGCCCGTCGGGTAGCGGCAAGACCACGTTGTTGAATCTGCTGGCGGGATTTCAGAGCCTCGATGGCGGTGAAATCCTGGTTGACGGCAGGCCGGTGCACAACGTGCCTACCCACAAGCGCGGGTTTGGCATGGTATTCCAGAGTTACGCGCTATTTCCCAACATGACGGTGACGCAGAACGTTGCGTTCCCGCTGCGCATGGCGGGCATCGATCGCGCCACCACCGAACGCCGCGTGGCCGAGACCCTGGAAATTATGCGGCTTTCGGATCATGCCAGAAAATCGCCGTCGGAAATGTCGGGTGGGCAGCAGCAACGTGTGGCGATTGCGCGCGCGATCGTGATGCGGCCGAAGGTCGTGCTGATGGACGAGCCGCTCAGTGCGCTGGACCGGCGTCTGCGTGAATCGATCCAGATCGAAATCCGGGATTTGCATCAGACTATTGGCAGCACGATCCTGTTCGTGACCCATGATCAGGGCGAGGCGCTGACTATGAGCGATCGCATCGCCGTGCTCGATGCCGGCAAGATTGTGCAGATCGGACGGCCGCTCGACATTTACCGTCACCCGTCCAATCGTTTCGTGGCGTCTTTCGTCGGCGAGAGCAACCTGATCGAGGCCGAGATTGTGCAGAAGCGCGGCACTACCGTGACGCTGAAGAACCGCGCCGGTCATGTGTTCGATGCCGAGAGCCGTGACGCCATCGATGTCGGCCGCGTCACCGTGCTGCTGCGCCCCGAGCGCGTGGCGATCGCCAATGAGCCAACCGCGACCTCCACGCCGGTGACCGTGACCTCGGCGATCTTCCTTGGCGAAATCCTGCGCATCGAGGCGCAAATGGAGGGCGGCGACACACTGCTGATCCGCTGCACCGATACTGCAAGACAGCCGCTGCCCAATGTCGGTGACCGTCTGCACGTGAATTGGGGGCCGGAAGACTGCTGGGTGCTGACATGACGACGATCTCGCTGTCCGGCGAGCCGCGGCATCAACCGAGCTCGAACTGGGCCATGAAGCTCAAGAACCCGGCGCTGCTGCTGTTGCCTGCGATCTGTTTCCTGGCGTTCATCTATTTGCTACCGCTGATCGATCTCATTCGCATCAGCGTCAGCGGGCCGAGCTGGCTGACCTATTTCCAGCGCGTCTTTGCGGTGCCGCTGTATTGGGAATCGCTGGTCCGGACCATGCAGATCTCGGTCACGGTGGCTTTCCTGTGTCTGCTGTTCGGCTATCCGACCGCGCTGCTGATTCATCGCAGTCGCGGTATTGCCCGCGCGCTGATCGCCACTGCAATCGTGTTGCCCTACTTCATCGCGATTCTGATCCGCACCTATGCATGGATGGTGCTGCTCGGCCGCAACGGGCCGGTCAACAAGTTCCTGGTGTCAATGGGCGTTCTCAGCGAGCCCGTCCAACTGCTGTTTCACCGCGGCACCGTGCTGCTGGGCATGACGGCGGTGCTGCTGCCTCTCATGGTGCTGACAATCTATTCGAGCGTGTCGCGGCTCGATCCCGGCCTGACGCGTGCGGCGCTGGCGAGCGGCGCTGGGCCCATCGCTGTGTTCTGGCGTGTGCTGCTGCCGCTGACTCTGCCCGGAATCGGCGCGGGTTTCCTGCTGGTGTTCGTGGCCGCGATCGGCTTTTTCATCACGCCGACGTTGCTGGGTGGACCTGGGGACCAGATGTTTGCCATGCACATCACGCAGCAGGCGGACTCGGTGACGTCGGAGGGCTTCCTGCAGGCCCTTGGCGTTGTGCTGCTGCTCATCACGTTGTTGGTGGTCGCCTTCGCCGGGCGTTTTCTCGGTCTGGAGTTCATCTGGGGCGGACGCAAGCTGACCGAAACGACTGCGGGTAAAGCCAGGACGGCTGCAACGACCGCCACGTCGCATCGCAGCTTTGGCGGCGCTTTCGCTGACGCCGTCGGCTGGCCATTGCTGCGGCTGCTGGGCATGCTACCGGCCAGTTGCGGGACCTGGACAGTGCGCCTGATGGGCGGCCTGGTGATCGCGGTGCTGATCCTGCCGATCATCGTGGTGATGATCATCTCGTTCAGCAGCGCCAGTTATCTGACATTTCCGCCGCCGGGATTCTCGTTGCGCTGGTATGAACAGTTTTTCTCCGACACCAACTGGATGCGGGCGTTCTGGTCATCGGCGCTGATTGCTACGGTCTCTGCAGTCATCGCGGTTGGCCTCGGTACATGCGCAGCGCTGGGTATCGTGAGGGGGAACGTGCGCGGTAAATCGGTGATCATGCTGCTGCTCGTCAGCCCGATCATCGTGCCGCCCGTGGTGCTCGGTTTATCGCTCTACACACTTTTCCTCAGGTTCGATCTCATCGGCTCGGTGTTCGGTCTTGCGGCGGCGCATGCCATCGGCGGATTGCCGATCGTGGTGGTGATCCTGGCGGCAGCACTGCAGGGCGTGGACACGCGGCTCGAACAGGCGGCTTCGGTGCATGGCGCATCGTCGCTGACGGTCCTGCGGCTGGTCACGCTGCCGGCGATTGCACCTGGCCTTGCGGCCGCGACGTTCTTCGCGTTCCTGCATTCGTTCGACGAACTGGTGTTGACCTTGTTCTTGTCGAGCGCGCAACTGAAGACCCTTCCCTTGATGTTGTGGGGCGACATCAATTACCGGCTCAATCCGGTGCTTGCGGTGGTCTCCACGCTCGAAGTGCTGCTGGTCGTGGGAGGATTGTTCCTCGCCCGGCCAGTGCTCGCAACCGCTCAAAAAGCGACTTGATGGACAAACGATCAACCAGAAGGAAATGGACGATGCTGGGAATGAAACGCTTCAGGCTGTTGGCCTTGGCTTCGGTGGCGTTGATGACGATGGGGACCGGGATGGCCGCGGCCCAAAGCAATGTCGTCATCATGCAGGATCCGGGCGGCGCCTATGGCGATGCGCTGCGCAAGGTGATGTATGATCCTTTCGAGAAGGAGACCGGCATCAAGGTCGTTACCGTGCAGGAAGCGCGCAGCGGCCCGCGCATCAAGGCGCAGGCCGAAGCCGGCAAGGCGCAGTGGGACCTGACCTTCATTTTCGATCAGGAAACCAAGCTGCTCGGCGACTGCTGCCTCGCTGACATCGACTATTCCAAGTTGTCGGAATCCGCCCACAAGACCCTCGCGGCGATGCCGGATAATCTGAAGCGCAAGAAAGGCGTCGCGCTGCAGGTGATCGGCGTTGGCCTTGTCTATAACAAGGACAAGTTCAAGGGCGACAAGGCACCGCAGAACTGGGCCGACTTCTGGGACGTCAAGAGATTTCCGGGACGCCGCTGCATGCCGGCGTGGCCGCGCTTCACCTTCGAGGCTGCGCTGATGGCCGACGGCGTCGCAAAGGACAAACTTTATCCGATCGACATGGAGCGTGCGCTCAGGAAGCTCAAGGAAATCAAGCCGCATGTCGTCAAGTGGTGGACCACTGCCGCGCAGCCACCGCAGCTGCTTCTCGATGGCGAAGCCGACATGTGCCTCGCCTATACGGGTTCGATGAGCAAGCTGGCTCTGGAAGGCGCTCCGATCGAACTCACCTTCAATCAGGGCTTTATCTATTACGACTTCTTCTCGATCCCGAAGGGGGCGCCGAACTATGACAATGCGCTGAAGCTGTTGTCCTGGCGTCTCGATCCCAAGCGGGCGGCCCAGTTGACCTCGACATTCCCTGTGGCATTGCCCTCGAAGGTGGTTTTCGATGCGGCGACGGACAAGAACGTCGCACGCTATTGGGCCAACAATCCGGACAACGTGGCGAAGGCGATCGAATGGAGCCCGGATTTCTGGGGCGCGCCATCACCGGCGGGCAACTCGACCAACGAAGAATATGCGCAGGAAAAGCTGAACGCGATGCTTGCCCAGTAGAACGCGCCACACAACAATGCAGCCGGCGGCTTTCAGCCGCCGGTCTGTTCGCAACTGAAGATCCCTCGCGCCGGCGGCTTGAATGGACAAGGCGTTTATCAAAGGATTGAGACTCCTCGAAGCTCTTGCGATGAGCGAGCAACCACGCGGGGTAACCGACCTTGCGAACGAGTTGAAGTTGACCAAGAGCAATGTGCATCGGCTGCTGGCGACCCTGCAATCGCAGGGCTTCGTCCGGCAGGTTCCTCCGCACAGTACCTATGAGCTCACCACCAAGCTGTGGGTGCTCGGTAGCCACGTCATTCAGCGCATGGATCTGATCCGCATTGCGAGGCCGGCGATGGCGGCGTTAGCGGAAGTAACCGGCGAGACCGTTCATCTGTCGGTGCTCGAAGGTATCGACGTTGTCTATGTCGACAAGATCGAAAGCGCGCATCACATCCGCGCGCATACCAGCGTCGGCATGCGTGCGCCCGCCTTCACCATGGCGACGGGGAAGGCCATGCTCGCCCAGATGCCCGACGACTATCTCGAGAATTTCCGGCCGCATCTGAGGCGTTACACGGACACTACGCGGACGACCATTGAGGAGTTGCGTGAAGACATACATACGGTACGGGCGCAGGGATATTCGTCCGTACTGCATGGCGAGTGGCGCGAAGGCATCGCGGCCTGCGCTTGTGCTATCGTCGGACGTTCCGGCGAACTGGTCGGCGCTATCGGGATGTCCGGCCCGGACATACGGGTCAAACGCAAACAGATTAAGGAATACTCGGTTCACGTGATGAAAGCTGCTCGCAACATTGGCCAGGCCCTCGGCCGTATTTGAGCACAATCGTAGTCGGCCTCTTCACGTTGAGGGCTTGTCCGTGGTCCGGCAAATGGCTGATGTCATGTTGCTGGAGGCGCCGATGCAGGGACCAGTGGACCAGGCGTGGAATCGAAACTGCAGGGCGCTGAAACAATCGTCCAGCGGCATCGCGACAACAGTGTATGCTTGCGGACGGCGATAACACCGGCTCCTTCTTTTTGGCGACAGAACCGTCGAGCGTGAGACTTTCGCCGCCATTGCGGCCGTCGCATTTGAGCCACGCGAATGCCGTCTCTCCAGAACATGAGAGGCCCGCCCGATCTTTAGCTGATGGTGCAGGGCGACGACGGATCGCCGATCATCCATGCGCGCGAATTAACAGTCGAGGACCGCAAAACATCGCCGCGGCACTTACTTCTTCCAGTCGCCTGGAGATGTGTCGCTAGAGCAGCCGGATATGCTGCTGCGGATAATTTCTGCTCGTCCTCTGGCAGCGCCGCCTTTTCATCTGTCGCGTGCTTCCTAAACCTCACGACGGCTCGGTTCATTCCTGCCAGCCTGATGTGATCCTGCCAGTGCGATGACACGATCACGCGCTGCCGGGTTTTGAGTGCGTGCGAAAAGCTCGCCTGGACCGTCCTGACCTGCTCCACAACCAAAGTTTGAAAAAATACACGCTCGCCTTGACTTCAAGGGAGTTCGAAGATTTAGATACCTCATGAAATCGGAACAGAGTCCCGATAATCGGGACAAAATCGACAAGAACATCAGCCAGTCGGTGGCCCGAGCGCTGTCCGTGCTGGATTTGCTTGGCGATAGCGCTGCGGAACTGGGTGTCCGCGAGATTGCGCGCCGGCTTAAGATTGCGCCCAGCATCGCCCAGCGGCTGCTTTCGACGCTTGCCGCCTCGAACTACGTCGAGCATGGCGCGGATGGGCTGAAGTACCGTATCGGACACCGCGCCTTTCAGATCGGGCGGGCGTATCTCTCACATACCGATCTTCAGGCGGTCAGCCTGCCCGAACTGCGCATCATGGCCGAGCGCGACCGGATCAATTCCTATCTGGGTGTCTTGCGCGACGGTGCCGTCATCTATTTGGCTGCGCTGCAGAGCCACGGACCCATCGCGATCACGAGTGCGCCGGGTTCGCGCGGATGCCTTCATTCCACCGCGTTCGGGAAGGCGCTGTTGGCCGAGTTGACCGATGACGAAGTGGCCAACGTTGTCGGTCCCGAACCGTTTCGTCGACTTACCGCGCACACCAAGACAGATCTTGCGTCTCTCCTGACTGAACTGGCGGATGTCCGCCGCCTTGGCTACGCGGTCTCGGATCAGGAAAATCTGGACAGTGTGTTTGCGGTCGGTGCCGTCATACGCGACGCGACCGGTCAGGCAATTGCGGCACTGAGTGGAGCGTTGCCGCGCAATCAGCTTGGCCCCGACGATCGTGAAAATTTGTGCAGCATCGTTTGCGCCGCAGCCTTGCGGATATCCCAGCGATTGGGCCTCTCGCCGTTGATGACGAGTCAGAAACCGGCAGCGGCGCCGGCCCTTCAAGAATGAGAGATCGTGCCCCCATGTTGATGAACTATGCTCGCCTTTTCGCCGGCATGAAGACGCAGAAGCTCGACGCCATCGTGGCAACGATGCCAGAGAACGTGACTTACGCGAGCGGATTCTGGGCAATGAGCCAGTGGATCCGCCGGGGGCCGCAGGCTTACGTGCTGACCCCCGCCGAAGGCCGCGGTGAATCCGCGGTGATTGCAAGCACTGGCCTGATCGATCTTGTCACCCACCCCGATGTCTGGGTGAAGGACATTCGTCGTTTTGGCAAGTTCATCGTCGACCGGACGCCGGATATCTCTCTCGATGCGCATGATTCACGCATCGAAACCCTGCTTGCGCAGGCGGACGATGGAGAAGCGGTCGCCGCACTTGTCCGTGCGATCAAGGATCGCGGCCTTGATCGCGCGCGCATCGGCGTCGACGAGATCGGCATCCTGCCGCAATACTGGGACAAGCTCGCTGAATCGCTTCCCAATGCAACTTTGGTGAGAGCCGCTGACGTCTTCCGCTATGCGCGTGCGATCAAGACTCCGGAAGAAATCGCTCGCCTGCGACGCTCGGCGCAGATCGCGGATATGTCCATCTCAGCCGCGCTCGCTGTCGCCAGGGAGGGGGCGACCGAGATGGATCTGGCGCGTGCATTCCACGCCAAGACGATCAATGAGGGCGGATATCCTGTGTTGGGATGCATCGGCGTCGGTCCGCGTAGCGCGATGACAAATGTGCAGCCCTCCGAGCAGGTCATGCATGCCGGAGACATCATCCGCTTTGATGTCGGAGGGCGTTACAACCACTATCGCGCGGACATCGCGCGCAATGCGGTCATCGGCGAGCCGAGCGCCAAAGTGAAAACCTATCATCGCGCGATCTGCGCGGGCCTCGACCGCGCCATCGGGATGATCAAGCCAGGCGTTCGCGTGGCCGATGTGTTTCATGCTGCGGTGAATACGGTTCGGCAGGAGGGCATCCCGCACTATCAGCGCAGCCATGTCGGACATGGCATCGGACTTGATGGTTACGATGCGCCCAACATTGCGCCTTCGAACGACGATGTGTTCGAGGAAGACATGGTGATCTGTGTCGAGACTCCATACTACGAAATGGGTTTGGGCGGATTGCAGGTGGAAGACACGATGGCCGTCACGCGTGACGGCGTCGACTCATTCATGCTCAGCAGCACAGAACTGCGGATCCTCTGATGGCCAAAGTCCTGGGTCTTCAATGCGTTCGGTGCGCGGCGACTTACCCCGCCGATCACTACGCCGCGGATTGTCCGGCGTGCCGCACGACGGCGCGCAGCAATCTGACGGTGGTTTATGACGAGACCCTGCGCGTGCGCCGGAACAAGCCTGCCGTGAATGCGGCTCGCGGCCTGTGGCGCTACGGCGATGTACTGCCGGTTGATGTTTCAAAGGCGGTAAGCCTGGGAGAAGGAGACTCGCCGCTTCACCATCTGACCAGAATCGGCGCAGACCTTGGTTTGGCCGGTCTGCATGTCAAGGATGAGACGCGCAATCCGACCTGGTCTTTCAAGGATCGGCTGGCCTGCATGGCTGTGTCTTCCGCGAAAAACATGGGCGCGCGCGCGATTGTATCCAGTTCGTCGGGAAATGCGGGCGCGGCAGCGGCGGCTTATGCGGCGAAAGCGGGTTTGCCCTGCACGATTTTCACGTTCAAGGGCACTTCGGAGACGATGCTGACGCAGATGCAGGCGTATGGCGCAACTGTCGTCGAAGTGTCCGAGAAAGCCGATCGCTGGACGCTGATGCAATATGCGGTGGATCAGTTCGGCTGGTTCCCGACATCGCCGTTCTTCGGCCCCGTGGTCGGCAGCAATCCGTATGGCATCGAAGGTTACAAAACGCTGGCTTATGAAATTGCCGAGCAAATGAACTGGACGGTTCCGGACTGGTGCGTTTTGCCGGTCTGTTATGGCGATGCGCTGCTCGGCATGTGGCGCGGCTTCGAAGACATGATGGCTTTCGGCTGGACCGACCGGATGCCGCGGATGGTGTCGGCTGAAGTCTACGGCTCACTTCGTTCAGCGCTGGCTGATGGGTCGGATGTGCCGCCGGACATGCCGAAGAGCCACACGACCGTCGCGGTTTCGATTGGCGCGACCCAAGGCACGGTGCAGGCGCTTCAGATCGTTCGTCGTTCTGGTGGCACCAGCGTCATCGCCGCCAATGATGACATGATGCGCTGGCAGGGCATTCTCGCGCAAAAGGAGGGCTTGTATGTCGAGCCGTCGTCAGCCGCCGGGTTGGTCGCTGTCGAGCACCTGCGTGCAACGGATGTCATCAAGCCGCAGGACAGCGTTGTTTGTCTGTTGACCGCGGCTGGCCTCAAGGATCCCGCCGCAACGGCGCGATGCGTACCTCAACCGACGCTGGTGGCGGCGAATATCGATGATGCCATCGCGACTCTCACTGCTCAAAACATCTTCCCGAAATCGTCCGCAATGGGGCGGATCTCAAAGTCAGGATCAACATCATGACTGTTGCACGCACTTTCAGCCTTGTTGCCGCATTCGCTTCCACGCTGCTCATGAGTGGCGTCGCTCGGGCCGAGTTTCCCACCAGGCCCATCACAATGATCGTGCCCTGGGCCGCGGGCGGCAGCACGGACCAGACTGCGCGGGTATTGGCGAAAGCGGCGGAAGCATCGCTCGGACAGCCGATCGTCATCGTCAATCGGCCTGGCGCGTCAACGACCATCGGCATGGCCGAACTCGCCAGCGCCAAACCTGACGGCTACACCATCGGTACGCTTTCAAGCACTGCATATCTGGTCGCGCTTCAGGGACGTCAATTGCCGTTCCATCCGATCAATGCGTTCTCTTTCATCAGCTATTATGGCGACAACGTTATTGCGATCGCAACGCGGTCGGATGCGCCGTGGAAGACGCTCAAGGATCTCGTTGAAGACGGCAAGAAGCGACCCGGCGCAATCAAGTACGGCACTGCTGGCGTGGGGACGACGCAGCACCTGACAACCGAAGCGCTGCAGTTCGATACCAAGGCGAAGTTTGTGCATGTCCCGCAGCAGGGGTCGGCGGCTTCGATGCCGGCTCTGCTTGGCAAGCATGTCGACTTCGTCACCGAAACGTCGGTATGGGCTCCTTTCGTCGAGGACAAGCAGGTGAGCCTGCTTGCTGTCACCACGCCGAAGCGTTCGAAGTTGTATCCGGATGTGCCCACGCTGAACGAGCTCGGTTACAAGTCGCTGCGCTCGGTTCAGGCCATCATCGGACCGGCGGGCATGCCGGAGGACATTCGCGCGAGGCTGGAAACTGCTTTCCGCAAGGCGCTATCCGACAAGGCATTTTTGGAAACCATGGACCGGCTGGCGATGGAAGTTATCGATCTTCCGGGTGCTGAAGTGAAGAAGCTGGTTGAACAGGAATATAGCCTCGCCGGTCAGTTGCTCACGGAAATCGGCAAGGCAAAGTAATCCTTGGAGCTTCGTCGAATGACCAGGATCGCACCAACATATGTCGCCGCCGCGATGCTCGCCGCATTGGCCATTCTTTTTGGCGTAGGTGCGTTCAAGCTTGGCTTCTGGGTGGACGATACGCCGGGTCCGGGTCTGCTGCCTCTGGTGATCTCGCTGCTGTTGTTGCCGCTGCTGTTTGTGGCAATGCGTGAACCGATACCAAGGGGCGAAACCCCGTTCAGGGGTTCGCCACTCGTTGCGATCGCGTTGACAGGCGTCTATGCGGTGGCATTGCCTCACGCAGGCTTCGTATTCGCCAGTGTCCTGCTGCTGGTGGTGTGGATCCGATTGTTTTACGGACAAGACTGGATCGCGGCGATTGTCTGCAGCATCGCGCTGACCGCTGTGGGCGTGGTGATCTTCAACGTACTTCTGAAAGTACCGATGCCCTTGTTTCCGGTGCGGCAATGATCGAAGCGTTTGAAAAACTGGCGTATGGGATCCAGCTTTCGCTGGAGCCATCCAATCTTCTCTACGCGCTGATCGGCTCGGTGCTTGGAACGCTTGTCGGTGTCCTGCCTGGCCTTGGTCCAGTAACGACCATCGCCGTGCTGCTTCCGGTGACCTATCACGCCGGCTCGCCGCTCGGGGCGATCATTATGCTCGCCTCTATTTATTACGGCGCGATGTATGGCGGCTCGACCACGTCGATCCTTCTTCGGGTGCCGGGCGAGGCCGCTT
Source organism: Afipia sp. (assembly GCA_017308495.1). GTDB lineage: Bacteria > Pseudomonadota > Alphaproteobacteria > Rhizobiales > Xanthobacteraceae > Afipia. Next base: position 18,887 of record JAFKES010000078.1, read on the forward strand.
CGGTCGTCACCTGCATCGATGGTCATGAGATGGCGAGGAAGGGCCGCGCGGGTCCGGCGCTTGCCATTGCCGCAATCGGATCATTCATCGCGGGGACCGTTGCGGTCTGTGCATTGGCACTGGTCGGTCCGCTGTTTGCGAAATTTGCGGTGTCGTTCGGCCCCCCCGAATATTTCGCATTGGCCGTCTTCGGCCTGGCGCTCAGTGCGACCCTTTCCGGTGGCTCGCCCATCCGTGGCTTTTGCATGGTGCTGGCCGGGCTTTTGCTCGGATTGGTCGGGGTCGATACCTTGACGGGTGTCGAACGCTATTCATTCGGGATCATGGAAATCAGCGACGGTATCGATCTCGTTCCGATGCTGATGGGTTTGTTCGGGATCGGGGAAATCCTGTACAATCTTGAAGAGAAAAATGGCTCGTCTCTCATCTCCACCAAGATCGGGCGGTTGTTTCCATCTCGGCAGGATTGGAAAGAATCGTCGGGTGCGATCGGTCGCGGCACGGTCATCGGATTTTTCGTCGGACTTATTCCCGGCGGAGGCGCAATTCTCGCGTCGCTGATGAGCTATGCACTTGAGAAGAAGATTTCGAAGAAACCCGAAGAGTTTGGCCACGGCGCAATCGCCGGTGTTGCCGGGCCGGAATCCGCGAACAATTCCGCTGCGACCGCGTCCTTCGTGCCGCTTTTGACGCTCGGTCTTCCGGGCAATGCCGTGACGGCCGTCCTATTCGCCGGGTTGCTTATTCAGAATGTGCAGCCCGGCCCGTTGATGCTGGTCAAGAGCCCCGATGTTTTCTGGGGCGTGATCGCGTCGATGTACGTCGGCAACATCATGCTGCTGATATTGAATCTTCCGCTTGTGGGGCTCTGGATTCAGTTGCTGCGCGTGCCGTCGTGGATCTTGAGTCCCGCGATCCTGCTGATTGCGATCTTCGGAACGTATAGTCTGCGCAATAATTTCACCGATGTCTCGACGTTGATGATCTTTGGCGCGATTGGCTACGTGTTTCGCAAGGCAAGCCTGGATTCCGGTCCGCTTATCATGGCGTTCATTCTCGCGAACATCATGGATATGTCGCTACGCCAGGCGCTTCTCATGGGCGACGGCAACATCTCCATCATCCTCTTCCGCCCGATCTCCGGCGTCATCCTGGCCGTCGCGCTTCTGGTGGTTGGCTCGCAATTCTACAAGTACATCAGAGGCGGCCGAAGGTCCGTTGCGGAACCCGTCGAGGCCAGCACATGACATCCGTTGGGCAGGAGCCTCGAAGCGATCTCAGAGACAAGGTGACCGGATCTGCCGAGTTTGTCTCGGATGTGGTTCTGCCGGGCATGTTGCATGGAAAGATCCTGCGCAGTTCCATTCCCCACGGCCTTATTCGCAACATCGATCTCACGGCGGCGCTGGCAATGCCCGGCGTCGTTGCGATCCTGACCGGGCAGGACATTGCCGGCTTAAACACCCATTGGGGGCTGTTTCTGAAGGATCGCCCGGTTATTGCAATCGATCGGGTGCGCTATGTCGGTGAACCTGTCGCCATGGTTGCAGCGGTGGACGAGCGTACTGCCGAGGATGCTGTCGATGCGATCATGGTCGACTACGAGCCGCTGCCGTTCGTGACGGACGCGGAGGAGGCGATGGCCGACGATGCGCCATTGCTTCACGACAACATGGAAACCCTGAAGGATTTCTATTTCAAGGGCGAGGCGAAGCCGGTCGCAGGCTCCAATATCTTTCAGAAATACAATTATGCTCGGGGCGATGTTGATGCCGCGTTCGCCGCCGCCGATCGCTGTTTTGAAGACCGCTTCACATTTCCAATGATCTTTCACTACGCAATGGAGCCCCATTGCGTGGTCGCGTCGTTTGATCCTTCGGGATTCACGCTGTGGAGTTGCGGACAGGCGCCAACAGCCGTTCAGAAGGTCATCTCGCGTGTCTTCAATATGCCGTTGGCGAAAGTGCGAATTATTTCGCCCTTCGTGGGCGGCGGCTTCGGCGGCAAGGCCTCAGTGAAGATCGATCCACTGGTGGCGGCGATGGCGTGGAAGGCTCGTCGCCCGGTCCGCGTCTGTCTCAGCATTTCGGAATCGATGTTGACGGCACGCCGCCTGAGCGCGGCGATCGTCATCAAAACCGCCGTTCGGAATGACGGAACTATCCTCGGCAAGTCGGTTCGGATCGTCATGAATGGCGGAGCTTATGCCGACACCGGCCCGGCGGTGGCCATCAAGGCCGCCAATCGGAGCATCGGTCCCTATCACGTTCCAAATTTGAAGCTGGAAAGCTTCGCGGTCTACACCAATACGGTGCCGGGCGCAGCCTTCCGGTCCATCGGCGGACCGCAGGCGGTGTGGGCCACTGAATCTCAAATGGACATCATTGCCTCGGAGTTGGGGATCGATCCGATCGAGCTCCGATATCGCAATATGCTCAAGCGCGGTGAGCACGTCCGGCCTGATCTTCGCCCCATCGACGTCGATATGGCGGAAGCGATGGGACTGGCATCGCAGACCATGAGCCGCATCGAAGCGGCTGCTCCCGGCGTTTGCCTGTCGAAAGGAACCGCCCTTGGAGCATCCGATCCGGGGATTATGGCTGTGGCTGGCGTGATGTTGCGGCTGAAGATCGACGGATCGGTCCAGGTTATTTCAAGCAGCGTCGAGATTGGACAAGGCGTGCGCGAAGTGCTGCGCCAATTGACCGCGGAAGCCCTGCATCAGCCGATGTCCGCAGTAGAGGTTGCAACGCCGGATACAATGATCGCTCCCTTCGACTGGGGGACGGGCGCGAGCCGCTCGTCGCTCATGATGGGGCTGGGGATCGAGGACGCTGCTGCCGACATCCGCCGTCAGCTTGGTGAGATGGCGGCTGCAGCCTTTGGCGTTGCGGCAGATTCGATCGAACTTAGGCCGGGCGGCATTGCCTCGGCGGGCAGGACATGGAGCTTCGCGGAGCTTCTCCATGCCTACTTCGGAATCGATAGCGGCGAGGTTATTGGCATCGGGCGAATCTCTCCGTTTGCGCGCGAAGGACGTCTGGCCCAGGCGCCGCTTTTCTGGGAGACGGCGGCGGGTCAGTGCGGCATCGATGTCGATGTGGAAACCGGGGCACTCCATGTTCGTCATTATGTCAGCGTTGCCGACATTGGCCGTGTCATCAATCGCCTCGGAGCAGAAGGCCAGGACGAGGGCGCCGCGATACAAGGGCTGGGCCACGCTCTGTTCGAAGAGCTGGTCTACAGCGAAGGTCAGCCGGTCAATGCAAGCATGATCGACTACCACGTTCCGACCATCGACGAAGTGCCGGATGTTTTCCATACGGTGTTGATTGAAAATCGCGATGGACCGGGTCCGGGCGGAATGCGTGGAATGGGCGAGGGGGCAATCTTGCCCGTCGCGCCGGCTATCGCCAATGCGCTTGCCTCCGCACATGGCGTTCGCGTTCGCGATTTGCCGTTGACGCCCGAGCGCGTGTGGCGCGCGCTGCAGAAGAAATCCGGGGTGTCCTGATGGATTTTCATATGGCAGCGGATCTTCCGCATTCACCGCAGCGTGTTTGGGAGGTGATGGTCGACATCGCCCGGATTGCGTCGTGCATTCCGGGCTGCGAACAGATTGTCGAAGTGGGGCGCCTGGAAAGCTACACCGCCGTAATGAAGCAAAAAATCGGCCCCTTCCGGCTTGAGGTTCCGGCCAGCATCGTGGTGGAGGAGCACGAAGAGCCAAATCGCATTCGCGCGCGCGCCTTTGGTCGCGACAAGCTCACCGGCACCACGCTCAATGTCGTATTCGATGTCGGGGTCGCGCCGCATGCGGAGACGGGAAGCCGCCTGGAGGTCAATGCGTCGCTGCAAGTGGCAGGCCGGTTGGCGTCCCTGGGCCATTCCGTGATCAAGAAACGCGCCGAAGAGAATTTTTCGCAGTTTGAGACGAGCTTTCGCGCACAGCTGGAGGCAATCTGAGTGTTGCCGCACCCCTTTCAGTTCCATCGGCCCGCGACGCTCGATGCCGCGCTCGAACTGCGTGCGCAGCACGGTGACGACGGAACCTTCTATGCCGGCGGCACGGAGTTGCTTCTTGCGCTCAAGGCGCGCGTGCTGCGCTACGATCACCTGATCGATCTCAAGGGGATTCCGTCGCTCAGAGGCGTGCGGTTGGAATCGGACGAGATCGTTATCGGAGCGTTGACCAGTCATCTCGATCTTGCTCGTGACGCGCTGATGCATCGTCATGTTCCGGCTTATGCAGGGCTAAGCAATAACATCGCAAATATCCGTGTGCGGGTTGCGGGCAGCATCGGCGGCAATCTTTGCTTCGGCGAGCCACACGCCGATCCTCCCTCGCTTCTGGCTGCTTTGGGTGCGCGAGTTACCCTGCGGGGTCCGGAAGGAATTCGATCTGTTCTCGTCGCCGAGTTTATCGAGGACGAGTTCACGACGCAGCGCCGTGATGATGAGATCATGACGGCGGTGCACATTCCCGTACCGCGTCCGGATGAGCGCTTCACCTACCTGAAGTCGGGCCATCTCGAACGGCCGGCGGTGGGGATCGCGGCAGGCTGCTGCACCGATGATGGAAGGACCAGTTACCGGGTTTGGGCGGGATCGATCGGCAGTCGCCCGATCCGCGTGACGGCGCTCGAGGCGGCCCTGGAGGGAGTTCCTCGACATCGGGTGGGAGATGTTTTGCCGGCCGCTTCGGTCGCGGCTGCAGCGGATCTTCCCGCGCGTGACGATCTTCACGGCAGCGCCGATTATAAACGGCACTTGGCGGCCGTCCTGATGCGGCGCGCAGTGCTGCAAGTCGCTGATCAATCTCCGGGGCGGGGAGAATGACGATGACGTCTGAAACGATGGCGCTTTCGCTGACATTGAACGGCCAGACGGCGACAGTCGATGTCGCGCCGTTCGATCTTTTGATCGATGTGCTGCGGGATCGGGTCGGCCTTAAAGGCACCAAGCGTTCTTGCGATGTCGAGGTTTGTGGTGCGTGTACGGTGCTGGTGGACGGCCTGCCGGTGAGCAGCTGCACGACCCTTGCGGCTGACGTCGAGGGGCGGGCTGTGACGACCATCGAAGGTATCGCAGAAGCCGGCGTTTTGAGCCGGGTACAGCAGGCGTTCATCGATCACGGCGCTCTGCAGTGCGGCTTCTGCACCTCCGGCATGGTGCTGGCCACGACAGCGTTGCTGGAGATGAATCCCGCGCCCACCGACGCGGAGATTCGTCACTTTCTGCGTGGCAACATCTGTCGATGCACCGGCTACATCAAGATTTTCGAAGCGGTGAAAAGCCTTGTCTGACATTTCCATTTCAAGCGACGGACGCGACGAACCGGATCTGTTTTCCGCCAAGGTGGTGGCGGGCGAAGATGGCGGTGCCGCGACGTTGTGGATCGCCAATCATCTTTTCCTGCGCGATCCGATCGCGCTGGCGACACGGGCGCTGTCACAAACGAAGCGTCTGCGTGTCGGCCTGATGGCCGTCAATCCTTTCACGATGCATCCTGTTCAGGTGGCGATGACCGCTGCTACGCTGGACGAGCTTTTCCCCGGACGTGTCGTGCTTTGCCTCGGTGTTGGTGCCCCTGCTGATCTCAAGGCCGTCGGTATCGATGCATCGAAACCGTTGAAACCGATGCGGGAAGCGTTGGAGATCACACGGGCCCTGCTTGGCGGCGAGACCGTTAAGCTAGCCGGCGACAGCTTTCGGATTGATAACCGGCGCCTTGCGACCGGCGGTCGACCTGTGCCGCTGATGCTTGCAGCTTCAGGCCCCCAGATGCTTGAACTGGCGGGAGCGTCGGCGGATGGTGTGCTCATTAGTGCCGGGACATCGGTTCAGTTCATCGAACAGACACTTGAGCATCTGCATCGCGGAGCGAAGGACCGTAAGGTGCGCACGCATGCACTGGTTTATGCTGCGATTGATGACGATGAGAGCAAAGCTCACGATCGTTTGCGGCGAATTCTCGCCATCCTTCTGCGTGGCGGGCATCACGCGGCAAATCTTCAAGCCGGCGGCAGCGTACTCGATCAGGCCGCGCTCAATGAGGCGGTCGTTGCCGAGGACTGGGCACGGGCTGAATCCATGATCACGGACGATATCGTCCGGCGTCATGCCGCCAGCGGCAATCCAGAACAGATCGCGGAGCGCTTCAATGCTTACCATCGGGCAGGTCTCGATGAAATCGTAATCGCTGGCGCGCGCGATGGCGATCAAATCAGCAGAATTTTAGAAACGGCTTAAATCCAGGGAGCGGCAATCGTCATGAAGTTCAGCGTATGTCTGTCGACGGGCTTTGAGGGTGTGATGTATCCGGTGCCGTTCGCGGGGCCGGAGGATTTCATCCGGCAAGGACAGCTCTATGAGCGCCTCGGCTATCATTCGGTCTGGGGTAACGATCACATCACCACGCAGAACTATGTTCGTGATCTCTTTCCGGGCAAGCCTCCGAATTTCTACGAACCGCTGGTTGTGCTCGCGGCGATCGGAGCCACGACGAAAACGCTGAAACTGGGCACAGCGCTCTGTGTCCTGCCGATGCGCGATCCGGTTTATCTTGCCAAGCAGGCGATTACGCTCGACCAGATGAGCAATGGCCGCTTCATCATGGCAGTCGGCCTTGGCGCCTATCGCGAGGAGTTTCTCGCTTGGGGTGGATCGCGCATGAAGTCCGCGCGCCGCGGCGATATGATGGACGAGGGGCTTCAGGCTCTCGAAATGCTCTTCACCAAGGAGCGCGCGAGTTTCGAGGGCCAGTACTATACTTTCACCGACATCGAGATGGCGCCGAAAAGCAGGGCGCAGCCCTTCCCGCTTTATATCGGGGGCCACAATCTGGAAGCGATTGAACGCGCTGCGCGCTATGGGCAGGGATGGCTTCCGGGGTGGCGTCCACTGGCTGAAATGAAGGAGAGGATCGCGCAATTGAAGGCACGGGCCACCGAATTGGGACGCAATCCCTCCGATATCGAGATCGCGCCTCAGTTTTCAGTGACGATCGACAAGACACTTGAGAAAGCTGAGAAACGCTACATGGCAAGCGGTCTTGTCGCGCATCGCGAATCGCTGGCCTACACCGGTCGCGACCTCAGTCATCAGGTGATCGCCAACCTTGTGGGGTCGGCGGACGTCATCCTGGAGAAGGTTGCCACGCTGAAGAAGATTGGCGTTGATCACTGCAGCGCTTTGATGTTTCCAGCCAACTCCGTCGCCGAAATGGACGATCAGGTCGAACAGTTCGCGACGGAAGTGATGGCCAAACTCTAGGGCCGGCGAATATCGGGCGGTAGAGAACGGACCGATGGCAATCGAAGCAGATACGACGGCGACAGAAATGTTCGATTCCGTCAACCTCGACAGCCTGTCTCGCGCAGAGCGTTACAAGATGCTGACGGGTGCGGTGATTCCGCGACCGATCGCATTTGTGACAACGATCGGTCCAAACGGCATCATCAATGCTGCTCCATTCAGTCAGTTCGTCATTGTTGCGGTTGATCCCGGTTTGCTCGCCATCTCCATTGGCCCGCGGCCGGGCTCCTTGAAAGATACCTTGCTGAATATCCGTTCCAGCGGTGAGTTCGTCATCAACATGGTTCCGGAAGGCTGGGAAAATGTCGTTCAGGAATGCAGTGCCGATCAACCGGCGGATGTCAGTGAGGTCGATCAGTTGGGTCTGGCGACCATGCCGTCGGTTCACATCAAGCCACCGCGGCTGGCTGATTCCAAAATCCAGTTCGAATGCAGACTAGAGCGCATTATCGAGCTTGGCGATGCTCCCAATCATTTCGTGATCGGCAGAGTTGCATTGATGCATGTTCGACACGGTCTCGCTCACGATTGCAAGATTGATCCCAAAAAACATGCGCCGGTCGCGCGCATAGGGGGGCGCAATTATGTCCGTCTTGGAGATATTGTGGAGTGCTGAGGGGGATTGCGTGTAACCGCCCGGCGCGCCTTCGAGGATTGCGCGGCAAGATGGCGTATGCCCTTCCCTGTGACGCGTTCGTATGCTGCAATGATGGGAGACGCTCGGTCAGTTGTCATTGAGCTGGCAAAGGATTCGGGGCTTCGCTGCAGGAATACAGGGCCGTTGGCGAGGCGCTCAACGGCATGCCGAAGCGGCAAGAAGTTCTGGCCTGCGAATCAGCTTCCGCGAAGATCCGGTCCTTTCGTTCGACCTCGATACACCGGACGATCTGCGTATCTGGTTGCGCGACAAGCCGGCGTGCACCGAGCGCGCTCCTGGATGATGCGATCGTGCTGGTGGGGAGACGGTGCCTCCGATAGCGCCCGGATAACGTAAGACGTAACCAGCGTGCCGCGTGTAGTGGTCAGAGTCATGCCTGCATAGCGGCATTTGTATTTCGCATCCTGTGATCCTTCTTGATCAGGTCGGAGGCATATTCGCCGATCGCAATCGAGCCGGCGTTGGTATTCCCAGATAGTATCGTCGGGATTATCGAGGCATCGACAACTCGTAGTCCGGAAACACCATGGACGCGCAATTGGGGATCGACCACCGCCATGCTGTCATGGCCCATGCGGCACGTGCCGACCGGATGGAAAATTGTCGTTGCTGTTTCGCGGATAAAGTCTTCGATCTCGCGATCGGTTTCAAGAAACCGGGCCGGTCGGTAAGGTGCTGCGACGTAATCCGACATGCCCTTTGAACGTGCGATATCCTGAGCCAGCCGCACGCCGGCGGTCATGACTCGACGATCCTCGTCGGTCGCAAAATAGTTCATAAAAATTTCAGGGGGGGTTGCCATATCGCTGTTGCGCGCCTTGAGATGCCCGCGGCTGGTGGGCCGCAGTTGGCATACCGACATGGTAAAACCGGGAAAATCGTGAGGTTGTCCGGCGGTTTTATCGGCGCTGATTGTGCCGAAATGAAACTGGATATCCGGCTGGATTTCTTCCGGGCGGCTCCTGGCAAACAGACAGGCAAGCTGAATGCCGGCGGCTACGGGCCCCTTCTGCTGAAGCAGCCACTGCAATCCAATTTGCGCGCGGCCCCAGACTGTTCGCAGTGAATCGTTGGTGGTGATGGCTTTGGTGCACTGATACATCAATCGCACCTGAAGATGATCGTGAAGATTCTGCCCCACACCCGGAAGATTGGCCACCTGCGGTACACCAATATCTCGCAGCAAATCGGCCGGGCCGATGCCCGAGCACTGCAGGAGTTGCGGCGACTGGAACGCACCGGCGCTTACGATCACTTCCTGTCGCGCGTACGCCTCAATGGATCGACCATCTTGCTCGTATTGGATGCCGATGGCGCGCAATCCATTGAACAGAATCTTGCGTGTGAGCGCGCCTGTCTCCACTGTCAGCGAGCCCTTGCGGTCGACATTCCGGAGATAGCCACGGGCGGTCGAGCATCGGCGGCCGCCTCCGGTGGTGAGCTGAACATAGCCAACACCATCCTGGGTCGGGCCGTTGAAGTCATCGTTACGCGCGATGCCGCACGAAACCGCGCCTTTGATAAAAGCTTCCACCAGTTCGTTCTTGCCGCGGACATCAGAGACTCTGATGGGTCCGTCGCCGCCGTGAAGGGTGCTCGCACCCCGCTCGTTGGATTCCGCGCGTTTGAAATAGGGCAGGACGCTATCCCATCCCCACCCTTCATTTCCCATCCCTTTCCAGGAATCAAAATCGTTCGGATGCCCCCGAATGTAGATCAGGCCATTGATTGAACTCGATCCACCGAGGACCTTGCCGCGAGGTTGATAGATGCGCCGGTTGTTGAGGTGAGGTTCAGGCTCCGAATTGAACTGCCAGTTGACAGAGCTGTTGAACATCGTCTTCCCGTACCCGATCGGGATGTGTATCCAGATATTGCGATCTTTGGGGCCGGCTTCAAGCAGCAGAACTTGAACGCCTGGATCCTCGGCAAGCCGGGCAGCGACAGCGCAGCCCGCGGATCCCGCGCCGACAACGATATAGTCAAATTCCTTCATGAGCGTATTTCCCGTCAAAAGAGCGGATTCGGGCCGCAGTATTTCCCAAATAGGGCTTTGGTATATCGGTGGCATTCTCAGGCTCTTGATCAAGCCTGAAATCGTTTTCCTATCGAATCAGATTGCTGTCTGGATGTGCGATCCGGCGGAGCTTAGATGCTGTTTGCAGAAACGAAAGGCTGGTCGACCGTGTCGGTTGCGGTTGACTTGCAGTCAGAATTTGGCAGGCAGTTGCTTCGACGAGCCTGCGGGATGCCGGGTGGCGAGGGGGCTACGTGAGTCTGGCGACGGCCGCGCATGTAGTGGCGTTCGGGTCGATACCCGCTGCCGATCCGTTTGATCTCCCGAAGAATTTGCGCCCAAATGTTTGTCTTCATCGTCGCACCTATCGCTCAGCTCTTCGCCGCGATCACCATTTGGGTTTGTGTGGTGATCGAGATCACGCGTTCTTTCTCGTCGCGGATGATCGTCTGCCAAACCATCGTCGTTCGTCCCTTGTGCAGGACGTCTGCACGAGCGCGGAGCGTAGATCCCGGCGTTGCCGCCCGCAGGAAGTTGGTTTTTGATTCGATCGTGGTCGTTCCTTGGCCAGGCAGAAGGTTGATACGGGTGGAAAATCCACCCACGGTATCGGCTATCGCCATCAGAACGCCGCCGTGGATGACGTTCTGTCGACTGGTTTGATTTTCCGTCGCATCCATTTCGGCTACGATGCAGTCCGGGCTGGCTTCGACAAAACGGAGTCCGAGGATCGCAGCGAACGTGCCTGATACGTCGTTGTTGAGGCGCGCCAGGAGATCGGTATGTGCTTCGGGCGACGCCGTCATCCACCCCTCGCGCGGCGAAGAATGCGAACTTCTCCTGCCTTCGGATCAATTTCCACCTCGTCGCCGGTTTGCAACGCCGCCGTGATATCGCAATCGAAGCGGTCCATCAGTGAAATTCCGGCAAGCGCAGCTCCTTGTGCGATAACGGGATTGACGAAGTTGAAGAGGATCGCCTTCGGAGATTTTCCCATCTTCATCATCTGATGCAGCATCCAGGCTGACGCGACGCCGCCCTTCGCCATATTGAGCACTAGAATTTTGTCGATGTAGGACTGGCTATAAAGTTTGTGCGCGGGGCGTGAGAACACGCCTTTCGCCCGATCGAGGTCGTAACGTGCAGAAAATCCATCATTGGCAGCGAGAACCGTGCCGGTGATCCGTTCGCCAAATCCGGCGTGGCCGCGGATGATTTCGATCGTCTCACTCATTTCAATGATCCCTTCACGGCGACGTCCACGCAGCGATCCATCGGCAGCAACACAGGGTCATAACCATAACCGGCGATGATGTTGGACAGCTTTGCTGAATTTGTTGCGATCCGCTTCCATCCGTTGGCTTGTCCCATTTCGCGGGCGTACATCTGATAGAAGCAGGTTCCTTCGAGAACGACGGCTCCGCTGTTCGTTATCTTGTCAAGAAGTCCTATGCGGCGGGCTCCGCTGCCGATCTCCGGAGAGGTCGTTGCAAACATCTGAACTCCTTCGGCGATCTTGCGACCCTCCAGTAATCTTGCGAGCTTCTGAAGTTCGAACAGCGAGAGCTGCGGAGCAGAGAACACCACGATATCGATGCGCTGTTCGTGGTTGTAACTATCATAGAACGCCTCAAGCATGGTCTCGTCGATGTCGACCGCAGGCGGCATCTTGCCGTGAAAGGCTTCTCCGATCGTTGTCGCTTCAGGTGTCACACCGACAATGTGAAACATCGGAGTGGAGCCGAAGCTCGCAAGAGCTGCGCCGAAATGCTTGAGATCGTCCGACGTGGGTGGCGATTCTACGCCCGACAGGACGGGCACATCCCAGTACGACGCCATTCGTTTTCCGATGATCGCGCCGAAAGCACCCCAATCGGTCCAATCGCGCGGCTGAGTCTTCAATCGGAAATGCAGCGTGCCCTTGCGCACCGTATCCTTGTGATATCCATAGGCCGGCACGCGTCCGGTCAGCGCGGCCCATAGCGCTGCGGACCCGCCCTCGAAATTGCTACGTGCGCCGCAGACGCTGTTCGCATAAATGACCGAACCGGTGTCGCCAAAGGCGATATGCTCGCCTTTGAGTGGTGGGATGATGGTCTGATAGTTAATGCAGGTCGAGGTGCGCATGATCCCCATGCTGGTGAACGCGTCCGCGATGCGCCCTTCCAGGGTGACGGCAACTGCCGGCTGCTTCATCAATTCGCAGTGGCGATGATCAACGCTGGATGGGTCGGTTACGGTTGGCACCAGAACGCGACAGGCCTCGGCTCCGTGGCTGACGAAACTTTCGAGCAAGTCGACGCCAGCGGGCCCGACAGCTTCGCTGTCTGCCATCAGGTGAACCTGCGATATTTCAACGAAGCGTTCGGCATCGAAGAAACGCCCGACCTTGAGCTGTTGCTCCAGCGCGAACCGCCGTGGTTCTCCGTGCTTGCCGGCAAGCATATCTTGTTCGAACTGTGTGAGCTGCATTCGCCGTGTCCGCTTTGAATTTCATGTCCGCGGTGTCTCACCGCAGTTCTTTCGATGAGCAAATGCTAGCTGTGAAAGCGGACGACCGAGTATATTAGTTGAACTAATAAGGGCCCGTCTTCAGGCGTACGTTACACAGGCCGACAGCCAGTTGGAGGAGACACGCCCGATGATCAAAATGGCCATCACTCTATTTCGCAACAATGAGACGCTTGAAGAACAGCAGCGCTGGTGGCTTGAAGATCATGCCCCGATCGCGCGGCGGATGCCTGGCCTGCGCGGCTATGTGATCAATCTTGCGAACAAGGGAGAGAACGGCGCAGAGCCGGATATCTGTGGCACCGATGAGCTTCTGTTCGATGATTGGGAGGCGGCTCAACGCGCTTACAATTCTGCGGAATGGCAGGAGGCGCGAGCTCACACGCAGGCCTCGGGGGCCAAGGCAGTTCGTGCATGGGTGCGTGAGACAGTCCAAATCATCTGACGGTTCCCACGTCTTTAGCAAATGATATGTCGAAAGGGTCAAGCATGAATTCTACAACCAGTCCTAATGTATGTCGGCGTCTTGAAGGTCGCGTGGCGATCGTGACCGGTGGTGCCGGAGGAATTGGGCGCGCGGTCGTCAAACGACTGTCGGCAGAAGGTGCGCAAGTCGAGGTGTTTGATGCTGTCGCCGGTGGCGTCGAAAAATGTGTCGCCGATTTTCGTGCCGATGGTATCCAGGTTCTTGGTCAGGTCGTTGATGTCGGTGATGACAAGGCTGTCGAGCGTGCGACTGCTGCGGTCATGGAGCGTCACAAGCGACTCGATATCATGGTGTGCGGAGCCGGAGTTCGGCCGGTGGCGCCGATTCTCGATACGACGATGGCGGACTGGGATCTGAGTATCAGGGTCAACCTGACGGGCGTGTTTCTCTGTGGTCGCGCGGCTGCGCGTCACATGTTGCCCACGGGAGGCGGCAGCATCGTGGTCATCGCCTCGATCAATGCGATGCGTGGCGTGGCAACCATGAGCGGCTACAACGCCTCAAAAGCCGGTACGCTTGGGCTTATTAATACGATGGCCGCTGAATGGGGGCCACACGGTCTTCGCACCAATGGAATCGCGCCTGCGCAGATCGAAACACCCATGATTTCCGAGCAGGTCGGGCAGTTGCGCCGCCGCCGTGAAGAGCGCATTCCGCTCGGTCGTTATGGCAAGCCCCGCGAAATCGCGGACGCGGTAGCGTTCCTTGCGTCGGACGATGCGTCGTTTGTCAATGGCCATGTCCTGTGCGTTGATGGCGGCTACACCACCTTTGGTATCGTACCCTGAAACAGGCGATGTGGCGGGCACTTCGGGAAACAACGACAGGCGACGGCCAGCATCAAGGAGATTAGTGGATGTCCATCACACTGGATGACATCAAGACCGCTTTGGCGATCATCGAAAATGGCGAAGGGCAGGAAATCTCGCTTCGTTCCGGCGATATCGAGCTGAATATTCGCAGGGGACCGCCTGGCGCGGCGGCATCCGCTGTCCCGGCGACGGTCGTCCTGCCAGCCGCCGCGGCTCCCGCAGCGGCGGTGCAGCCACCGGTTTCCGCCGGTTCAAGTGCACCGCCATCTCCGACAGCGCGCCCGCTGCATGCGCCTCTTACCGGCGTCATCTACCGCGCGCCTTCGCCAGACGAGCCCCCGTTCGTAGAGCCGGGAGCGGTCGTAGGCGAAGAATCAGTTGTCTGCATCATCGATGTCATGAAGGTGATGAACTTGATCAAGGCACCCGCAGCCGGACGCATCGCCCGCATCGACGTGCTGGACGGCCACCTCGTGACGAAAGGGGATGTCGTCATGTGGGTCGAGCCGGCTTAAGTCGTCGCGGGGATCAGATTGCCATGCTCAAACGAGTTCTTATCGCCAACCGTGGCGAAATCGCGTTGCGGGTCGTCCGGGCCTGTCGAGCGCTGCAGATCGAAAGCGTTGCGGTGTGTTCTGAGGCCGACGTGGCCTCGATGGCCGTCCGTGCCGCCGATCGTTTTGTCTGCATCGGTCCCGCGCCGTCGAAGCAGAGCTATCTCAACGCAGACGCCGTGATTGGCGCTGCTCTGTTGGCGAAGGCGGATGCGATCCATCCGGGATATGGCTTTCTTGCCGAAAACAGCGGGTTTGCAGCCCGCTGTGAGAAGGCGGGCCTTGTCTTTGTCGGACCAGATCCGCAATCGATCAGCCTCATGGCTGAGAAGGCGAGGGCCCGGCAGTGCGCGATCGAAGCCGGCGTGCCGGTCGTTCCCGGAAGCGGGGGCGACGCAACCACTGACAAGGAGGCGTTGGCGCAGTTCGCTGATACGATCGGCTATCCGGTCATGATCAAAGCCGCCGCCGGCGGTGGCGGACGCGGTATGACGAAAGTCGATCTTCCGGAAGATTTTGAACAGCAGGCGCTCAAGGCAATCACCGAAGCCCGCGGTGCTTTTGGCGATGGCCGTGTCTATGTCGAGAAATGCATCGAGAACGCGCGTCACGTCGAGGTTCAGGTTCTGTGCGACGGCAAGAACGACTATCTTCATCTCGGCGAGCGCGATTGTTCGGTTCAGCGCCGGCATCAGAAGCTGATCGAGGAAACACCGTCGCCGGGTTTGTCGTCCAAGCTGCGGGACGAGCTTTGCGCCGCGGCGATCAAGCTGTGCCGCGCGGTATCCTACCGCAATGCTGGAACGATCGAGTTTCTTGTCGATCTGGCGGTAGGCCGCTTCTACTTCATCGAAATGAATACGCGAATCCAGGTCGAGCATCCGGTGACCGAGATGGTCAGCGGGATCGATCTGGTCGCTGAGCAGTTGCGCATTGCAGGCGGCGAAACGATCAGCTTCGCGGGATCGCCGCCGGTGATGCGTGGGCACTCCATCGAGTGCCGAATCAATGCGGAGGATCCGGCGCAGGGTTTCATGCCGACCCCTGGTCGGATCGAAGAGTTCATCATGCCGGGTGGACCTGGAATCCGTGTTGATACCCAGTGCGAAACCGGGACGGTGATTCCGCCGTTCTATGACTCCATGATTGCCAAGGTGATTGCATGGGGGGCGACGCGGGATGCGGCGATCGATCGTCTGATCGGCGCTTTGCGGGCGACCAAGATCAAGGGCGTCATGACGACGATCCCTTCCGCCCTGAAGATTCTGGAGCATCCGGAGTTTCGCGAAGGCAAGCATCACACGCGATGGTTTGAGCAAGCCAACCTGCAGCATTGACGTCGGCGAAGAGGATACATCGATGGCTAAGAAAAATGAGAAGGCGGAAGTGACGCCGCGCCGCCGGATCGATTTCTGGGATACGACGCTGCGCGATGGTCACCAGTCTCTCTGGGCGACCCGCATGACGTCGGCGATGATCGAGCCGATTGCCGCCACGGTCGGCGAGGTCGGCTATTCGGTGATCGGACTGGGTGGCGCGGCGGTTTTTGATTCCTGCATCTACTATCTTGCCGAAGATCCGTGGGAACGGCTTGCGATGGTCAACCGGCTGACGCCGGGAAGCGCAAAGGCCTGCTATATCCGCAGTCTCAATATTCTAGGTTGGGATATTTTCCCCGACGACGCCACCGATCTGACGATCCAGACGCTCGGCAAATACGGCGTGACGGCAATCAATGCGTTCGATGCCCTCAACGATACGCGCAATATGGAATCGACCATTCGCTCGGCGCGTCGGCATGGCCTGCAGTCGATTGGATCGTTGGTCTATTCGATCAGCCCGGTGCATACCGATGAATATTATATCGCCAAGGCCAAGGAGCTGGTGGCGATGGATGTGGATGCAGTCCAGATCAAGGATTCCGGTGCTCTGCTCACGCCCGAGCGCACGACCGAGCTTGTTCCGAAGATCCGTGCGGCGATCGGGGACAAGATCAAGCTTCACTTCCATACACATTGTACATCGGGCCTTGGGACATTGGTTGCCATTGCGGCTCTGCCGCTGGGTGTCGATGTGATGCACACGGCGATTTCGCCGCTGGCGAACAATACGTCGAATCCTCCGACCGAAACCGTCGTCTATGAGGCGATCCGTCAGGGGTTTGACGTCCCGCTCGATCTCGACAAGATGGAGCAGGAGGCGGCTTACTTCCGAAAAGTTGCGAAGGAGCACGGCAAGCCGACCGGGATCGGTGCGATCTATGATCCCGCGCTCTATCGGCATCAAGTGCCCGGCGGCATGATGTCGAATCTGCGCAGTCAGATGGCGGCGCAGAAACTCGATGTCTCCTTCGATGCATTGCTGGAGGAGATTCAGCGCGTCCGCGAGGATCTTGGATATCCGATCATGGTTAGTCCGATGGCGCAGTTCATCGGCGTGCAGGCCCTTTTCAACGTTCTCCATGGCGAGCGTTACAAGGTAGTTCCGGCTGAAGTGCGGAACTATGCGCTTGGGTGGTATGGCGAGCATCCGTCGCCGATGAATCCTGACGTCTACGATAAGGTCGCGAACGGCGGTAAGCCGATCACGGGCCGGCCGGCGGATCATGTGCCGCCATTGGTCGAGCGTGCTCGCAAGGAGTTCGGCTCGCATCTCACCGATGAGGAACTGATCCTGGCCTTTCACTACAAGCCGAAGACATTGCAGGCCTGGCGTGAGATGCGGTCAGACGCGCTGCACTATCCGCTTGCGGAATCGTCGGCAGCCGTTCTGCTCAATGAGTTGCGGTTGAAAAAGGATGTAAATTTCTTTCACCTATCGCGAGGATCGGATTCGATTACATTCCGCCGGTGATATTTAACCGGAACGCCGCCGTGCAAGGCCGCCTTCGCACGATGGTCAGCCAGATATCTTGGCTGCTGCTTTTTGTTCGTAGGGTGGAAATTGTTGCGGTGCGGTAGGGGACGTCAGGTGGACCACGCCATTGGTCTTGGTCTCGGCCTGCAGAAACGGCATATGTTCTGCGATCATCGGCACGACCGTTTCGCGAACAACTGCTTTCGCGAGTTCGGCAATGCGAAAGGTCAGGCCGCGGAGTTCGCCGCGTCGCGACACGACAACGGTGAGGCGCGATAGGCCGGGGCGGGGCAACGGGAGGCACTGCAACTTGCTCCAATCCCGTACACCCTGGAGCACATGAAGGGGGGACGTGACGGTCCAGGCTTTGCCGGAGGTCACCATGCCCACCACGGAATCCGCGTTGTCGAATTCGCACCAGTGCGGCAACTCGATTCCCTGCCGGCGCAAATGCACCTCGATCCGGTTACCTATGGGGCTTTCCGAGTGATACCGGACCAGCGGAAGGGCTTTGCCAAGGCTGCGCAGGTCGCCGGGGGTGTACGGCGCGCCCATGGGCACGAGCAGCACGAACGGTTCGAGCAGGATCTCGTGGCGCTCCAGTGAATCGATCTCCAGGAGCGGATCGGACGTGATCAGGATATCCGTTTCACGATTCAGCAGCGCCTTGCGATGGGTATGCGCAAGACCGGAGGCGACCACAACTTTGTCGATAGGAAGTTGCTCATGCAGCGTCTGGACGATCGACGGGCTGAGGATCCCCGACAGCGACGAGAGCACCGACAGGCGCAGAAGCGGCATCGGGCGCTCGGAAAGGTTGCGGGTCGAGGAGAGAATCCGGTTAGCCCCCTCGAGCAGGGCTTCGGCCTGGGAAAAGAGCTGCATGCCATCGCTTGTCGGCCGCAAGGGCCGTAGCATCCGGTCGACCAGCTGGGCGCCGAGGGCCTTTTCCAGGTTGTTGATCTGCTGGGACACTGCGGACTGGGTGATCCCCAGCTTGCGGGCCGTCTCGGACATGCTGCCCACCTTCAGCGTGGTGACAAAACACTCGAGGGCACGCACGAGGTCAAGATTGCGGTCCGGCGGCTTTGCCATGTCATCTTCGCTAGGTGAAACTGGCTATGTCTAACATAAGAATTAGTAAAACTGATAGTTATCCTTTGCCTCTGTGCAGGTCAGATTGACGCAAAACGTCGGCTGACATCGCAATCGACATCCATGCTTCAACGAAGTGGCTGCAATCGGCCACTAAAGAGACGGAACATGACGGATAAGGTCATCATTACTTGCGCTATCACCGGAGGTCACGGAAACTTCGCCAAGGTTCCGGATTTCCCGATTACCCCCGAGCAGATTGCCCGCGATTGCCTTCGGGCCCGTGCAGCCGGTGCCGCGATCGTTCATATCCATGTACGCAATCCACAGACCGGACAGCATTCGGGTGATCTGGAGCTGTTCCGGGAGGTCGTTAAGCGGGTTCGCGACAGCGGCAGCGATGTGCTGATCAATCTTACCACCGGATGGGGTGGCCGTTATGTCCCCGGTGCCGACAATCCGCAGATCGGCGGTCCGGGAACCAATCTGGCGAATCCGGAACGGCGCCTGCTGCATATCGTCGACCTCCGCCCCAGCATCTGTACGCTCGACGTCGGGACGGTGAACTTCGGTGAGCAGATTTTTGTCGGCTTCCCGCCTCATATCCGGGAAATGGCGGCCAAGATACGGGACATCGGCGTCACCCCCGAACTCGAATGTTTCGAACTCGGGCATATCGCCCAGGCACGCGCATTGATTGACAGCGGCCTTGTCATCGGGACGCCGTTGTTTCAGCTCTGTTTGGGTATTCCCAACGCCGCGCCGGCCACACCTGAAACGCTGATGGCGATGCGTGCGATGTTGCCGCCCAACGCCAATTGGGCGGCCTTCGCGATCGGTCGTCAGTGCTTTGATTTCGCTGCGTTGTCGACTCTTCTCGGAGGACATGTCCGCGTTGGTCTTGAAGACAACCTCTATATGTCGCCAGGTGAGTTCGCGACCAACGAAAAGCTTGTCGCGAAAGCTGCGGACATTGTTGAGACGCTTGGCCGCTCGGTCGCGACCCCCGCAGAAGCAGCCAGGATCATCGGTCTGCGGGAGCCGGTTATTGCCTGACTTTCGTGATCGATAGCGGCCGTTCGCGGTCAGGCCAATATGAAAACTCAATAAAAATAATATGCACACGTGAGGAAACAGAATGACGATGCGAGCATGGATTGGTGTTGCGGCAATAGCGGCAACCTTGACGGGGATGATGGCCTTCGGCGCACGCGCCGACGAGAAAGATGTGATTGAGTTCAATTACGGCATACCGACAGGTGCGTATGCTCAGCTGTATGTTGCCGAAGATCAGGGACTCTTCGCCAAGCATGGTCTGAAGCCGAAATTTTTCTCCTTCCAGTCTGGCGCGCCGTTGTTGGCAGGGTTGAAGAGCGGTAGTCTCGATGTCATCACCACGGGCCTTGCCTCGGTGTTCGCCTTGGGGCAGGGCATTCCGGTCAAGTATCTCTTCTACATGGGGGATGCATCGCAGGCCGAAGCGCTTATTGCGCGTCGGGATTCCGGCATCAAAACCGTCAAGGACCTCGTCAAGGCCAAGCAGGTCGGCGCGGCTGTCGGCACCTGCGCCCAGATTTCACTGTACTGGGCTGCCAAGGCCGCAGGCACTGACTATAATTCATTGAAGACGGTCAATATTGCTCCGCCGTTGTATCGCAATGCGTTTCTCGGTGGTTCGCTTGATGCCGGTGTTGCCTGGGGGCCGTATTCACTGCAACTCGCGAGCGTCGGCGAGCACCTCGTCGGTTATGATGCCGAATGGGTGCCGGGTGGTGGAACCTGCCCGGAAACCACGCTGATCGCGAACGCGGCGATGAAGGACAAACCGAAGCTGGCGGAACGTCTCGTCAAGGTGCAAGCGGAAGCCCTGGAACTCATCGCAAAAAATCCCCAACTCGCAGTCGATGCGCTGGCCAAACGGCTCGGCATCCCTCCCGACATCGCCAAGCTGACATTTGAGCGCTACTTCAAGGATGCGCCCACGATGGAGAAGCATCTCGATCCTAAGTCGCGCTATGCGCTGGTGGGGGATGGTGGATTGTTCGCGCAATTGAAGTTGGCCTCGGAAACCTATGTCGCACTCGGTGTGCTGAAAGAGCCGATTTCCGACGCAACGCTGCGTGACGCGATCGATCCGCAATTCGTGAAGGCGTATCTCGAAAAGCGGTAATCGCTGCAATCGCCGGGAGCACTCGCCTCGTGGATTGACGAAGCGCCGATGCCGGAAGGCGTCGGCGGCCATGATGGCCGGCGATACTCATTAGGCAGGCTAATAATGAACCCTGCTGCCTTGGCAATAGATTTATGGTGTTCGGTTCGCCTGGAGGTGGCGAGCGCCGGACAGATTCCGGAAGCGACACGGTAACGGTGCGACTTGCGATGCGCCGGCTCCGTTCAAGCGAGCCGTCCAAAGGCTCCCTTTCAATCAGCGCTGTTGTCGCCTTCGGAACGTGCTGCCGACTACAAAAAGGGCACCTAAAAGCCCCAACGAGGGAGGTTTGAATGAGGGTAGTCAAGTGGATAGCTGCGATCATGATCGTCGCGGCAACGTCTGGTCAACGTGCCGCGGCCCAGGATGTGATCTCGTTCAACTACGGTATGCCGACGGCGTCATACATTCCGGTCTACGTCGCCCAGGATCTTGGGTTGTTTGAGAAACACGGTCTCAAGCCCACCTTCTTTTCCTTTCAGTCCGGCGCACCGCTGCTTGCCGGACTGAAGAGTGGCAGTCTCGACGTTGTGACCACCGGGTTGGCGTCAGTATTCGCGCTCGGCCAGAACATTCCGGTGAAATTCCTGATCTATACGGGCGACGCGGCGCAGTCCGAAGGGCTCGTGGTCCGACGCGGGTCAGGCATTGAATCCGTGAAGGATCTTGCCAAAGCCAAGCATGTCGCGTCTGCAGTCGGAACGTGTGCGCAGATATCGCTGTATTGGGCTGCGAAGGCGGCAGGCTCCGACTACAGCAAGCTGAGCACCGTCAATATTGCTCCTCCGCTTTACCGCAATGCATTTATGAGCGGTTCGATCGATGCCGGAATCGCCTGGGCGCCTTATTCGCTTCAACTGGTGGATTCGAATGTAGCTTTGGTCGGATACGATCCTGAATGGGTGCCGGGTGGTGGATCCTGTCCGGAGACGACGCTCATCAGTGAAGCGGCGCTGAAAGCCCATCCAAAGCTCGCCGAACGCCTGGTGAGAGTACATGCGGCAGCTCTGGAAGCGATCAGAAAGGATCCGGAGGTTGCCGTCAGCGCTCTGGCAAAACGCTTGAGTGTATCCCCCGAGATCGCGCGGCAGGTGGTCAATCTTTACTTCAAGAATCCTCCTACGCTGGAAAGTCAGATCGATCCCAAATCTCGCTATGCACTGGTGGGTGACGGCGGGCTTTTCGGTCAGCTCAAGCTCGCTTCGGAGACTTACGTTGCGCTCGGCGTTCTGAAAGAGCCGATCCCGGAGAAGCAGCTTCGTGATGCCATCGATCCGCAGTATATAAAAGCATACGTTGAGAAAGAGAAAAAATAAGCAAGAGAACGGAGTTGGCATTCCTTGAAGGAATGCCAACTCGCTAGAAGCATTTGGATGACTCGTGCTCGTGGATTGTTGGGGCGACGTCCGACGAAGAGATTGCAGCTTTGAGGGCGACCAGCTGGGACGAGCGGGAGCCGAGTTCAAATGGTTTTGCGAGAGGGAGTTCAGGATGCTGCAGGCCACCCAAAAGACGAAGATTGTCTTTGACAACGTCAAAAAGACCTATCCGGCTGTAAGAGGTGGTGGCAATCAGATTGTGGCGATTGGCGAGCTTCAGCTTGCTATTCATGAATCTGAGATCTTCTCAATTGTTGGTCCGACCGGATGCGGAAAGTCGACGGCTCTGAACCTGATCGCCGGATTTGAATTTCCGACGGAAGGGGATATTGCGCTCGACGGAGCACCAGTCAGGGGGCCTGGGCCGGATCGCGCGGTTGTGTTCCAGCACCCTGCGCTCTATCCGTGGTTCAATGTGCTGGATAACGTGACGATCGGTGTGAAGAGTCGTGGCGTGCCGAAGGACGAATACCTGTCGCGAGCGCATAATTTGCTTCGGGCGGTCGGATTGGCCGGATTCGAGAAGAGTTACCCATATCAGCTTTCAGGCGGTATGCAGCAGCGCGTACAGATCGCGCGCGCGCTGATCAGTAATCCGCGGGTTCTTCTGATGGATGAGCCGTTCGGAGCCCTTGATTATCAGACGCGCATCATCATGCAGCAATTGTTGTTGGAGCTATGGGACGAGTTTCGGCCAACGATCTTTTTCATCACGCATGACGTTGCAGAAGCCGTCTTTATCTCCGATCGCGTGGGCGTGATGACCAGGCGCCCTGGCAGGTTGAAGAGCCTTGTCAAGGTGCCGATGCCGAAGCCGCGAAAGCTCGATATGTTGCGGCAGGCGGATTTCACCGAAATCGAGCACCAGGTGCTTGGACTCATCCAGGAAGAGCTAGTTTACCTTCAAAATCAGAACAAAGCTCCCGTCGCATAAGTGTGCCGTGACATTACCTGCCAGCAGGATCGAATAAAATGAAGCTCTTTAGTCTGATTTTGGCCTCGATGATCGTGCCGGCTGCGGCGTCATCGCGCCGTCATTCATGGTCCGTGATCCCCGGACCGGTCGTCTCGACCGTCAGCATCATTATCATTGTTCTGATCTGGTTCGTGGCTACGAATTACGGTGCTGTGCCCGCAGAATATTTGCCATCACCACAAGCCTTGATCAGCCGTTTCTGGACTTTGCTGCGCGAGGGGTATCAAGGAGAAAGTTTGTTTGGCCAGATCGGGGCTAGCCTGTCCCGCACATTGAGCGGCTTTGTTATTGGTGGAACGCTTGGCGTGGCTGTCGGTCTTGCCGCAGGTTACAGCCGTCTGGTTGCGGCCGCCATCTCGCCGGTGATGTCGTTCATCCGTCCGATTCCGCCAATCGCATTTATCCCGATGGTTGTGCTGTATTTCGGCCTTGGCGAGACGGGCAAGATCGTACTGATTACCGTGACCGCATTCAACTATGCCGTGGTGAATGCGCAGGCCGGCGCAATGGGTACGCCGATAGCCTACCGGCGTGCCGCGGCAACACTCGGCCTGTCCAAATGGCAGGAATTCTGGAACGTCATTTTCCCTGCATCGCTGCCATCGATCTTCACCGGACTGCGCGTTGCTTTGGCACTCAGCTGGGCTGTGGTTGTCGCAGCTGAGCTGGTGGGTGCTCAAACCGGCTTGGGCTTCATGATCAACAATGCTGCTTTGCTGTTCGACATCCCGACGGTTTTTATCGGCATTGCCCTGATCGGGTTGATTGGATTGATCCTCAATACCATCATCGAAATCGTTGAGAAGCGAGTCGTCCATTGGAAAGGTCGCGGATAACGCACCGTGTTGCGCATTCTCTCTGTTGCCGATGATCGCGGGTGATCGAGACCTCGGCATCTTCGGGGAAAGTTGGCCCGGGATGGGCCGTCGTGTTCGAGAAATGAAGCATGCCGCATAACCTCGTCATCATCATGTCGGATGAGCACAATCCGCACTTTCTCGGTGTTCGGGGGCATCCGGTGGTGCAGACGCCCCATATGGATAGGCTCGCCGCGCGTGGCGTAAATTTTGTGTCAGCCTATACGCCATCGCCTGTCTGCGTTCCTGCGCGGGCCGCTTTCGCCACCGGAAAATATGTCCATGACATCAAGTTCTGGGACAACGCGATGCCGTTTGATGGGTCGATGCCAAGCTGGCACAGCCTGATTCGCGACCGGGGACATCAGGTGGTCTCGATTGGAAAACTTCATTTCCGTTCAAGTGACGACGATAACGGTTTTTCCGAAGAGCAAATCGGAATGCATGTGATCGACGGCGAAGGCGATCTGCTTGGCTTGATCCGTGATGAAGACATGCCCAAGCGCAAGGGCGCTTACAAGATGGCCCGCATGGCGGGGCCCGGAGAGTCGCTCTATACGACCTACGATCGCGATATAACATCCCGCGCGCAGATCTGGTTGCGTGAAGCGGCTCTGGGTTATACGGCGAAGCCGTGGATCTTGTTTGTTTCTCTCGTTTGCCCGCATTTCCCGCTGACCGCGCCGCCGGAGCATTTCTATCGCTATTACGATCAGGATCTTCCGTCACCGAAGCTTTATGGTGAGCGGCACAAGCCGCAACATCCCTACATTGAAGATTATCGCCAGTCGTTCGCCTATGACGAGTTTTTTGAAACACCGGATATGGTGAAACGGGCGCAGGCCGGATACCTCGGTCTGTGTTCGTTTCTGGACGAGAATATTGGCAAGATTCTTCAGGCCGTCGAGGATGGCGGCTGGGCTGACAATACCCGGGTTGTTTACACCAGTGATCATGGTGACAATGTCGGAAGTCGAGGGCTCTGGGGTAAGTCGACCATGTACGAAGAGTCGGTCGGCGTGCCGTTGATCGTCGCTGGTCCTGGCTTTACCGGCGGCCGTGAGGTGACGACACCGGTCAGCTTGCTCGACCTCTATCCCTTCATTTTCTCGACGGTCGGTGCGGCCAATGAAGAGACAGTCACGTCGTCGCATCCGGGCGCCGATCTCGTGAAATTGTCGGATGGCATGGATTCCGATCGCGCAGTATTTTCCGAATATCATGGCATGGGTTCTAAGTCGGCTGCCTACATGATCCGAAAGGGGCATCATAAGCTGGTTTTCTATACCGACTATCCGCCGCAGCTTTTCGATCTGAAGGCAGACCCCCAGGAACTCGTGAATATTGCCGACCAGCCGTCATCGAAGGATGTCATGCGCGATCTGATGAATGAGTTGACCAGAATTTGTGATCCCGCGAAGACCGATGACGAAGCGAAGGCAACGCAGCGAAAGTTGCTGGAGCGCGTCGGAGGAAAACAGCGCGTCATTGCACGTGGTGATCTGGGTTTCAGCGTGCCGCCGGGAGTTCGTCCCAGTTTCGATTGAATCCTGAAGCAGGATATCGTGATGCTTGCTTGGAAAAATCGATTTAAAAGCGATACGAGCGGGCCGTGAGCATGATCAACGATCCAAAGTTTGCTGCTCTCACTCCAGCGCTTCCCGCAACGTCGCAGGAATTCATTAATCTCATCGCGCACTACTACCGCGGCGAGATTGCCAGAATGGCGGGGTGGCGAGACCGGATCGATCGAACGACCAATTGGGCGATTACCTGTGTGGCCGCAATGCTCTCGATTGCCTGGGCGGGGCCCGGTCATCATGAAATCCTGTTATTCGCGATGGTTATCGTGCTGTTGCTGCTGGTGATCGAGTCGCGTCGGTATCGTTTTTTCGATGTCTATCGGCGCAGGGTGCGGGCGATAGAGCATCATTACTATGCGCAGGTCTTCAGCCGAACCCCGACTCCTGCCGTCGATTGGGCGCTTGTGCTTGGTGA